>DASSBE010000196.1:0-3413 GCA_035699065.1 Nocardioidaceae bacterium
ACTCGGCGACCTAGCCTCACAAGAGAAGCAATATGTCCGGATGACCGGGCAGCCTTGAGATGACATATGACTCCGGCGCGAGCCGGAATGCACGGCACACGGCTAGATGTTGAGGAGCGGCGGACCGTCGCCTGTTGTGGCGTACCTGAGTCCAGCCTCGAGCCCGGCACCTGACCCGCGTCGCGCCATAGGGACAGGAGCCTGGGATGGACCGATTCGGATATCCGGTGAGCCAGGCCGTGGACGCGACCCCGATGCTGGCCGGTCTCGGCGTCGTCGAGCTTTTGCTGGTGATCTTCGGGATCGTGGTGGCCCTCGCCGTGGTCACGCTGGGCGTCGTGCTGCTCGGGCGGCACCGGGCCAACAAGCGCGTGGACGATTTGCACCAGGACCTCCAGGACCAGCGTCAGGACATCGAGCGGCGCGAGCACCGGATCTCCGAGCGTGAGGAGCGTCTCGACGCCGAGGGTCGCCACCTCGAGGACCGGTCGCACGAGCTCGCCGAGGCGGAGAGCGCGCTGGAGGTACGCCGCACCGAGCTCCTCGACATCGAGGAGGACCGCCGGCTGACCCTGGAACGGGTCGCGGGCCTCACCGCGGAGGACGCGAAGCAGCAGCTCGTCGAGAGCATCGAGAACGACGCGAAGCGCACCGCCGCGATCATGGCGCGCGACATCGAGCGCACCGCGCAGGAGGAGGCGGAGGTCCGGGCCAAGAAGATCCTCAGCACGGTCATCCAGCGGCTCGCCTCCGAGCAGACCACCGAGTCCGTGGTCTCCATCGTGCACTTGCCCAGCGACGACATGAAGGGCCGGATCATCGGCCGCGAGGGTCGCAACATCCGCTCGTTCGAGCAGATCACCGGCGTCAACCTGATCATCGACGACACTCCCGAGGCGGTGCTGCTCAGCTGCTTCGACCCGGTCCGCCGCGAGATGGCCCGGCTCACCCTGGAGAACCTCGTCGCCGACGGCAGGATCCACCCGAGCCGGATCGAGGAGGTGCACGAGCGCTCCTGCACCGAGGTGGACCAGCTCTGCGTGCGCGCCGGCGAGGACGCCACGCTCGAGATGGGGATCAGCGACCTGCACCCCGAGCTGGTCGCCATCCTCGGCAAGCTGCGCTACCGGACGTCGTACGGCCAGAACGTGCTCAAGCACCTGATCGAGTCGGGGTACGCCGCCGGCCTGCTCGCCGACGAGCTCGGCCTGAACCGCGAGCTCTGCGTGCGGGGGGCGTTCCTGCACGACATCGGCAAGGCGCTCACCCATGAGGCCGAGGGCTCGCACGCGGTCGTCGGCGCCGAGCTGGCCCGCAAGTACGGCGAGTCCGACGACGTGGTGCACGCGATCGAGGCCCACCACAACGAGGTCGAGCCGCACACCGTCGAGGCGATCCTGACCCAGGCCGCCGACGCGATCAGTGGAGGCCGCCCCGGCGCCCGTCGCGAGTCGCTGGAGGCGTACGTCGAACGTCTGCACCGGCTCGAGGACATCGCGAAGAGCAAGAAGGGCGTGGAGAAGGTGTTCGCGATGCAGGCCGGCCGCGACGTACGCGTCATGGTGCTGCCCGACGTCGTCGACGACATCGAGGCCCAGGTGCTCGCCCGCGACATCGCCAAGCAGTTCGAGGAAGAGCTCACCTATCCGGGCCAGATCAAGGTCACCGTCGTCCGCGAGTCGCGGGCCACCGAGGTCGCCCGTTGACCCAGTCCCCGTGGGTGGACGGGATCGTCGTACGACGGGCGGGGCGGTCGGGACTCGCGGGCGAGAGGTTGCGCCTCGCGGGCCCGCGGGTCGGTGAACCGGCCTACCCGGCCGTCGTGCGGCAGCTCGACGAGCAGGGTGTCGGCTGCGCGGACATCTGGGCGGTCGACCTGTCGGCACGGCCGCCCGTGTTCGGGTGCGAGGAGTCGCCGTCGGTGCTGATCGGGTTCCGGCCGCTGACCCGGGCGGACTTCGCCGACGTCGTGCGCTGGCAGCAGGCGCCGCACGTGGCCCGGTGGTGGATGAACGAGAACCCCGATGTGGCGGCGGCGGAGCGGAGCTACGGCCCGGCGCTGGACGGCGCGGACCCGACCCGGTTGTGGGTGCTGGAGCTCAACGGCCGCTCGGTCGGGTTCCTCCAGGACTACCGGATCGGTGACCATCCGGACTTCGCGATCCTCACCGGTGAGCCCGACGCGATCGGTTTCGACTACGCGATCGGTGAACCGGTGTGGTGCGGGCAAGGCATCGGCACCCGGATGCTGTGGGCCTATCTGCGAGACGTGCTGCGCCCGCACTACCCCGAAGCGGTCACCTACTTCGCGGCGCCCGACCACCGCAACGCCGCGTCGCTGCGCGTCCTCGACAAGCTCGGTTTTCGTCGCGGGCTGTGGTTCGACGAGCCGCAACGCGACGGCCAGGTCGCCACGGTGGTGTCCTGCACCCTGGACGCTCCCGCCATGTTCGGCCCGGGAGACCACCCTAAGGAGTGCTAGCCGCCAGGCTCAGCCGCTCGGCGCCGGCGGTACGACCGGGGGCGGCTCACCCGCGGGTTGACCGTCTTCCTCGTCCGAGTCCTGGCCCGGGTTCTTCGCCAGTGGGTTGTCGTCGGTCGGTTGCAGGTCCTCGGGCAGCTGGTCGTCGCTGATCCCGGGACGGCCGTCCGGAGGTGTCTCGCTGTTCTCGTTCGATGATTCGCTCATGGCTACGAGATACCCAACGTAGGGTTACCTATGGGTAACATGTCGTCATGACGACTGTGATGGACCTGTACGACCGGGTCTCCCGGCTGCCCGGCGGCGCGATGATCTTCTCCCGGCTGTTCACGCTCAAGGCGCCGTACTTCGCGACCGTGCGCCCCCGGTTCACGCAGCTGCGGCCGAACTACGCCGAGCTCACCATCACCAAGCGACGCCGGGTCCACAACCACCTCGGCACGGTGCACGTGATCGCGATCTGCAACGGGCTCGAGGCGGCGATGGGCGCGCTCGCCGAGGTGACCGTCCCGGCCGGCAAGCGGTGGATCCCGAAGGGGATGGACCTCAGCTACACCGCGAAGGCCACCAGCGACATCACCTGCATCGCCGAGACCGACCCCGGCGCCTGGTCCGGCGACGACCCGGATCTGCCGGTGCGGGTGCGCGGTGTCCGCGACGACGGCACGGTCGTGGTCGAGGGCGTGATCCGGCTCTGGGTCAGCGAGAAGCCCGGCCAGCGCGTCGCGGACCGGCCGTAGCGACGGGGCGAGCGGTCGCCGACCGGGTGAAGAGCCGGGTCAGCGGCACCCGGGTCAGGCGCCGGAGCCACCAGCACCCATGTCGATGGCGGGATCGTGCCTGGCGTCGAGCTTCTCCACCGAGGACCGGCCGCGCTTGGCCAGCCTGCGTTCCAGGTAGACCGCGAGCCTCGAAAGCGAGTAGTTGACCG
>DASSBE010000197.1:0-2621 GCA_035699065.1 Nocardioidaceae bacterium
AGCCACCTGCACCGCTCGGAGCACTGGGTGGTCATCGCCGGCGAGGCCACCTGCGAGATCGACGACGTGGTCAGCACGGTCGTGCACGGTGAGTCCATCGACGTGCCCAGGGGCGCCTGCCACCGCCTCTCCAACCAGGGCGCCGAGGAGCTGGTCATCGTGGAGGTCCAGCTCGGCGCCTACACCGGCGAGGACGACATCACCCGGCACCAGGACGACTACGGCCGCTGCGAGCACTGAGCCGCGCGCCCCTGCAGATTCACAACCTAGGTTGTGAATCTGCGACTGGCCGTATGTTGCAACGTTCGGTCAGCACCAGAAACATTCGGCCAGTGATGGCGCGAGGCCGGACCCTGCGCCGTACGGGGATGACCGATCAGTTGATCATCCCCGCGCCCACCGTTACGCCCGTCGCCTCGTCGATGAGGATGAACGACCCGGTGGTGCGGTTCTTCGAGTAGGAGTCGCACAGCAGCGGGACCGTCGTGCGCAGCTGCACGCGCCCGATCTCGTTGAGGCCGAGCTCCTTGGTGTCCTGGTCGCGGTGCAGGGTGTTGATGTCGAGGCGGTACTGGATGTCCTTGACCAGCGCCCGGCCCGAGCGGGTGGTGTGCTTGATCGCGAGCTTCTGCTTGGGTCGCAGCGGCTCGTTGGTCATCCAGCAGACCATCGCGTCGATGTCCTGGCTCGGCGTCGGCGCGTTCTTCACCCGGGCGATCATGTCGCCGCGGGACACGTCGAGGTCGTCGGCGAGCCGCACCGTGACCGACATCGGTGGGTACGCCTCGTCGAGCTGCTCGTCGAAGAGGTCGATGGCCTCGATGGTGCTGGTCAACCCCGACGGGAGTACGACGACCTCGTCGCCGGGCTTGAAGACGCCGCCGGCGACCTGTCCGGCGTACCCGCGGTAGTCGTGGTACTCGTCCGACTTGGGCCGGATGACGTACTGCACCGGCAGCCGCGCGTCGATGAGGTCGCGGTCGGAGGCGACGTGCACGTTCTCCAGGTGGTGGATCAGGCTGGTGCCCTCATACCACGGCATGTTCTGCGACCGGGTCACCACGTTGTCGCCCTTGAGCGCGGAGATCGGGATGATCGTCAGGTCCGGGATCTGCAGCTTGGAGGCGAACGCGGTGAACTCGCGGTGGATCCGGCGGAAGGTCGCTTCGTCGTAGTCGACCAGGTCCATCTTGTTGACCGCCAGCACCAGGTGCGGCACCCGCAGCAGCGAGAGCAGTACGGCGTGCCGCCGCGACTGCTCGGTCAGGCCCTGGCGGGCGTCGACCAGGACCAGGCCCAGGTCGGCGGTGGAGGCACCGGTGACCATGTTGCGCGTGTACTGGATGTGCCCGGGGGTGTCGGCGATGATGAACTTGCGGTTGGGCGTCGCGAAGTAGCGGTAGGCCACGTCGATGGTGATGCCCTGCTCGCGCTCGCTGCGCAGGCCGTCGGTGAGCAGCGCCAGGTCGGTGTAGTCGAAGCCCTTGGACTGGCTGGTCTTCTCCACCGCCTCGAGCTGGTCCTCGAAGATCGCCTTGGAGTCCAGCAGCAGCCGCCCGATCAGCGTCGACTTGCCGTCGTCGACCGAGCCGGCGGTCGCGAACCGCAGCAGGTCGGCGTCCTCGTTGATCGCCTGCTGGGCCTCGGCGGCGTTGGTTTCGACAGTCATCAGAAGTAGCCCTCCTTCTTGCGGTCTTCCATGGCCGCCTCGGAGAACCGGTCGTCACCACGGGTGGCGCCGCGCTCGGTGACCCGGGCCACGGCGATCTCCTCGATGATCTTCTCCACGGTGTCGGCATCGGACTCGACACAGCCGGTCAGCGTCATGTCGCCGACGGTGCGGAAGCGCACCTGCCTCGTCTCGATCTTCTCGCCGTTCCTTGGCTGCACCGCGTCGGAGGCGGACAGGAGCATCCCCTCGCGGGCGATCACGTCGCGGTCGTGGGCGAAGTAGATCTCCGGGATGTCGATGCCCTCGCGGCCGATGTAGTGCCAGATGTCCAGCTCGGTCCAGTTGGACAGCGGGAAGACCCGCATGTGCTCGCCCTCGTGGATCTTGCCGTTGTAGAGGCTCCACAGCTCCGGGCGCTGCATCTTGGGGTCCCACTGGCCGAACTCGTCGCGGTGGGAGTAGACCCGCTCCTTCGCCCGCGCCTTCTCCTCGTCGCGGCGGCCGCCGCCGAAGGCGGCCGTGAAGCCCTCCTCCTCGATGGCGTGCAGCAGGGTGCCGATCTGCAGCCGGTTGCGCGAGGTCTTGCCGTCGTCAACGACGATGCCGTCCTTGATCGCCTCGTCGACGCTGGCGATCACCAGGCGTACGCCGAGCCGGTCGACCCACTTGTCGCGGGTGGCGAGCACCTCGGGGAAGTCGAAGCCGGTGTCGACCTGCAGCACCGGGAACGGGATCCGGGCCGGGAAGAACGCCTTCTCCGCCAGGCGCAGCATCACGATGGAGTCCTTGCCGCCGGAGAACATCAGCACCGGCTTCTCGAACTCGGCCGCGACCTCGCGGAAGATGTGGATCGACTCCGCCTCGAGCTGGTCGAGCTGACTCAGCTGGTAGTCGGCATGGGTCTGGGACATGTCGGCCTTTCTTCGGACAGCAACGGTCATCGTATCGG
>DASSBE010000198.1:0-2264 GCA_035699065.1 Nocardioidaceae bacterium
GTCGAGGTCGAAGGCCCCGAGGACGTCGTTGGCACCCGCCATCACGCTGGCCAGGTCGGGTCGAAGCGCGAGGGCGGGCTCGAGCTGGTCGGCGCGGATCCGGTCGGTACGACGGCCGCGGACCGCGAGATTGGCATAGAGCAGGCCCGGGTTCTGCTCGGCCACGTATGAGGCGAACCGGTCCGCCCAGCCGCGGACGCCGCCATGGGCGTCGAGATCGTTCATGCCCTCGGTCTGGCTGTCCCCGAGGGCGACGTAGCGCTGGAACCCCATCCCTCCATGATGCGCTGGCTTGACCAACGGCGTCGGGAAACGCGCACGCCTGCCGTTGGTGTCACTGCGCGAGTCGACGATCATGTGCGGGTGAGCTCCCACGCCGTTGTGCCGGCCGACGTTGACCCGGACCCCCAGATCGTGACCCGGCTGCTTCGCGAGCAAGCTCCGCACCTGGCCGACATGCCCGTCCGGGTGAGCGGCGTGTCCGGGAGCAGCAACTGGGTGTTCCGCATCGGAGACAACCTGGCCATCCGCATGCCCCGGTCGGACGACTACGTCGCGGACCTGAGCAAGGAAGTGCGCTGGCTGCCCCGCCTTGCACCCGAGCTGTCAGTTGCCGTCCCCGACGTCGTCGCCGTCGGCCAGCCCAGCGCGGCCTTCCCACGGCCCTGGGCGGTCGTGTCCTGGGTGCCGGGCGACCTTCCGCTCGCACTGGACGGTCCGCAGCAGGCGCTTCTGGCAGAGTCCTTGGGCACCTTCCTCCAGAGCCTGCACGCCGTCGACACCGCCGACGTCCCGGCCGAGTCCGAGCAGTGGGGCTATCGGTGCGGTGAGCCGGTCACCGACACGATCGACCGATGGGCCGAAGTCGCGGCTGCAGAGCTGGTGGACCTGTTCGACTCGACCAGCGTTCGGGAGGCATGGCGGCGACTGCGCGACGTACCTGCGGCCACCGAAGCCGCCTGCTGGGTGCACACCGACCTGTCCGAGGAGAACCTCCTCGCTGATCGCGACGGACGGCTCGCCGGAGTGATCGACTTCGGCGGCGTTGGCGTCGGCGACCGGTCCGTGGACCTGCTCTACGCGTGGAGCATCTTCGATGCCCCTGCTCGCGAGGTATTCCGGGTCGCGTCCGGGGCCGATGACGAAACCTGGGCGCGCGCCCGCGCGTGGGCCTTCGTTGGCCCGGGCCTGCTTACCATCGCCCATTATCGGAACGAGATGCCCTCCCGAGTCGAACGCCTCACCGCGATGGTCGAGACGGTCGCAGCCGAGGTGGACATCCGGCTCCGGTGAGGGCCGACGTGCGGGGGACGACGGAGCACCATCATCGTCCGAGCGTGGGCCGCTGACCCCGGGGACCGGGCGTGGAACATGACATAATGCACGTTATCGGCGCTTCGGGATCGGTCGGGAGTGGGCCGTAGACGGCCAGGTGCATGTGCGGAACCCCGCGCTCCTGCCACTCGACCAGCCACGACACCAGATCGACGCACGGAAGATCCCGGCAGGCTTGCAGGAACAGGTCACGGATCTTGATCCAGTCCTCACCAGTGGCCGGACAGTCCCGCAGCGTCAGCGTCACCGCCCAGCCGGGCCGACCTTGCAGCTGCTGGGTATCGACGCGCCAGAGCCATCGTGTGTGGTTGCGTACCGCGCCTGGAGACCAGCCAGACACCGTGCCGCGCATCCCGCCACCGGCACCGTCAGGGTTGCCAGCGATACCCACAGAAGTCCCGTTGCGGGACAATAGAACCGTCGCCATGACCTAGACCTCGTGGTGACCACGACCCCCAGCGGCGGCAACCGCGTGGGGGTCATTTTTTGCCCCGGTGGACCGGGCTTCTTGGAATATGTGACTACTAATCAAGACTGTGTCCCCGCCGACGCGCCGAGCACCGGCCCGATGAATTTGGCTGCTAACTCCTGTTAGCGCTATTTCGGTGGCAATTCCGGTTGTCGGGAAACCGTTCCCGTCAGGGCTTCTTGACGGCAATCTGTGTTGTCGTGTCCACCGCTGCAGGCACCTTCGCCCGTCAGGTGCTCCCCCGAGCCGCCGAGACGCTGCTAGCCGCCTGTCGTGGCCCTCAGCGGCCGCTAGAGCACCTGGAGGGCCTGCGACACGCCCGGTGGCTGCTGGATCGGGCAGAGAGTTTCCTGATCGAGGCTGCCCGAGCCGACGGAGCGACGTGGGGCGAGGTTGCCCGAGCACGGGGCACGACCCGGCAGAACGAGCGCCAGGCACAACAGCGTCGGAACGCAGCTGC
>DASSBE010000199.1:0-6124 GCA_035699065.1 Nocardioidaceae bacterium
CGACGTCATCTGGAAGTTGAACCCGAACGTGCCGGCGAAGAAGACGATCGTCATGATCAGCATCAGGTCGGCGCGCTCGCGCACGTAGCGGACCCCGTCGCGGATCATCCCCTTGTCGCGGGCCGCCGGCTCGGGCGTGTCCAGCTCGGCGGTGCGCATCTTCTGCAGCGCGAGGATCACCGCCCCGTAGCTGAACGCGTTGAGGATGATCACCCCGCCGGTGGCCGGGACGCCGCCGCCGAAGGCAGCGATCAGCAGACCCGCGGCGCCGGGCCCGAGGATCCGCGCCATGTTGAACGACGCCGAGTTCAGACCGATCGCGTTGGTCAGGTTGTCCGGGCCGACGATCTCGTTGACGAACGACTGCCGCGCCGGCGCGTCGAAGGCGGTGCCGATACCGAACACCAGGGCGAGCAGGTAGACGTGCCAGGTCTGGGCGACACCGGTCAGCGCAAGCAGCCCGAGCGCCAGGGCCGGCCCGGCCATCATCAGCTGCGTCACCTGGAGCAGCCGGCGCTTGGGGAACCGGTCGGCCAGCAGCCCGGCGTACGGCGCGAGCAGCAGGATCGGCAGGAACTGCAGACCGGTGGTGATACCGAGCGCCGTGCCGTTGTTCGCGGTCAGCTGGAGGACGAGCCAGTCCTGGGCGACGCGTTGCATCCAGGTTCCCGTGTTCGACACGACACCACCGGCTGCGTACAGCCGGTAGTTTCGGTTCGAGAGCGCGCGGAACGTAGGGCTCAAGCGGGGTCCCTGCGGAGGCGCGAGCCGCTTCGTGGGGTGGTCATGAATGTGCCAGCCTTTCGATGAGGGGTGCCGCCTGGCGCAGCACGGATCGCTCTTCGGGGGTGAGCTCGCGCAGCCGCTTCGCGAGCCAGGCGTCGCGTCGCTTCCGGTCTGCGGTCAGCGTCTCGAGCCCCTTGTCGGCAAGGGCGATCACGACCTGGCGGCCGTCGGTGTCGTGTGGACGGCGTACGACGTACCCGTCCTCCTCGAGGCAGTTGACGGTGCGGGTCATCGACGGCGGTTGGACCCGCTCGTGGTTGGCGAGCTCGCCGATCGAACAGTCCCCGTTGCGGTACAACGCCCCGAGCACGGACAGCTGCCCGGTGCTCAGCTCGTTCTGCGGATCGCGCTCGCTGCGGAGCCGGCGACTGAGCCGGGCCACGGACAACCGCAGAGCGGCGGCGAGGCCGGCATCGGTGCGGGCGATCTGTTCGATGGACGGCGACATGTACTTAGCATAAGTCATTACCCTTGCTAAGCATTCCCGAACGCCTCAGGGGTGGCGCGACTCACACACCGATGTCGCGCCGGCGGAAGCCGAGCAGCCCCACGCCCGTTGCGAGGACGACGCCGATGCCGATCGCCATCAGCGGCGCCACCGTCACGTCGTCCACGGGAACCGCGGGCGTGTGCGTGAACGGGGAGAGGTTCTCGAACCAGTCGGGGAAGCGGAGCAGCCCCCCGAGGTAGCCGACCAGGAAGCACACCGCCAGCGCCGCCCACGCGACGGCAGCAAGTCGCGGCAGCCAGCCGAACAGGAGCACGGCCAGGGCGGCGAGGCCGAGCACCGCCGGCAGGTACACCAAGGAGTCGCCCAGGACCCACACGACCGCGCCGCCGTCGTCGCTGACCAGCCCGTGCGCGAGGCCGAGCCCGAGTCCCCCGGCCGCCATCACGACGACCGTGCCGGCCAGTGTGACAAGCAGGCCGCCCAGCAGCCACCGGGTCCGGGAGACACCGGTCGCGAGGACCGGCTCGAGCCGGCCCGAGGTCTCCTCGCTCCGCATCCGGAGCGCCGACGAGACCGCGAAGCCCGCGGCGATCAGGCTCAGGATCAGCATCATCGTCGACAGGTACATCTCGACCAGTGTCCCGTCCCCGGCCGCCGCGATGTACTCCGCCAGCGTGTCGTTGCTCTCCACCATGGTCTGGATCTCGCGGCTGAACGAACCGGTGGCGGCGCCACCGACGAACATGCCGATCACCCAGCCGATGACGGAGCCCCGCTGGAGCCGGAGCGCCAGGCCGACCGGGCCGTTCAGTGAGGCGGCCGCCTCGGGGGGGCCGGGCCTGGACGGGACGATCCCGGCGCCGAGGTCCCTGCGGTTCGCGAGTACGACGGACGCCGCGACCGCCACCGCGGCGAACACGACCGAGATGACCAACGGCCACCACCGGTCGTCGTCGAAGGCCCGCACCTGCTGCGACCAGCCCATCGGGGAGAGCCAGACCAGCCAGTTCTCCCGGACGTCGCCGACCGCGCGGACCAGGTAGGCACCGGCGAGCACGCTCGCCGAGAGACCGATCGCGCCGCGGGCGTGCGTCATCAGCTGTGCGGCGGTGGCGGCGATGCAGGCGAACGTGACGCCGAAGACGCCGACGGCGACGCCGTACAGCAGCGACCCGGACATGGACACGCCGGCCGAACCCACCGCGGCGGCGACGGCCAGGCCGACCACCAGGCAGGCTGCGGACACGACGAGGAGGGCGGCGGCGAGGGGGGCGTGCCGGCCCAGCACCGTGGACCGCAGCACCTCGGTGCGGCCCTCCTCCTCCTCGCCGCGAGTGTGCCGGACGACGAGGAAGACCGCCATCAGCGCGACGGCGACCAGCGCGGTGACGGCGGTCTCGTAGACGAGGATCCCGCCCAGGGTGTCGAGGGCCACCGGTGGTCCGGACATCGCGATCGCGGCCGGGCTGGTTCCCATCGTGTCCTGGTAGGCCTGGATCTGCTCGGGCGTCGAGTAGGTCTCCGGCACCACCGTCGCGGAGGAGTAGACGACGCCGATGATGGCGAGGACCCAGATCGGCAGCCGGATCCGGTCCCGGCGGAGGATCAGCCGCACGAGCGTGCCGGTGCCGGTGAGGGTGTGGCTCATCGCCGCGCCTCCTCCGGACCCCGGGCCATGTGCTCGAGGTCGAGCTCGTCGCCGTACTGGCGCAGGAACAGCTCCTCGAGCGTCGGCGGGTGGCTGGTCAGCGCCCGGATCCGCAGGCTCGCGAGATACGACATCGCGTCGTCGAGGTTGTCGGTGTCCACGTCGAAGGAGACCTTGCCGTCGAGGGCGGAGACGTTGGCGACCCCGGGGATCGACGCGAGCCGGTCCGCGTGCTCCTCGGTCTCCGCGACCACCGAGGTGCGGGTCAGGTGCCTCAGCTCGGACAGCGTGCCGCTCTGCACGACCCGGCCGTTCCGGATGATGCTGACCCGGTCCGAGAGTGCCTCCGCCTCGGCCAGGATGTGGCTGGACAGCAGGACGGTCCGGCCCTCCGCCTTGACCTCGCGGATGCAGTCCTGGAAGACCGCCTCCATCAACGGGTCCAGGCCGGAGGTCGGTTCGTCGAGGAGCAGGAGCTCCACGTCCGACGCCAGCGCGGCCACGAGCGCCACCTTCTGCCGGTTGCCCTTGGAGTAGCTGCGTGCCTTCTTCGTCGGGTCGAGGTCGAACCGCTCGAGAAGGTCCTCGCGCCGCGTCTTGTCCAGCCCGCCGCGCAGCCGCGAGAGCAGGTCGATCACCTCACCGCCGGTGAGGTTCGGCCAGAGGTTCACGTCCCCCGGCACGTACGCGAGCCTGCGGTGCAGCGCCGCGGCGTCACGCCAGGGGTCCCCGCCCAGCAGCCGGGCCTCACCCGAGTCTGCTCGCAGGAGTCCGAGCAGGACCCGGATCGTGGTGGACTTGCCGGCCCCGTTGGGCCCGAGGAACCCGTGCACCTCGCCGGTGGCGACCTCGAGGTCCAGGCCGTCGAGCGCGACGGTCTTGCCGAAGGTCTTGGTCACGTCGGAGACGGAGATCGCGATGCTCATGGACGCCATCATGACACAACTTTCACAGTTTCATGAAGAATATGAATTTAGGTCGGCGAGCCGGGCCTGGCGGACCAGGAGCCGACAGGTTTCAGGAGATTCTGAACGATGTGAAGGCTATGATCCGAGCACCCGACCGTTGAGGAGGACGCGGTGCCCCCGGAGCTGACCGAGGCCGAGCAGGACAACCTGCTGCGTGCCGTGGAACGCATCACGTTGATGCTGACCGACGCCGGGATGCCGCGGATGGCGGCGCGGGTGTTCTCCTACGTGCTCGCCGACGACGACGACCGGTACACCGCGTCCGAGCTCGCCGAGGGCCTCCGGGTGAGCCCGGCGGCGATCTCCGGCGCGGTCCGCTACCTGCTCGACGCCCGGATGTTGTTCAAGGAGCGTGAGCCCGGGACCCGGGCCGACCTCTACCGGATCTACGACGACGACGTGTGGGGCGCGATCATGCTGGCCCGGATCCCGCTCCTGGAGATGTGGGAGACGGCGCTCGACGACGCGATCGGCGAGATCGGCACGCACCACCGCGGTGGCCAACGGCTCGCGGAGACCAAGGAGTTCGTGGCGTTCACCAAGGTCGAGACGGCCGCGATGGTGCAGCGTTGGAAGGAGCATCGCCACAGCCTGGACTGATATGTAGGGGTCTGCTGTCAAGTGGGCATGGTGAGGCGCCGTCGAGTCCTGGCTGGATTGACGGCGCCTCGGTGTTGGTCCGGCTGCCGGTTGGTTCCTGGTGGGAGCGTGTCTAGCGACGCGCGGTCGAGACTGATATGCGCGGGTTGGTTACCGCATGACGGCGTTCGGCAGGAGCGCTCCGCTTGTCTGAGGTCGAGCGTGGCACCTGATGGTGCCGCTCACAGTCCAATCGCGGGTCGGCTCCTCGCGCTGCCAGGCCAGGGTGGTCGGCGGTCGGTCCAAGTCTTGGCTTCACCAAGCCCCTTCTAGCCGTGTCTGGAGGCGTCGGCCGGGGTGGAGGGGTCAAGGTGGAGCGCCCGGAGCGAAGCGAGGACGAACGACCTTGACGCCGTCGCCGGCTGACGCAGCATGGTCGGACGGTGGGGCTTGGGTCTCTCATCTGGGGGTCGGTCTCGTTTCGGGGTCGGGGAGGGTGGCCAGGGACCAGCACCATCCGGCCAGTTCGCGGGCGATCGCGACGTTGGCGACGGTGTGCTTCTTCTTCCGGTCGGTGTAGCGGGCCCACTTGTGGTGCAGCCGCTGGTTGCCGGCATGCGCCCTGGCCCGGGCAGCGGGTGGCGCCTGGTCCCATCTGGCCTGGAGCACCTTGCCGATGGTGTAGCGGGGCTTGTGGTGCCAGGCGGCCTCGACCAGCAGCCTACGGGCGTGGGTGTTGCCGCTCTTGGTGATGCCGCCCTGCCGGCGTGACTCACCGCTGGAGTGCTCACTGGGCACCAGGCCGAGGTAGCCGCCGATGCTGGCACCGGTGAACCGGTCCCATTCGCCGATCTCGACCGCGAGCGCGAACCCGGTCAGTGTGGAGATCCCGCGCAAGCAGCACAATCGCCGGGTGACCGACGTGAACTCCGAGGCCGCGGCCATCGCAGCGATCGCTTCGTCGAGCCGGTTGCGGCGCTGGAGCGCGAACTCCACCGCCTCCAGGTCGGCCTCGTAGGCGGCGCGAGTGCCGGACAGGTCGAACCGGATCGAGCGCAGCCACGCCTCATGCTTACCGGTCCAGGCCCTGCCGCCGTAGTAGACATGACCGTGTCGCAGCAACAGCTTGGAGACCCGGTGCCGGGCCCGCATCAGGTCACCGCGGACATCCTCGCGCGCTCTGACCAGGTCGCGGGCCGCTTCCTCGGTGACCGTCGGCACCCGGACCGAGACGATGTCATCGAGACGAAGCAGCCGCGCCAGCAGCACCGCGTCCCGGCCATCGGTCTTGACCCGGTCACCGGCCGGACGGGCCAGCTTCGAGGGCGCGGCGACCTCACACCGGACCCCGGCCGCTGACATCGCCCGAGCCAGACCGAAGCCGGTCGGACCCGCCTCATAGGTCACCGCGACCGGACCCGGCAATGCCCTGACCCAGGAAAGCACCACCTCGTTGGCGGGGACCAGTCGTTGCTTGATCAACTCGCCCGTGTCGCCATCAATCGCCGCTGCAGCGACTGACCTGGCGTGCACGTCGAGCCCCACACTCGTACGCTCGGTAAACACCGGGGCCTCCCACAATTGTTGGATAGGCCGAGCAGGCGGCCCCTGCTCGGTAACCCACGAATCTTGTGAGTGAGGCCCCGGCCCGCAACCCCCTGATCAACAGAAGGGTCAAGTCATAGGGTCTGA
>DASSBE010000200.1:0-6021 GCA_035699065.1 Nocardioidaceae bacterium
CTGCCCGGAGCCGGAGGGCACGAGCGGTTCTGCTGGTCATGATGATCCTTCGGTTCGATGTGTCAGTCGATGTGGACCGATCGAGATGCCTCAACGAGCCCGCACCTTGACCTCGGCCAGCGACAACGGGTTGCTGTGCGACGCAAGCTGCACGCGGACATACCGCCCCGGCAGGCCGTCCAGGTCGATCCGGGTCGGACGACCCGCCTGGCCCGGTTGGTGGATCGCCGTCACGCCGGGAGTCGTCCGTGCCTCGTCCAGCGAGTCAGCGGTGATCGGCGACTCGGAGACCATCAGCCAGTAGTCGGAGAGCCGTTCCGCGCAGCAGTCCGTGCGGTTCCAGATCTCGACCTCGTCGATCGGGAAGGTGGCCTCGAGGTCCACCTGCCACCACGCCTGGTCCGACGGCTCAGCGGTGTGGGTCGTGGTGTTGGCACCGAAGTTGCCGTCGGTGTTGCCGTCGACGGCACGGCTCGGCACACCGTCCCAGGCGAGGCTCTTCTGAGTGGCCGGCTTGCCGAGCGCGACGTTGGGCAGGACCACGGAGATGTCCTCGATGGTGGCGGTCTGCATCCGTCCCACGCTCGTCGTGACGGTGATCTCGTAGTCGTGTGCCGGTGTTCCCGTGGGGACGCTGACCGACACCGGCACCTTGACCGTCTCGCCGGCCGGGATCTCGGGGACCACAGCGTTGGCCGGGTCCACGGTCCAGCCGTCCGACACGTCGATCCCGAGTCGTACGTCGGGCGAGGTGGTCCGGCCCGTGTTGGTCAGCTCGATGTTGCCCTCGACCGTGCTACCCGGCGCCGCCTCCGCCGGCAGGTCGACCGTCGCCCGGACCAGTTGCTGCACGCCCGGCGTACTGATCTTGAAGACGAAGGCGTGCTCGCTGCTCGTCGCCGACTGGTCCGGCAGGGTGATGTCGATATCCCCGTCGGCAGTGCGCGACCACGGCAGCGCGTCGCCGTCCGAGCCGAGCAGGGTGACCTCGGTCGACTGGTCGAACGGGAGGTCGCCACCGAGCGTCAGCTGTTCGCCGGGCCACGACAGGGCGGTCGCGTACAGGGCGCCGTCCTTGACGGTGTAACGGACCGGCACGTTGCTGGCCTCGTCCTCGGCGTGGTTGAAGTAGGTCGTGCCGTAGATCGCCTCGCCGTTGATGTCGAGCCAGGAGCCGATGTCACGCAGGCGTTCCTGCTGCAACGCCGGGATGGTGCCGTCCCCCTTGGGCCCGACGTCCAACAGCAGGTTGCCGTTCTTGCTGACGATGTCGACCAGCGAGTCGACCAGCTCGTCAGAGGTCAGGTAGTCCTCGAGCGGCTCGTTCTGGTTGTAGCCGTAGGAGTGGGCGATGCCACGGCTGGACTCCCACTTCACCGGGTCGATGTCGTCCTTGACGGTGTACTCGGGCGTCTGGAAGTCCAGCTCGTGGCTGTCCAGCGCGCCGGTCCGGGTCTTGCACCGGTTCGCGACGACGACGTCCTTCGGGTTCTCCCGGTTCTTCGCCTGGTTGTAGTAGTCGGCGATCACCGGGGCCATGTCCCAGTACGACGCGGGCTTCTCCCACTGACCGTCGCACCACAGGATGTCGGGGTCGTACTGGTCGACCAGCTCCTCGATCTGAGGCTGCATGTAGTCATGCACGTAGTCGTCGACCGGCTCCACGCCGACGTAGGGGATGGTCTCGCCGGTGTAGGGGTTGGTCGGCTGCCGGCCGGTGTAGTTGGGGTTGAACCACTCGTAGAGCGAGTAGTAGAAGCCGGCCTTCAGATCGCTGTCCTCACGGGCCGCCGCGAACAGGTCGCCGGCGAGGTCGCGCTGCGGACCCCGGTCGACGGCATCACGGGTGCTCGTGGCGGTGTCCCACAGGGCGACGCCCTCGTGGTGCTTCGAGGTGAGCACGAAGTACTTCGCGCCCGCGTCCTCGAACAGGTCCACCCACGCGTGCGGGTCGAAGTTCTTCGCCGTCCAGTCGTCCATGAACTGGTCGTAGTTGTAGTCGGCGCCATAGGTGTCGCGATGGTGGTTGTACGTCGGGCTGTTCCGCTGGTTCATGTACGCGCCGTACCACTCGGCATAGCTGCCGCGTGGGCCCCAGGCGGGCACCGAATAGGCGCCCCAGTGGATGAAGATGCCGAACTTCGCGTCGTTGAACCAGTCGGGCACCGGGTGGGTGTCCACGGAGTCCGCGGTCGGCTCGTAGTCCGGGGTCTCCGGGGTGTCGGCGGCGACGGGCCCCGGGACACCGCCCACGCTCAGCAGCCCGACCGCCAATGCCGCCGCCGTGGACCCGGCCAGAGCGCGGATGGATGGTTTCTGCATGGCGGCTTCCCCTCGTCGCGGGCGATGCTCAAGCGGCGCATCGCCCGAACATCGGATGTTTTACTTTCCGCGACGTTAGAAGTGTGGCTCGCGCGTGTCAAGGGTCACAGACAAATCGCCCGCATACGTATGACCAAATGCGCGCCAGCAGGTGAGGGGCGCACCGACTTGTCAGGGTGTGTGGCCCTCACAGGGGCCACACACCCTGACAACTCAGTCGTCGAGGGCCGCGACGATGCGCCGGTGCGCTTCCCAGATCTCCTCGGGCAGCCCCTCGAACTTCGACAGGTGCTCCTCCCGGTTGACCATCTCCTGGCGCCACCGGTCGGTGTCGATCGACAGCACCGTCTCGAGGTCGCCCGGGGTGATGTCGACCCCCTCGAGCTGCAGCTCCTCCTCGGTGGGCAGGATCCCGACGGGGGTACGCCGGCCGCTGACCTCACCGTTCTTGAGCTGCATCAGCCACAGCAGCGGACGCAAGTTGTCGCGGTAGCCGGGCCACAGGAAGTGCCCGTCCTCGGGGTCACGCTGGAACCAGTTGACGTGGGCGAAGATGGGTTGCTCGGTGGCCTGGCCCACGATCTTGAGCCAGTGTGCGGCGTACTCCCCTTCTGCGTAGGACAGGAACGGCCGCATCGACATCGGGTCGTAGCGCAGCTGGCCGTCCACGCCCTCGGCGGCGAAGGTCGCCTCCGCGCCCAGGGTCAGCCCGTCGTAGACCCCCTCGGCGAGGTCCGTGATCGCGCGGATCAGCGGCTCCCGGTCGCGGGTGCGGCCGCCGAAGATGATGCCGTCGATCGGCACGCCCTTCGGGTCGTCGAAGTCGTCGGCCACGTTCGGCACGTTGGCCAGGGTCGTGGTGAAGCGGCTGTTCGGGTGCGCCCACGGCTCGTGGTTGTCCGCGGCCCGCTCCGAGATCAGGTTGCCCTTCCAGTCACGCCAGCCGGTGACGTCCGCCGGCGGCGACGGGGTCTTGCCCTCCCACCACACCTCGTGGGTCTGCTCGTTGTAGGCGATGTTGGTGAACAAAGCCTGGCTGCCTTCGGCCACCGAGTGCAACGCGATCGGGTTGGTCGTCTCATTGGTGTCCTTCGCGACCCCGAACACCCCGTACTCGGGGTTCATCCCGTACAGCTTGCCGTCCGACTCGTCGACCCACAGCCAGGCGATGTCGTCGCCGTAGAAGGTGACGCGGTAGCGGTCGCCGAGGGCGTCGGGCGCGAGCATCATCGCGAGGTTGGTCTTCCCCGAGGCGCTCGGGAAACCGCCGCAGACGTGGTACGTGCGACCCGTCTCCTTGTCCTCGATCCCGATCAGCATGAACTGCTCGGCGAGGAACTTCCCGGAGGCCCATCCGTCGTACGACGCCTGCCGCAGGCCGTGGGCGATCTTGCCGAGCAGGGCGTTCCCGCCGTAGGACGAGCCGAAGTGCAAGATCGTGCGCTCGTCGGCGACGGTGACGAAGTAGCGCTGGTCGTCCGGGGTGCCCTGGCCGAGGTTCTCGAGGTCGCCGGTGACATGGACCGCACGCACGAAGCTGTCCGGGTCCGGGAGGTTCTCGACGAGGTCCACGCCCACCCGGGCCATCCGGATCATGTGCAGGACCACGGTCCGGTGGTCGGTGAGCTCGACCCCGGCGGCGTACTCCTCCAGCGGTGAGCCCGGCGGTGCCATCAGGTACGGCACGACGTACATCGTCTTGCCGGCCGACGCCCCGCGCATGCGCTCCTCGAGCATCGGGCGCATCTCCGAGGCCGGGCGCCAGTTGTTGTAGACGCCTGCGTCGGCCGGGTCGTTCGTCGCCACGATCGTCCGCTCCTCGGAGCGCGCGGTGTCCTTCGCGTAGCTGCGCGAGTAGTAGCGGCCCTCGCCTGCCGGCTGGAGCTCGCCCGCCTCGAGCGACTCCTGGATCAGCCGGGCGTCGTCGGCCGCGCTGACCACCTCGACCCGGTCGGCGCCGGTGAGTGCGGCCCAGTGGCACACGTACTCGCGGACCTTCGGGTTCTTCAGGCCTGCCTCGTCGAGCACGGTCTCCACATCAGCCACGTCCGGTGTCCTCTCGCAGTAGCGGTCCCCCGTGGACCACGGAACCACCCGTCACGGGGTGCCTGAAGGATACGACGCCCGTTGGTCGCCGCTACCCGGGGCTGTCGGGATTGGGCCGCCCGGCCACGGCTGAATACTGTGGTCCCATGCCAGCCACACGCGTCATGCCCACCGACGAGGCCGCGGATCTGATCAACCTCACCCGCGAGCTCGCCACCAAGGAGCTCGCCCCGCGGGCCGCCGACGCGGAGGCCGAGGAGCGGTTCCCACGCGACGTCTTCACCCTGCTCGGACGGGCCGGACTGCTCGGCCTGCCCTATCCCGAGGAGTACGGCGGGGGTGGTCAGCCTTATGAGGTGTACCTCCAGGTGCTGGAGGAGATCGCCGCGGTGTGGTCGAGCGTCGGGGTCGGCACGAGCGTGCATGCGCTGAGCTGCTTCGGGCTGGTCACCAGGGGCACCGAGGAGCAGAAGCAGCAGTGGCTTCCGGACATGCTCGGTGGCGAGCTGCTCGGCGCGTACTGCCTGTCCGAGGCCCACGCCGGCTCCGACCCCGCGGCGATGAGGACCCGCGCGAGACGAGCCGGCGACGACTACGTGCTCGACGGCGCCAAGGCCTGGACCACCCACGGCGGCTACGCCGACTTCTACAAGGTGATGGCCCGCACCAGCGAGGACCCCGACGATCGACGCCGGGGGATCTCCTGCTTCCTGGTGCCAGCCGACGCGGAGGGACTGACCGCGGACCCGCCGGAGAAGAAGATGGGGCTCACCGGGTCGGCGACCGCCACGATGCGCTTCGACAACGTCCGGATCCCCGCGGAACGCCGGCTCGGCGAGGAGGGCGAGGGTCTCAAGATCGCCCTCGCCGGCCTGGACTCCGGCCGGCTCGGGATCGCCGCGGTCGCCACCGGCCTCGCCCAGGGTGCGCTCGACAAGGCCGTCGACTACGCCCGCGAGCGGGAGACCTTCGGCAAGTTGATCATCGACCACCAAGGGCTCGCGTTCCTGCTCGCCGACATGGCCGCCGCCGTCGAGAGCGCACGCGCCACGGTGCTCGCCGCAGCCCGGCTCAAGGACCAGGGCCGGCCGTTCTCCACGCAGGCCTCGATCGCGAAGCTGGTCGCGACCGACAACGCCATGAAGGTCACCACCGACGCGGTGCAGGTGCTCGGCGGATACGGTTACACGCGGGACTTCCCGGTCGAGCGCTACATGCGCGAGGCGAAGGTCATGCAGATCTTCGAGGGCACCAACCAGATCCAGCGGATGGTGGTCGGCCGCGCGCTCGCCGCCGCGAACGACCGCGACCGGGGCTCGATATCCGTGAAGAAGGAGAACTGATGCAGCTCGACAACACCGCCGCGATCGTCACCGGCGGCGCCTCCGGCCTCGGCAACGCCACCGCCCGCGCCCTCGCCGCCCGCGGCGCACAGGTGTTCGCCCTGGACCTCAAGGGAAGCATCGAGAACGCGGAGACGGTGGACGGCATCACCTTCCTGGAGGCCGATGTCACCGACCAGGCCGACGTACGCAACGCCGTCGCCGCCGCGTCCTCGGTCGACGCCCCACTGCGCACGGTCGTGAACTGCGCCGGGATCGGTCCCTCGATGCGGATCCTCGGCAAGAAGGGCGTGCACGACCTCGACACCTA
>DASSBE010000201.1:0-5369 GCA_035699065.1 Nocardioidaceae bacterium
ATCCTGCCGCCCCGCGACCGTGCGGTCCGTTCGACGCTGCCGGTGGTGGACCGCGCGCTCCGGGCGCGCACTCCGAACGGCCCGTTCTGGCACAGGTACAACTTCGACGGCTACGGGGAGACCCGCACCGGCGGCGAGTGGCGGATCACCGAGCCCGACACCGGCACCACGTTGGGGCGTGCCTGGCCGCTGCTGGCCGGCGAGCGAGGCGAGTACGCCGTGATGGCCGGTCGTCGTGGGTCGGGGTACCTGCGTGCGATGGCGGCCGCGACCGGCCCCGGCGACATGCTGGCCGAGCAGGTCTGGGACGGACGCCCGCCGACCGGGCAACGCTGCTGTCACGCCGGTGAGGGCACCCGCGCCGCCACCCCGCTGGTGTGGTCGCACGCGGGACTGGTCCGGTTGGCCTGGACGATCCAGCGGGGTGCACCGGTGGACCGGCAGGGGGTCGTGGTCCGGCGCTACCTGCGCTGAGCCGCCCACGCCCGCCGCAGAAGACCCGGCGATTCCACCGGCGCGAAGCAGGCCCCGCGATCGCCAGCATGGTTCCACGGTCAACACACACCGAGGAGCCCATCATGGAAATGCTGCACTTCGACCTGGTCCAGGCTGACATGAGCCGGCGCGTGGCTCGTTCCGAGCGCGCACATGCGCACCACGCCGCCGCGACAGATCGACGGAGGAGTCCGCGACGTCGATCACTGTGGCACCGCCGATGAACTGAGCGGGGACGGAGGCCATCCGACCGTTCCTCCCGCGCCCGGCGCCGCGATCCTCGGTCACTACGCCGATCGCGCGACGTATCCGTGCGGCCCCGCTGGTCCCTAGGCTGAGCGTGTGGACGAGCGCGACTCCGGTGTCACCCTTGCCGAGTTGCTGGCTGCGTTTTCTCTTGCGACTGACCTGGGCCTGGGCCAGCCGATGGAGCATCTGTTGCGCAGCTGGCAGATCGCTTCGCGTCTCGGCCGCCAGATCGGACTGCCCGACGAGGACCAGCCCGCGCTCTTCCACGTCGCGATGCTGTCGTGGGTGGGCTGCGTGGCCGATGCGCCCGAGGTGACCGCCAGCTTCGGTGACGACATCGCGTTCCGCGCCGACAGCTTCGACGCCGATCTCGGCGGGCTGTCCGGATTGGCGTTCTTCCTCGGGCGCGCGGGCCGCGGCCAGTCGTTCCCGCGACGTCTGCGCGTGGCCACCACGATGGCGGCCACGGGTGGCAGCCGGACGATGCGAGGCATCCAGGGTCACTGTCTGGTGACCTCGACGCTGTCGGACCAGCTCGGGCTGCCTGCCGAGACGTCAGCGGCGGTCCGGCAGTTCTTCGCCCGCTGGGACGGGCAGGGAGTCCCGCGCGGTGTCCGCGGCGAGCAGATCGCCCTGGTGGTGCGGCTCTTCCACCTTGCTGACGTGGTCGAGGTACACCACCGGCGGAGCGGGCGTGTGAGGGCTGTGGAGGTTGCGCAAGCCCGCTCCGGCAGCCAGTTCGACCCGCGGCTGGTCGACGCGTTTTGCTCGAGTGCGGGCGAGTTGCTTCCCGGCGCCGACGACGAGTACGACGCGCACGAGCTGTTCTCCGGGGAGCCCGGGCTCGCCGGCCGGCTCAGCAACGACGACCTCGACGCTGCTCTGGTAGCGCTGGCCGACTTCACCGACCTGCGCTGTCCGTCCCGCGCAGGCCACTCGCGCGGCGTTGCCGACCTGTCCGCCGAAGCGGCCCGGCGACTCCGGCTGCCTGCCGCCGAGGTGAGGCTGATCTACCGGGCCGGGCTGGTCCACGACATCGGACTGCACGGAGTGCCGTCGACGATCCTCGACAAGCCCAGGCCACTCACGGCGACCGAAGCGGAGCGACTGCGCGCGGCGTCGTACTTCACCGAGCGGGTGCTCGCCCGCCCCAAGGCGCTGGCCCGGCTGGGCGCGATCGCCGGCCTGGCTCATGAGCGGATGGACGGCAGTGGCTATCACCGAGGCGTCGCCGGCCCGGGCATCCCGCTGTCGGGTCGGATCCTGGCGGCAGCGTGTGCCTTCCGCGAGCTGAGCGAGCCGCGGGCGGGCCGCCGGGCACGCACGCTGAAGGACGCCGCCGGCGTCATCCGCGCAGAGATCGGCGCCGGGCGGCTGGACCAGTCGGCGGCGGACGCCGTCCTGGCTGCGGCCGGCGGCGGCACGAGACGGCGTGTGGCCGGCCCGGCCGGGCTGACCCCGCGCGAGATCGAGGTGCTCGGCCTGATCGCCCGTGGGGCCGCCACCCGCGACGTCGCGGACCAGCTCGGCATCTCACGCAAGACCGCAGGCACCCACATCGAGCGCATCTACGCCAAGACCGGTGCCTCGAGCCGCTCGACCGCCACCCTCTTCGCGCTGCGAAGCGGGCTGCTCGGCGGTCTCGACGACGGATCGGACACCTGAGCCGCGTCCGCCTGACCGGATTCGTAGGGAGTTTGCCCGACGACGCGGCCGCGTTGGGACACCTAGCGTGTCCGTCAGACGGACACGAGAGAGAGAACCAGCCATGAACCAAGCAGTGATCAGCAGGACCGCCGGGCTGGAGGATGCGAAGACCGGCCGTAAGACGTTGTTCTTCTGTCCGTCTATGTGGAGCTGGATCGGAGACGATCCGGCCGTCACCTTCGGCTACTGAGACAGAGCGAGCGATGCGCAGCCCGGCCACGTTGACCACGGCGATCGAGCCCGGCATGGGCGAGCCGCCGTGGCCCGACCACGAGTACGTCCGCGGCTGGGGCGTCTTCGGCCTTCCGTTCGACTCCGGGCACGTGTTGGCGCTGCGGGTGTTCCCGCAGAGTTCCTTCGGCCCCTATCGGACGGTGTGGCACCGCGACCCGGCGGGCCGGTGGTCTATCCACGCTGATGCGCGGCACATCGAGCTCGCCTGTCCGCGCTACTACGCCCCCGCCTGCGAGCACGTCGGACCAGCCCGGATCGGGCTCACGTGGACCGGCCCCCGCGAGCTTCGCATCACCATGGACGCGCCCGCGCTGAGCTGGACGGTGGCCGTGGCGCGATCACCCTTGATGGGTTTGCTCAACCCGCTCAGCGCAAGCTTGCCGCTCGTCTCCTGGCGGCCACGGACCCTCGTGGTCGCCCGTGAGCGGCTCGCTCGGGCACTGGGGATGGGCCGGCTGCAGATGGCCGGTGTGATGCCGAGCGGCCATTCCGGCCTGCTGATGCCGCAGCGGATGTACTTCGTCAACCAATCCAGCGCGGCCCTCGACGGCGTGGACCTCGGCAGACCGACGCGGCTCCCGGAGAACCCCATGCTCGGCGACGTGCCGCTGCCCGCACGTGGAGTGCTGGCGATCGGACAGGCGATGTGGCACATCGACGACCCTGATGAGTTCGAGGACGCCCGGCGCCAGGCCCGGGCGAGCGATGCAAGGAGGACATCATGACCGACGTGCGCACACTCGACCGCCGTGACCTCGAGGCACGCGTCAAGCAGATGTACGAGCAAGTCGCGCTCACGCCTGCGGCCGACTTCCACTTCGAGACCGGCCGCGGTCTCGCCGAGCAGCTCGGCTACCCCTCCGCCGACCTGGATGCGATCCCGGCGCCGGCGATCGACTCCTTCGCCGGCGTCGGCTACTTCCTCGATCTGGCCGCGATCAGGCCAGGCGAGCAGGTCCTCGATCTCGGCAGCGGCTCCGGCATGGACAGCTTCCTGGCCGCCCGCGCCTGCGGTCCCACCGGCGGTGTCATCGGGGTGGACATGACAACGGCCCAGCTCGACAAGGCGACTCGGCTGGCGACCGAGTCCGGCTTCGGCCAGGTCGAGTTCCGCAAGGGATACATCGAGGAGTTGCTGGTCGGGCGGGGAACCGTCGACTGTGTCATCTCCAACGGCGTCATCAACCTGTCACCGGACAAGCAGGCCGTCTTCCTGGCGGCCGCGGCGGCATTGCGGCCCGGCGGTCGGTTGGCGATCGCCGACATCGTCTCGTCGCGGCACCTCCCCGAGGGGATCACCTGCAACGCGTCGCTGTGGGCTGCCTGCATCGGCGGTGCCGCTCAGCGCGACGACTACCTGGGCGCGATCCGGGACGCCGGCTTCGAGACTGCGGTGGTCCGCGACAACGACTACCGGTTCGTCTCCGATCGCGCGCTCGGTGCCACCACGAAGTACGGCGTGACCAGCATCAGCGTGCTTGCCGTGAAGAACTGAGTCCTTCTCGCGGCCGCACGCAGCGGGTCCGAGCACGCTCCTCATCACATGTGGCCCGGCGCCACCAGGTCCGCGGTGCTCACCACCGTCGCGAACTCGCCGTGCAGGTTCGTCGCTGTGACCCGGACCAGCTCGTCCGCGGTCACCGTCGTCCCGTCCGGGCCGGTCCGGTCGAACGTGTGCGTGGCATCGAGCGCGAAGTACACGTCGTAGCCGAGGTTGCCGCCGACCCGAGCGGTCGTCTCGCAGCAGTGATTGGTGGTGATCCCGCAGACCACGAGCGACCCGATCGCCCGACCGCGAAGCCACGCGTCGAGATCCGGTGACCCGTGGAAGCTGGAGTTCACCGACTTGGTGACCAGGAGGTCCGGCTCGGCGCTCAGATAGTCCTTGAACCGGTTGCCCGCCGACCCGCTCGCCAGCGGGGACGTCTCCGAGGTGGAGTCGTGCCGCACGAACACCAGCGGCCGACCGGTCACGTCCCATTCCTCCACCAGTGCGCGGATGTTGTCGTCGCAGGCGGGATTGTTCCGCTTCCCCCACGACGGATCGTGGAAGCCCTGCTGCACGTCGACCACGACCAGCGCGGTCGCGGAGAGATCCGGAATGTTCACGTCGCCACCTTACGATCCGCGCCGGCCCCGGCCACGATCTTCGCGGCGAGCCACTCGGCGTCGTGCCGGACGAACCCGAGCAGCGACGATCCCCGGGTGTGTTGCCACGGCAGCCCGATGAAGGACAGGCCGGGCGCCGGCGTCACGCCGCGCTCGTGCACGACGGACCCGGCCTCGACCACACCGGGCACGTCGATCCAGGGGTAGTCGGCGCGGAAGCCGGTCGCCCAGACGACGGCGTCCACGGTGCTCGTGCTGCCGTCAGCGAAACGGAGCTCCTGGCCGTCGGCGGCCACCAGGCGCGGCCGGAACTGCACGCCGGCCCGACGCAGCCGGCGGTGGCTGCCGCCGATCACCAGGTCGCCGCCGCGCGCACGCATCCGCTTCGCGAGCCGCGAGTCGGCGGTCTTGCCCAGCACGCCGAGCCGCTGCAGCCACCAGAACAGGTCGCGGCCCAGGATCCGCTGCGGAAGCCGCGGCGGCCGGGAGCCGAGCGCGAGGAGGGTCTCCCGGGTCGCGGCCAGCTCCTCGGCGATCTGCAGGCCGGAGTTGCCGCCGCCGACCACGGCGACCCG
>DASSBE010000202.1:0-9423 GCA_035699065.1 Nocardioidaceae bacterium
TGTCGAGGAGAACACCCGTGAGCCGGATCATCGCGTTGGACACCGACGATGTCCGGTTCCCGACCTCGCTGCTGCTCGACGGCTCGGACGCGATGAACCCGGACCCGGACTACTCCGCCAGCTACGTCAGGCTACGCACCGACAGCGACGACGGCCTGGTCGGCCACGGGTTCGTGTTCACGATCGGCCGCGGCAACGACGTCCAGGTCGCCGCGATCCGCAGCCTGGCTCCCTACCTCGTCGGCCTCGACGTGGAGGAGGTCCTCGACGACCTCGGCGGCCTCTGGCGCATGCTCGTGCACGACTCGCAGCTGCGCTGGCTGGGGCCCGAGAAGGGCATCATGCACATGGCCGTCGGCGCGGTGGTCAACGCGCTCTGGGACCTCAAGGCCAAGCGCGCCGGCAAGCCGCTGTGGCAGCTGCTCGCCTCGCTGACCCCGACCGAGATCGTGGACCTCGTCGACTTCCGGTATCTCACCGACGCGCTCACCCGCGACGAGGCGCTGGAGATCCTGGAGAAGGCCGAGCCCGGCCGCGTCCAGCGCGAGGACGAGCTGCTCCGGGACGGGTACCCCGCCTACACCACGACTCCGGGATGGCTCGGCTACGACGACGAGAAGCTGGCCCGGCTCTGTCGCGAGGCGGTGGCCGAGGGCTTCACGATGATCAAGCTCAAGGTCGGCGCGGACAAGGACGACGACGTACGCCGGCTGCGCATCGCGCGCGAGGTCGTGGGCCCCGACATCGCGATCGCCGTGGACGCCAACCAGCGCTGGGACGTGGCCGACGCGATCGAGTGGATGGCCGCGCTCGCGCCGTTCGACGTGGCCTGGATCGAGGAGCCCACCAGCCCCGACGACGTACTCGCCCACGCCGCCATCGCCCGAGCGATCGCACCGATCCCGGTGGCCAGCGGCGAGCACATCGCCAACCGGGTCATGGTCAAGCAGTTCCTTCAGGCCGACGCGCTGCAGATCCTGCAGCTCGACGCCAGCCGGGTCGCCGGGGTGAACGAGAACATCGCGATCCTGCTGCTCGCCGCGAAGTTCGGGGTGCGGGTCTGCCCGCACGCCGGCGGCGTCGGGCTCTGCGAGACCGTCCAGCACCTGTCCATGTTCGACTTCGTCGCGGTCTCCGGCACGCTGCAGAACCGGATGATCGAGTTCGTGGACCACCTGCACGAGCACTTCACCACCCCGGTCGACGTGCACACCGGTCGCTACCACGCGCCACGAGCACCGGGTGCGGGCGCGGAGATGCTGGCCGCCTCGATCGACACGCACCGGTATGTCGCCGATGCCTGAGGTCGCCCTCAGCAGGCTGGGGTACGGCGCGGCGAACGTCGGCAACCTGTACCGCGCGCTGACCGACGACGAGGCCTGGCAGATCCTCGACACCGCCTGGGAGTGCGGAATCCGCTACTTCGACACCGCGCCGCACTACGGGCTCGGCCTGTCCGAGCGCCGGCTCGGCGCGTTCCTGGCCACCAAGCCGCGGGCCGACTATGTCGTGTCCACGAAGGTGGGCCGGCTGCTGCGGCCGAACCCTTCCGGGGCCGGGCGGATGGACGACGAGAACGACTTCGCGGTCCCGGCCGACCTCAAGCGAGTCTGGGACGTGACCGCCGACGGTGTGCGCCGCAGTCTCGAGGAGTCGCTCGAACGCCTCGGCCTCGACGCGGTGGACGTGGTCTACCTGCACGACCCGGAACGGTTCGACCTGCGCCGCGGCGTCGACGAGGGGCTGCCCGCGATGGCGAAGCTGCGCGAGGAGGGCCTGGTCCGCGCGATCGGAGTCGGGTCGATGGCCACCGACGCGCTGCTCGCTACCGCGAGGACCGGTGTGCTCGACCTGCTGATGGTCGCCGGCCGGTTCACCCTCGCCGACCAGTCCGTGGCCGCCGAGGTGCTGCCGGCCTGCCGCGAGCACGGGATCGGGATCGTCGACGCCGCCGTGTTCAACTCCGGGCTGCTCGCCTCGCCCACGCCTTCGGTCGAGTCCCGCTTCGACTACGGCCCGGTCCCGCCGCAGCTGCTCGAGCGGATCCGGCGGATCGCCGTGGTGTGCGCCGAGCTCGACGTGCCGCTGCCGGTCGCCGCGCTGCACTACCCGTTCCAGGAGCCATCGGTGCGCTCCGTCGTCGTCGGCGGCGCCAGCCCGGAGCAGGTCCGGCAGAACGCGGCCGGCCTGGCCCGCGACGTCCCCGCACAGCTGTGGGACCGGCTGCGCGACGAAGGGCTGGTGGCGCTGTGACCCGCCCGGTGGTGGTCGACAGCCACCTGCACGTGTGGGACCTGAGCGACGGCGGGTACGCCTGGCTCGGCCCGCAGCACGGTGAGCTCTACGCCAGCTTCACCGCCGAGACCGCCGCGCGCGAGCTCGACGCCGCCGGTGTCACCGGGGCGGTCCTGGTCCAGGCTGAGGACTCCGAGCGCGACACCCGCTCCATGCTCGAGGCCGCGGACCGGTTCGGCTTCGTGGCCGGCGTGGTCGGCTGGGTGCAGCTCGACGACCCGGGGCGTACGACGGACCAGCTCGATCGCTACGGGAGCCACCCGGCGTTCCGGGGGGTGCGCCACCTGGTGCACGACGACCCGCGCGACGACTTCCTGGACCTGCCCCAGGTGCGCGAATCCCTTGCCCTGCTCGCGAGACGTGGCCTGCCGTTCGACGTACCCGATGCCTGGCCGCGGCACCTGGACGCCACCGCGCGGCTGGCCGCGGACCTGCCCGACCTGCGCGTCGTGGTCGACCACCTCGGCAAGCCGCCGCGCGGGCGTGACGACCTCGACGCGTGGGCGGCGGCGCTGCGCGAGGTGGCGCGCCGGCCGAACACGGTCGCCAAGGTCTCCGGGCTGCAGATCGTGGGCCAGCCGTTCACGCCTGCGGCGCTGCGGCCGGTGTGGGACCTCGCGCTGGAGGCGTTCGGGCCGGCGCGGCTGATGTACGGCGGAGACTGGCCGATGACCGTGCCGTCCGGGGGCTACCAGCCGACCTGGGCGGTCCTCTCGGCGTTGGTCGGTGAGCTGTCGGCCGGTGAGCAGGCCCAGGTCCTCGGTGGGACAGCGACCACCGTCTACGGCCTCGAGGTGCGCGATGCGGTGTGACCGGCGCGGGTTGTTGACCCTCCCCGGCGCCCGGCGTACGGTTCGGAAATCGATTTCAGGAGGTGACTGGTGCTTCGAGGCATAGATCCGCTTCTCACCGGCGAGCTGCTCGCCGGGCTCGACGCCATGGGTCACTCCGACGCGCTCTGCCTGGCCGACGCACACTTCCCCGCCGACCGGATCGGGAAGCGGGTGCTGGTGTTCCCCGGCGTGCGCACTCCCGACCTGCTGCGCGCCGTCTGCTCGGTGCTGCCGCTCGACGACGCAACCGCGGTGGACCTGATGACCTCCGCGGACGGCGCGGTGCTGCCCGTGCAGCAGGACCTGATCGGCGCCGCCGGGGTCGCCCGGGACGCGGTCCGCTTCGTGGACCGGCACGAGTTCTACGACGTCGCGTCGACGTCGTACCTGATCGTCCGCACCGGCGAGACCCGCACCTATGGCAACGTGATCGTCCGCAAGGGCGTTGTCACCGACCGGCCGACGGGACGTGGATGAGATGACCGACTACCTGCTCGAGGTCGAGGAGGTCAGCAAGGGCTTCCCCGGGGTGCAGGCCCTCGACAACATGCACCTGAACCTGCGGCACGACGAGGTCCTCGCGCTGGTCGGTGAGAACGGTGCCGGCAAGTCGACGCTGATGAAGCTGCTCTCCGGCATCTACGTCGCCGACACCGGACGCTTCCGGCTCAACGGCGAACCGCTGGTGGTCACCGGCCCGAAGGACGCGCTGGAGACCGGGATCAGCATCATCCATCAGGAGTTCAACCTGATGCCGCACCTGACCGTCGCGCAGAACATCTACATCGGCCGCGAGCCGCGGACCGCCGGGGTGCTCAGCGAACGGACCCT
This sequence comes from Nocardioidaceae bacterium, assembly GCA_035699065.1. Classification (GTDB taxonomy): domain Bacteria; phylum Actinomycetota; class Actinomycetes; order Propionibacteriales; family Nocardioidaceae; genus Nocardioides_C. Next base: position 3,960 of record DASSBE010000202.1, read on the forward strand.
GAACCGGCAGGGCGCCGAGCTCGTCGAACGGCTCGGGCTGCCCCTGAACGTGAAGGACCTCGTCGGCAACCTCACCGTCGCCAAGCAACAGATGGTCGAGATCGCCAAGGCGCTGTCGTACGACGCGCGCGTGCTGATCATGGACGAGCCCACGGCGGCCCTCAACGACGCCGAGGTGCAGACACTGCACGAGCTGATCCGCCGGTTCAAGCGCGAGGACACCGGCGTCATCTACATCTCGCACCGGATGGACGAGCTCAAGGCGATCAGCGACCGGATCACCGTGATCCGCGACGGGCAGTACGTCGACACCTTGGACACCGCCACGACGACGATGAAGGAAGTGATCTCGCTGATGGTGGGCCGCACGCTCACCAGCGAGGCCAAGCCCGAAGGCGTCCGCGACGACCGCGAGGTCCTGCTCCGCGTCGAGAATCTGTCCACCAAGGAGCTGCTCCGCGACGTCTCCTTCGAGCTGCGGCGCGGGGAGATCCTCGGCTTCGCGGGGCTTATGGGCGCCGGGCGCACCGAGGTGGCCCGTGCACTGGTCGGCGCGGACAAGATCGAGAGCGGGACGGTCACGCTGCGCGGGAAGCAGGTCAAGATAGCCAACCCCGCGGACGCCGCCAAGCACCGGATCGGCTACCTGTCCGAGGACCGCAAGCACCTCGGCCTGCTGCTCAGCCACGACGTCAGCGCCAACATCGGACTGACCTCGCTGAGCGAACGGTTCAGCAGCTTCGGGGTCGTGGACTTCAAGGCGATGCGGGTCGCCGCGGAGGAGATGGTCCGCGCGCTCGCGATCAAGACACCGTCGGTCTCGCAGACCACCAAGAACCTCTCCGGCGGGAACCAGCAGAAGGTCGTCATCGCCAAGTGGCTCGTCAAGGACTGCGACATCTTGATCTTCGACGAGCCGACCCGCGGCATCGACGTCGGCGCCAAGGAGGAGATCTACGCGCTGCTGAACGACCTCGCCGCCCAGGGCAAGTCGATCATCATGATCTCCTCCGAGCTTCCCGAGGTGCTGCGGATGTCCCACCGGATCGTGGTGATGACCGAGGGGCGGGTCGCGGGAATCCTCAACCAGTCCGAAGCAACCCAGGAGAACGTCATGCACTACGCCACGCTGCGGCCGGACGAGAATCCCGGTGACGCGCAGGAGCTCGGGCTCGTCGCGACCATCGACAGGGAGGCGGGAGAGCGATGACCACACTCGATGCCACCGCGGAGGACACCTCCTCGCGCGGCTGGACCACCGGGCTCAAGGACCGGCTCCAACAGCTGCTCGCGTTCGCCAGCCTGATCGTGATCTTCGCGTTCTTCTCGTTCGCGAGCTCGAACTTCTTCACCTACTCCAACGTGACCAGCATCCTGTTCTCGACCGTGGTGATCGGGGCGCTGGCGCTGGGGACCACCTTCGTGATCATCACCGCCGGTATCGACCTGTCCATCGGCACCGGCATGTCGTTGTGCGCGGTGATGTCGGGACTCTTCATCGTCAACTGGGGCTTCCCGGTGGCGCTCGGGGTGCTCTGCGCGATCCTCTTCGGCGGGGTGATCGGGCTGGTCAACGGGATCAACATCGCGCTGCTGAAGATACCGCCGTTCATCGCCACCCTCGCGATGATGCTCGTCGCCCAAGGGCTGGCCCTGGTGCTCTCGAACAGCACGCCGATCTACTTCAGCGACGACCCGTCCTACATCAAGATCTCCACCGGGAACCTGATCCCCGGCGTCGACTTCCCGAACGCGGTCCTGATCCTGCTGCTCGCCACGGTGATCTCGGTGTTCCTGCTCAACAAGACGGTGCTGGGCCGCTACACCTACTCCATCGGGAGCAACGAGGAGGCCACCGCGCTGTCGGGGATCAACGTCCGCAAGTGGCTGATCGTGATCTACGCCCTCGCCGGGCTGTTCATCGGGCTCGCCGGCGTGATGATCTCCGCCCGGCTCGGCTCCGCCCAGCCCGCCACCGGGATGGGCTACGAGCTGCAGGCGATCGCCGCGGTGGTGATCGGAGGCACGTCGCTGGCCGGCGGCAAGGGCTCGATCGTCGGAACCATCATCGGCGCGCTGATCATCTCGGTGCTCAACAACGGCCTGCGGATCATGTCGATCCCGCAGGAGTGGCAGAACGTCGTACTCGGCGCGGTCATCCTGGTCGCGGTCTATGCGGACATGGTGCGCAAGAAGGAGGCCTGACCCGACGGGTCGGGACCAGCTCGGCAACTCAAGAGGTACAACCACGCAAAGGGAGTAACAAGCATGAGGATGAAGCGAGTCGGGGCGGTCGTCGCGGCGATGGCCATGGCCACGGCGCTCAGCGCCTGTGGAGCAGACGACGGCGGCGGGGGCGGCGGAGACAGCGACAAGCCGTACATCGCGATCGTGTCCAAGGGCTTCCAGCACCAGTTCTGGCAGGCGGTCAAGAAGGGCGCCGAGCAGGAGGCCAAGAAGGAGGGCGCAACGATCACGTTCGTCGGCCCGGCCACCGAGTCCGAGGTCGAGGCGCAGATCGACATGCTGAACACCGCGCTCGCGAAGAACCCGGACGCCCTCGGGTTCGCGGCGCTGGACAGCAAGGCGGCCGCACCCCTGCTCCAGCAGGCCGCCGACAACGACATCCCGGTGATCGCGTTCGACTCCGGAGTGGAGAGCGACATCCCGGTGACCACGGCGTCCACCGACAACAAGGCCGCTGCCGCGGAGGCCGCCAAGCACATGGCGGAGCTCATCGGCAACAAGGGCAAGGTCGCGATGGTCGTGCACGACCAGACCAGCCGCTCCGGCATCGACCGGCGGGACGGCTTCATCGAGTGGATGGAGGCCAACGCCCCGGACGTCGAGCTGCTCCCCGTGCAGTACGGCGGCGGTGACCAGGCGAAGTCGGCCGACATCACCAAGTCGATCATCGCGGCCAACCCCGACGTGGCCGGCATCTACGGCTCGAACGAGGGCTCCGCGATCGGCGTGGTCAAGGGTGTCCAGGAGAGCGGCAAGCAGGGCATCACGGTCGTCGGCTTCGACTCCGGCCAGGCGCAGATCGACGCGATCAACAACGGCGTCATGGCCGGCGCGATCACCCAGAACCCGGTCGGCATGGGCGAGGAGCTGATCAAGGCCGCGATGAAGGCGATCGACGGCGAGGACCTGCCGGAGACCATCGACACCGGCTTCTACTGGTACGACAAGACCAACATCGACGACCCGGAGATCCAGGCCGTCCTCTACAAGTAGCCCTTCACGTGTCGTTCCCGTCCAGATGGATGGGAACGACACCTGAAGTCGCGAAAACCCTGTCATTGCCGTCCATGTGGGGCTCTTGTGACACTTCCGTGGGTTCTCCGCGCGTCTGAGAGCTGAGCACGCCGTTCTCTGTCTAGGTTTCTGGCTGTCGAAGGTCAGTTACCTAAGAGCGGAGAACGGCGTGCAGAACACCACCTTATGGCGGGCCTTGTTGGGGGTCGAGAAGACGGTCGTCGAGGACATCGAGTTCGACGAGGACGAGCAGCTGCTGGTCGCGCATGTGCGGCCGCGCAAGCGTGCTCGGGGCCGGTGCGGCAGGTGTGGGCGTCGCTCGCCTGGCTACGACGCCGGGGAGGGCCGGCGCCGGTGGCGGGCGTTGGACCTGGGCACGATCCAGGTGATGCTCGAGGCCGCCGCGCCGCGGGTGAACTGCCCCGACCATGGGCCGACGGTCGCGGGGGTGCCGTGGGCCCGGCACGCGGCCGGCCACACCTACGCCTTCGATGATCAGGTGGCCTGGCTGGCGGTGGCGTGCTCGAAGAGCGCGGTCACGCAGCTGATGCGGGTGGCCTGGCGCACCGTGGGCGCGATCGTGAAGCGGGTGTGCAAGGACGTGGATGCCAGCGTGGACCGGTTCGCGGGTCTGCGTCGGATCGGGATCGATGAGGTCAGCTACAAGAAGAAGCACAAGTACCTGACTGTGGTGGTCGACCACGACAGCCGCCGGCTGGTGTGGGCCGCGCCCGGGCAGGACGCGGCCACGCTGAGGCGGTTCTTCGACGCCCTCGGTCCCGAACGCAGCGCCGCGCTGACCCATGTCTCCTGCGACGGCGCGTCGTGGATCACCAAGGTGCTGGCCGAGCGGTGCCCGCAGGCCGAGCAGTGCGCGGACCCGTTTCATGTGGTCGCCTGGGCCACCGAGGCCCTCGACGAGGTGCGCCGCGCCGCGTGGAACGAGGCCCGCCGCAAGCCCGGCGGGTCGGTCGTGGAAAGCCACATCGGTCGCCGACGCAGGATCTCTCGAGGCGACGCCCGCACGCTGGCCCGATCCCGGTGGACGCTGTGGAAGAACCCCGAGGACCTCACCGACAACCAGCGCCTGAAGCTGGAATGGATCGCCAAGACCGACCCACGGCTGCACCGGGCCTACCTACTCAAGGAAGGCCTACGGCACGTGTTCAAACTCGCCGGCCAGGCCGCCAAGGAAGCCCTGGACCGGTGGATCTCCTGGGCCCGACGCTGCCAGATCCCCGAGTTCGTCGAGCTCCAGCGCAGGATCACCCGACACCGCCGCATGATCGACGCCTCCCTCGACCACGGCCTGTCCAACGGACTAGTAGAGGCCACCAACACAAAGATCCGACTACTCACCCGCGTCGCGTTCGGGTTCAAGGACCCACACGCCCTCATCGCCCTCGCCATGCTCTCCCTCGGCGGCTACCGCCCCGCCCTACCCGGCCGAAACTGACCCACGGAAGAGACAGGAGAGCCCCATGTGGACGGCATTGACGCTTTTCAGGACTCGCTCGCGCCGCCGGCCTGCGCCAGCCACCGCTCCACGCCGCTGATGTGCACGGTCACGCAGGACCGGACCAGGTCGGCGTCTCCGGTCGCCATCGCCTCGACGATCGCGTGGTGCTCGGCCAGCGTCCGGTCCACGGAGTGCTCCTCGGTCAGCCCGCGCCAGATCCGGGCCCGCATCGTGCTGCTGGACAGGCTCTCCAGGATGCTGCTCAGGTAGGAGTTCCCGGACAGGTCGCTGATGAACCCGTGGAACTTCATGTCGTGCGAGACCAGGTCCTCGATCGAGGTGTCCTCGCCGACCTCGGCCAGGATGTCGTTCAGCTTCGCGATGTCCTCGGGCGCGGCCTTGCGCGTCGCGATCACCGCGGCCGCCGGCTCCAGGATCCGGCGGACCTCGAACAGGTCGAGGATGGAGGCGTCCTGGTGCAGGTCGACGACGAAGGACATCGCCTCGAGCAGCAGCCGCGGCTCCAGGCTGGTGACGTAGGTGCCGTCGCCACGCCGGACGTCGAGCACCCGGATCAGCTCTAGGGCCTTGACCGCCTCACGCAGTGAGCTGCGGGACAGACCGAGCTCCTCGCTGAGCTCCTTCTCCGGGGGCAGCCGGTCACCGGGCCTGAGCTGCCCGCTGAGCAGCATCTCCTTGATCTTGAGGATCGCCTCGTCCGTCACCGCCACGCTGCGGAGTCTA
>DASSBE010000203.1:0-4820 GCA_035699065.1 Nocardioidaceae bacterium
CCTGGAGAACGACCGCTACATCCTGCGCTCGATCACCGACGAGATCATGTACGAGATCATGCGGCTCTCCGGCCAGGAGTACGTCGACATGTACGCGTCGCGCGCCAAGGACGAGCAGAAGCGGCTCGACCGGGAGGCCGCCCGTGAGGCGTCGAAGAAGGCCGCTGGGGACGGCACTGCTGCCGCCGGCTCTGGCGAGGGCACCGAGCTCAAAGCCTCCTGAGCGTGGCGTCCTCCACCACGGCCACGCCGGCCACCTGGGCCGTCGAGACCACGATGTTCCGCGCCCTCGCGGTGCTGCGCGTCGTCGTCCTCGCCTTCTCGATCGCGGTCAACGTGGCCAAGTGGGACGGCCTTGCGCGCCCGACGGTCGCCGCCCTGGCGCTGGTGCTGATGGTGGCCTGGACCGGTTTCACCACCTGGGCGTACGACGAACCGCGCCGGCGTCGCGCGCCGCTGCTCGTCGCGGACCTGCTCGTCGCCGTGGTGCTGGTGCTGCTCACCAGGGTCGTGCAGAGCGACGCGCAGCTGGCCGACAACATGTCCACGCTGCCGTCGTTCTGGGTGATGGCGGTCGTGCTCGCGTGGGGCCTGCACTGGCACTGGGTCGGTGGCCTGGTGGCGGCGACGGTGATGTCGCTGGCCGACGTCACGATCCGCACCGAGATCACCCAGACCAACGTCGGCAACATCTTCCTGCTGATGATCGGCGGTCCGGTGATCGGCTACACCACCGGCCGGCTCAAGGAGATGGCCGATGCCCGCGACCGTGCGGAGCGTTCCGCGGCAGCCGCCGCCGAGCGCGCCCGGCTGGCCCGCGTCGTGCACGACGGAGTGCTCCAGGTGCTGTCCCTGGTGCAGCGCCGAGGCCTCGAGCTCGGGGGTGAGGCCGCCGACCTGGGCCGGCTGGCGGGGGACCAGGAGGTCGCGCTGCGTGCGCTGGTGCAGCAAGGCGAGTCGTCCTTCGGGACCTCCGGTGACCTGGCTCGCTCGCTGTCGTCGCTGCAGTCGCGGACCGTGACGGTCTCGGTGCCCGGCTCGTCGGTGATCCTGCCTTCCGCCGTGGTCGAGGAGGTCACGTCCGTCGTACGCGCCTGCCTGTCCAACGTCGCCGTGCACGTCGGCGCCGACGCGCCGGCCTGGGTGTTGCTCGAGGAGGTGGGTACCTCGGTGATCGTCACCGTGCGCGACGAGGGACCCGGCATCCCGTCCGGCCGTCTGGACCAGGCCCGCGCCGAGGGCCGACTCGGGGTGAGTGAGTCGATCTGCGGCCGGGTCGAGGACCTCGGGGGTACGGCGAAGCTGGTGACCGCGCCTGGGGAGGGCACCGAGTGGGAGCTGACCTTCCCGAAGTCGCCTACGGGGCGCCGGGCCGGGTAAAACCTGCCGCGGGCCGCATCCGTATGTGCCGGTGCGGGCTAATTGGGTCGATCTGCAGCGATGGTCTGGCTGCTTCGCGAGTCCTACCGTGGGTGGGTGATCACTCCGTTGCCGATCGCGAAAGTGCTCTTCGCGGTGGCGCTGACCATGTTCGCCATGGCGGTGCTGTCGGGTGAGCTGGTCGTGAAGTCGCTGTTCGCGGTGTTCCTTGCCGGGCAGCTTGTGGGCAAGGCCGTCAAGGGCTGAGCCGGCGCATTCTGTCGCCCGGCTTCTTCGGGCCGCAGCTACTTCGGTGGCTGCGGGAGCATCATCCGGAACGTGCTGCCCCTGCCGAGCTCGGACTCGACGGTGAGGGTGCCGCGGTGTCGGTCGACGATCCGCTTCACGATGGTCAGACCGAGGCCGGTGCCGGGCATCGCGATCGCATCGGCGTTGCTGGACCGGTAGAACTCGGTGAACAGCCGGACCTGGTCCGCCTCGGAGATTCCCATCCCCTGGTCGCGGCACTCGACGACGACCAGGCCCTCGAGCACCTCGAGGGTGAGGGTGACCTGGCCGCCGGCGGGGGAGTACTTGACCGCGTTGCTGACGATGTTGCACACCGCGCGGTCCAGCTCGGCGGGCTCGCCCCACGCGAACACCGGCCGACTGCCGACGACGAGCCGGACCTCCACGTTCTGCCGGCTCGCCTGGAGGCAGAACATGTCGACGGCCTCGGTCGCCACCACCACCATGTCGACCGGCTGGGGGATCAGCGGGCGGTGCGGGTCACTGACCTTGGACAGCATCAGCAGGTCGTCGACCAAGAGCTCCAACCGCGCGGAGCCGCGGGCGATCGCCGCCAGGGACCGCTCGGTCTCGGGCGGGCCGTCGAGCATCTGCAGCAGCTCGACGTGGCCGACGATCGCGGTCAGCGGGTTGCGCAGCTCGTGGGAGACAGTGGAGATCAGCTCGGTCTTGTAGTGGTCCAGGTCCTGCAGCTCCTCGACGATCTGCCGTTCGCGCTCGAACAGCCGCGCATGCAGCACAGCGCGGCCGAGGTCCCGACCGATCTCGAGGGCAGCGTCCACCTCCTCGTCGCTCCACGCCGCGTCCTCGGCGGTGCGGGTCAGCGCGATGTAGCCCAGGCACTCGCGGCCGGCCCCCATCGGCACGAACAGCACCGTGCGCGAGTGGATGTGGCCCACGAACCGGAACAGCAGCTCCTGCTCGTCGACCGAGACGAGGTCGCTGGGCGCGGGCTTGGTGTCGGAGAAGATCACCGCCCGCCGGTCCGCCCAGCAGTCGTGGGCCACCCGCTTGGCCAGGGCGAGCAGCTCGTCGGAGGGCTCCACCGGGAAGTCCCGCGGATGGATGGCGCCGCGACCGATGCCCGGTCGCTCGCCTTCGCCCTCGAACGCCCGGATCCAGATGCCGTGGCAGCCCAAGCCGGTGACCACCGGCTCGACACACTCGTCGAGCACCCGGCCCAGGTCGAGCGCCCGCCCCGCGGTCTGGGTGATCGTCCGGAGCACCTCGGCCAAGCGCACCTGCTCGGCGAGCCGGGCCCGCTGCCAGGCATTGTTGATCGCGATACCGGCCTGGACCGAGTACATCTCCAGCACCTCACGCTGGAACTGCCCCGGCCGCCGCCCGTCATGAGGCAGGTCGACCGAGAGCACGCCGGCCAGCTCCCCGGTGGGCGAGGACAGCGGCGCAATCAGCGCGTCCTCCGGATGCCAGGCGTCCGGCACGTCCAAGGTTGGTACGTCGGGGATCCACCCTGCTCCGACGCTGCCGCGCAACCGCTCATGGGGCACGAACCGCAGCGCGCCCCACTCGTCGGCCATCTCGAACTCCGCCTGGATCTCTGCGACCGGGATTCGGGTGCCGAGCAGCTGCGCGCGGGCCGTCTCGTCACCGGCGACCGCGACGCACTCCAGGTCGCCGTCACTGCGCAAGTACCGGATTGCGGCGACCTCGAAGCCGACCACGTCGGCGACACCCTCGGCCACCGTCTGCAGGACTTCTTCCAGGTCGTGGCTGGCGTTCACCTGGTTCATCAGGTGGTGGAGCCGGCGCAGCGTCGTGAGCTCCCGAGATGTTGCCGATGACACGCTGTGTCCCTACTCCGGTGGTGCGGACGACCTTGTGGGTCCTATTCGTTCGACGATAACGGAGGTAAAGACCCGAACGGCCCGAACCGATCAAATCGGGTCGTCTCCTTGGATGCCGGTTCCGGTCGCGTCGCCAGAGGGGAGTCCGTCCGGGGCCCTTCGCGGTGCCGGTGGAGTGGGACGCGACGTGGATCTCGCAGCGGTCCAGTCCTCTCCGGTTGACCCCCGCCCTCACGGGGCCCGCGGTTGACCGGATCAGCGACTGGTTCGAGAGGCATCTCGGCTGTGGGCAATGTCGACAACCGTCAGGCTGCGTTCCCGTCGCCCGTATGGGATCCCGTTGCGGTGATCGGCTCGGCGCGACGCGAAGCCGGGCAGCGAGTCGCCGTACATCGTTCCTCTATCGAGACGCCGAGACGCAGCCACATGCCAGAACGAACGGTGCTGTTCCAGCGACTCCGCCCGTCAGCTGAGGACGACAAGGTTGCGGCTGGTGGCAGCGTCATTCAGCCGATTATCGAAGGAGGCGACACGTGCTTGGATCCCCTCGGCGACAAGTAGGACACAACTGTCCGGCATCTTGAGGCTGGTACTGGCGCGGAGCTGTGCGAGCTTGACGGCAGCGTCGACAGGGAAGGGCAGCTCCTTCACGTCGAGGTCCGCGAGGGCCTCGCGCGCAGCATCGAGTCGCCGTTCGCGTGCGGGCATGACAAGCACCTCGGCGAGGGTCAAGGAACTCGCGGCGAAATCGTCATCGATCTCCTGAGCCAGAAGCGTCTCGGCGCGAGTGTGGTGAGCGTCTTCACTGTCGAGAAAGGCGATCAACACACTGGCATCGAGCACGATCACGCCGGCCACTCTTCGCGCAGCCGGTCGAGATCGTTCGGTCCGTAGACGCCGGTCAGCGCTCCGCTGTGCTTACGAAGGGCGGCAAGCCGGCGCCGCCGGCGTTCGTCGTGTGCCTGCTGTGCGGCCCGATGACCTTCCAGGGCCAGTCGCACGAGGACCTGGGCACGGCTCAGATCGGGCCACCTCGCTGCGGCTGCGTCGAGCGCCCGCGCCAGGTCGTCGGTCTCGGTGACGAAGTGTCGTGGACGAGTGGTCGGCATGCAACAAGTGTAACCCCGACAGTAGCTAGTGCTACACCTTGCTGGCCTCGGGTCTCAGGCAAATGCAGATCGGCTCCCACGATCGCCGCAACGGGATCCTCCTGTGGAACGTGAGCCTCCGGCAGACCCGGTACGAGACACCTCCGGCTTCCGGTGATGGCAGGCGCTTTCCTAGTCCGCGTAGTCGCAGGGCCCGGTGACCTGGTCGGTCTCAACCCCATCTCGGATCCGCAGG
>DASSBE010000204.1:0-8739 GCA_035699065.1 Nocardioidaceae bacterium
TTCGCCGACGTGACCGCGTTCTCCTCGACCACGCGTGACTTCTTGGAGGCCAACGGCGACAACATCATCCGGCTGGGTGAGCTGGGCCGGCAGCAGCTGCCGCTGTTCGCCAGGTACGCGCCGGAGTACCCGTGCCTGCTCAAGGGCCAGGCCGACTGGATCCCGCAGATGAATAGCGGCTGGCGTGGCCACATGCTGCACATCAACCTGGAGATGCTGCCCAAGCAGCCCCGGGGCTACACCCCGGCCGACGACCCCGAGTACGGCGCAGACGACGGGCCGCACTGCGAGACGCTGCCCCACCCGCCGTACTCCCAGGCCAACCCGGGACCGCAGCCGCCGGAGAGCGCGATCGACGACGGGGTCGAGCAGCCGTTCGGCAAACGGCGCCCGGCCCCCCGGCTCGACCTCACCTCAGGTTTCGCCGGGACCGCGGCCGAGCGCTCGGTGGTCGACGCCTTCGCCGCACCTGTGATGGGAGTGCCCGCGGATGGAGTTCCCGACGTGGCCACCCTGCTCCTCGGTCCTCTCACGCGCGGAGCCGAGGTGAACCTGCGATGAGCCTGCTGGACAAGCGGACCGCCGGAGACGCGGTCAAGCTCGTGATCTTCATCGTGGTGACCACCCTGGCCACCGGCCTGCTCGCGATCACCATCGGCAACGTGTCGTTCGGTGAGACCAAGGAGTACAAGGCCGTCTTCAGCGACGTCACCGGCGTGGTCGACGGTGACGACGTCCGGATCGCCGGGGTCAAGGTCGGCAGCGTCCAGGACATCGAGATCTTCGAAAAGAACAAGGCGCTGGTCACGTTCGACGTCGACACGGACTCCCAGCTAACCGAGAGCACCTTCGCCGCCATCCGCTACCGCAACCTGATCGGGCAGCGTTACCTCGCCCTGAGCCAGGGGGTCGGCGGGCCGTCACTGCTGCACGAAGGTGAGACGATCCCGCTGGACCGCACCACTCCCGCGCTCGACCTGACCGTCCTGTTCAACGGCTTCAAGCCGCTGTTCGAAGCACTGTCGCCGCACGACATCAACCAGCTGGCCTACGAGATCATCACCGTCTTCCAGGGCGAGGGCGGCACGCTGGAGAGTCTGCTGGCCCACACCGCGTCGGTGACCAGCACGCTGGCCCGCCGGGACCAGATCATCGGGCAGCTGATCGACAACCTGAACCAGGTGATGGTGACCCTCGGAAACCGCGACGACGAGCTGTCGGACCTGCTGGTCAAGCTGCGCAAGTTCGTCTCCGGCCTGTCCGGCGACCGCGAGGCGATCCTCGGCTCACTGGAGTCGATCTCGGACCTGGCGGTGCAGACCTCCGGCCTGGTCTCCGGGATCCGGCAGCCGCTGACCAAGGACATCAAGGAGCTGCGCGGCGTGGCCGGAAACCTCGACCGGAACAAGGCCGAGCTCGACCGGGCGATCCAGGTGCTGCCGATCAAGCTGGAGAAGATCGGCCGCACCGCGATCTACGGCTCGTGGTTCAACTTCTACCTGTGCAACTTCACCGGCACGGTGAAGCTGCCCGGGCTGCCGACCCAGAAGGTGGACTTCCCGCCGGGCGGCCAGCAGATGGCTGCGAGGTGCGACCTCGGATGAGCACACCGTTCCGGGAGAGAAACCCCGTCATCGTCGGTGCGGTCAGCCTGGCCGTGCTGTTCGCGCTGGTGCTCGTCGCGTTCCGCGCGGAGGACCTGCCGCTGATCGGCGGCGGCGACACGTACTACGCCGCGTTCAAGGAGTCCGGCGGGCTCAAGGCCAACGACGAGGTGCGGGTCGCCGGCGTCCGGGTGGGCAAGGTGCAGGAGGTCGACCTCGACGGTGACCACGTCAAGGTGGAGTTCACCGTCGAACGCGGCGTCGACTTCGGCAACGACACCAGCGCCGGCATCCGGGTGAAGACACTGCTCGGCGCGATGTACCTGTCACTGGTGCCCAACGGCGCCGGCCAGCTGCCGGAGGGCGCGGAGATCCCGGTCACCCGGACCACGTCGCCCTACGACGTGGTGGAGGCCTTCAGCGGCCTGGCGAAGACCTCCGAACGCATCGACACCGAGCAGCTCGCCACCTCGCTGGACACGCTGTCCGCGCTGATGAAGAACACCCCCGAAGAGTTCCAGGGCGCCCTGCGCGGCATGTCCGCGCTCTCGCAGAACATCGCCGCGCGCGACGAGCAGCTGAACGAGCTGCTCGGCAACATGGAGAAGGTCTCCCACGTCCTCGCCGACCGCAACGGGGACCTGGTCAAGCTGATGCGGGACGGCGACAAGCTGTTCCGGGCCCTGGTCGCCCGCCGCGAGGCCGTGCACAACCTGCTCACCTCCACCAGCGACCTGTCCCAGGAGCTGACCGCGCTGGTCCGGCAGACCCGTGCGGACCTCGCTCCTGCGCTCGACCACCTCGACAGCGTGCTCGACATGCTCCGCAAGAACCAGGAGAACCTCGACAACAGCCTGCGGCTGATGGCGCCGTTCTACCGGGTGTTCGCGAACACGCTCGGCACCGGCCCCTGGTTCGACACCTACATCCAGAACCTGCCGCCCGTGCCGCAGATCGGAGGACGGTGACCATGAGCAACCCGGTGTCCAAGATCGGCGGACTCACCCGCATCCTCGCCATCGTCGCGGTCCTCGCCGTGCTGGTGGCGCTGGTGCTCGTGATGCTGCCCGGCCAGGAGCGGAAGTTCATCACGGCCAGCTTCCCGCGCACGGTCTCGCTCTACGAGGGATCCGACGTACGCATCCTCGGTGTCCCGGTCGGCAAGGTCGAGAGCGTCAAGCCGTCGGGGACCGACGTCACCGTCCGGATGTGGTACGACGCGAAGTACGAGGTGCCCGCGGACGCGAAGGCAGTGATCATCTCCCCGGCCATCGTCGGCGACCGCTTCGTTCAGCTCACCCCCGTCTACACCGGCGGGCCGGTGATGAGCAGCAGCGCCACCTTGAGTGACGAGCAGACCTCGACCCCGCTGGAGCTGGACGAGATCTATCAGAGCATCGACGACCTCACCGTCGCCCTCGGTCCCGAGGGAGCCAACTCCGAGGGGGCGCTGACCCGGCTGCTCGACACGACCGCGAAGAACTTCGCCGGCCAGGGCGAGCAGTTCAACCAGACGATCAAGGACCTGGGCAAGCTGACCGGCACGTTGGACAACAACAAGGAGGAGCTGTTCGGCACGGTGCGCCAGATCGAGCGCTTCGTCTCGGCGCTGGCGAAGAACGACCGGACCGTCCGCCGGTTCAACGAGTCGCTCGCCTCGGCCGCCGACCTGCTCGAGGGCGAGCGCGACGATCTGGCCGCCGCGCTGCGGAACCTGGGCACCGCGATGCAAGAGGTCACCTCGTTCGTCCGCGAGAACCGCGACAAGCTGTCGCAGAACATCGAGGGACTCAAGGTGGTCAGCAAGATCCTGGTGAAGCAGCGTGACGCGCTCGCGGAGACCCTGAACACCGCTCCGTTGGCGCTGAACAACCTGTTCCACACCTACAACCCCACCACCGGGACGCTGGACACCCGGGCGAACCTCGGCGAGAACCTCGGCGCGCTGCAGAACGACCCGAAGGTGTTCCTCTGCTCGATCCTGAGGCAGGCCGACCCCTCGAAGAAGTCCTGTGACCTGGTCAAGCAGGCGTTGTCGGGCCTGCCCCGGACGGCGCCGCTGGGCAGCGCCGAGGCCCAGTCGCACGCGGTCGAGGTCGAGAACATCGACCGGTCGCTTGGCGGTCTGGTGGAGGTGAGCTGATGAGCCGTACGACGCACCGTCGCCGCGTCGCCCGATGGGCCGCCCTGGTCTGCGCGGGCGCGCTGGCGCTGACCGGCTGCGACTTCTCGGTCTACAGCCTGCCGTTGCCCGGAGGCGCCGACCTCGGCGAGCACCCGTACTCCGTGCGGGTCAAGTTCCGCGACGTGCTCGACCTGGTCCCGGAGTCGGCGGTGAAGGTCAACGACGTGACGGTCGGCAAGGTCGACACGATCGAGCTCGACCACTACACCGCCGACGTGACGCTGCTGCTCCGCGATGACGTGGAGCTTCCGGACAACGCCGAGGCCCAGATCCGGCAGACCAGCCTGCTGGGCGAGAAGTTCGTGTCGCTCGAGGCACCCGAGCAGGGCGCGAGCAGCAACCTGCTCGCCGACGGCGACGTGATCCCCCTCGCGCGCAGCGGCCGCAACCCCGAGGTCGAGGAGGTCCTCGGTGCGCTCTCGCTGCTGCTCAACGGCGGTGGAGTGGCCCAGCTGAAGACGATCTCCACCGAGCTCAACAAGGCGCTCGCCGGCCGCGAGGGCGACGTCAAGGGCGTGCTCCACCAGCTCGACACGTTCATGGGCCAGCTCGACGAGAACAAGGCAGACATCGTCCGGGCGATCGAGAGCCTGAACAAGCTCGCGATCTCGGTCAACAAGCAGCGCGGCTCCATCGAGCTCGCGCTGGACGAGATGCCGCAGGCGCTCGCCTCGATCGACCGTCAGCGCGACGACCTGGTGACGATGCTCGACGCCCTGACCGAGCTCAGCTCCGTCGGCACCCGGGTGATCCGCGCGTCGAAGGCGGCGACCATCGACAGCCTGCAGCAGCTGGACCCGATCCTCACCAAGCTGGCCGAGGCCGGGGACGCCCTCCCCAAGGCGTTCCAGGTGTTCTTGACCTATCCGTTCGTCGATGAAGTGGTCGGTCGCAACCCGGCGCAAGCGCGGAACTTGCACATGGGCGACTACACCAACCTGTCCATCCAGCTCGACCTCGACCTGCGCAACGGGTTGCCGACGCTGCCCGGCCTGCCCTCGCTGCCAGGGATCCCCGACCTCCCGGTCGATCCCGACGAGGTGCTCAGCGACGTGCAGAAGTGCCTGCGCACCCAGGACCCGAACAGCAATGCCTGCCAGAGCCTGACCAAGAAGCAGCTGCGCCGGTTGAAGCGACAGCTCGACGAGCAGTGCGCGAAGACCCCCGGAAAACCGCTGTGCGACGCACTCTTGGGTGGCGACGGCGACGACGGTGGCGGGCTCCTCGGCGGACTGCTCGGGGGCGGCACCGGTACGACGCCGGGCTCGGGTGACGACGGCGACGGCGGCGGCGGCGGCGACTGCGGCATTCCGCTGCTGTGCCGCGCGGCACCAGCCCTGGGCGCCCGGCACCGGTCCGGCGACGACGTGTCGCTGTCCGGGATCGGGGACGCGTCCGGCTTCGACCCCGAGCTCGCGGCTCTGCTCACCTGGGGGATGGTGCAGCGATGATCACGAAGAAGACCAAGGTCCAGCTGATGGTGTTCGTGCTGATCACGATGGTCGGAGTCTCCTACGTCGGTGCGCGTTACGCCCGGCTCGACCGGCTGATCTTCGACGACTCCTACCGGGTCGTCGCCCACTTCGCCGAGTCCGGCGGCATCTTCGAGGGCGCCGAGGTGTCCTACCGCGGAGTCACCGTCGGCCGGGTCGGCGACATGGTGCTGACCAGCAAGGGTGTGGACGTGGTGCTCGAGGTCGACGACGACAGCGAGCCGATCCCGCGCGACACCCGCGCGCTGGTCGGCAACCGCTCGGCGGTGGGGGAGCAGTACGTCGAGCTCCAGCCTGCCTCCGACGGGGCGCCGTACCTTGATGACGGTTCGGAGATCGCCACCGAGCGCACCGCCACACCGATCCCGACCACGAAGCTGCTCGTCGACCTGAACAAGATGGTGAACTCGGTCCACAAGGACAGCCTGCGCACCGTGGTCTCCGAGATGGGCAAGGCGTTCAACGGCACCGGGGAGAACCTCGGCCAGATCATCGACACGTCGAACTCGTTCATCGAGACCGCCGACCGGAACTTCGACGTCACCAGCGCGCTCATCCGGGACAGCAACACCGTCCTGCAGACCCAGATCGACTCCACCTCGTCGATCAAGGGCTTCTCGCGTGACCTGGCGCTGCTCTCCGACACCCTCGTGTCCAGCGACGCGGACCTGCGGCGGGTGATCGCCAACGGCAGCGCCACCGCCAACCAGCTGCGCACCTTCCTGGAGCAGAACGGGGTGAACCTGGGCCAGCTGCTCAACAACCTGGTCACCACCGGGGAGATCGTGGTCGAGCACCTCGACGGCATCGAGCAGATCCTGGTGCTCTACCCCTACGTCGTCGAGGGCGGCTACACCGTGGTCGACAAGGATCCCGACACCGGCCTCTACGACGCCCACTTCGGCATGGTGCTGACCCAGGACCCGCCGGTCTGCCACCACGGCTACGAGAGCACCGACACCCGCGAGCCGCAGGACACCGAGGACCGGCCGATGAACGAGCAGGCACACTGTGCCGAGCCCCAGGCGCAGAGCAACGCCCGTGGCGCCCAGTGGGCGCCGCGGGCCGGTGCGGCGTACCGGGCGCCGGTCGTGGGCGCCTACGACTCGAGCACGGGGCACTTCAGCTACACCGACAAGAGCCCGAGCGGATCGGTCACCTACACCGGTGGTGCCGCCTCGGTCTTCGGAGAGGAATCCTGGAAATGGCTGCTACTCCAGCCGCTCGGAGCACCGGGGGAGAACAACCGATGAGCCTCACCCACGCAGAGCAGGACCGCGACCGCGCCGACCGCACCCGGTCGCCGCGGGTCCGGATCGTGATCGCTGCCGTGCTCGCCCTGCTGCTGGTGCTGTCCGCGGCGGCGATCGCGGTGATCCTCAGCAAGCGGGGCGACGTCGAGTCCTCGCTCGACGCCCGCCGTAACGTGGTCCGCGTCGCCGAGCGGTTCACCGTGCAGGTCAACAACTACGACTCGGAGTCGGTCGACGACTACAAGTCGTCGGTCAGCGCGATGCTGAGCACCAAGTTCAAGGACGAGTTCGACAAGGCCATGGCTGACATCGTGAAGTCGGTCGAGGACGCGAAGATGGACTCCGAGGGCAAGGTGCTCGCCTCCGGCGTGGCCAGCCTCGACCAGGACTCGGCCCGGGTGCTCGTGGTCGCCGACGCCGACGTCAAGACCGTGTTCGACACCCGTCAGCGGCACTTCCGGTGGGAGGTCTCCCTGGTCAAGGTCGACGACAGCTGGCTGGTCGACGACTTCAGCCCGGTCGCGTGAGGGAGACGGAGATGATGCAGACGATGACGAGCCCGACCCTGTACGACATCCTCGGCGTACGACCGGAGGCGACCAGCGAGGAGATCAAGGCGGCCTGGCGGGACGCCGCCGAGCGGTTCGAGCCCGGCTCCGGCGGGTCCGCCGGCCAGTTCCGGCTGTTCAACGAGGCCGCGGAGGTGCTTCTCGACCCGGAACGCCGCACCGCGTACGACGAGCAGCTGTCCTCAGAACGGGAGGCCGCGGTGGTCACCGAGCCGGACCCGGCGACCCGGGACGAGCAGGGCGAGACGGACGCGCCAACCACACCGGGCAGACCGGGCACGCCGTCCAGGACCGTCCCGGTCGCTGTGCTCGCCGTGCTCGCGGTGCTCGCCGCCGCGACGATGGGGGTGGCCCTCTACCTCGGTGCGCAGTATCAGCGCGCGTCGGAATACCAGGACGCCCTGGACCAGGCGCCCTCGTCCGCGGAGCGAGCCGCCGTGGCGGTGCTGTCCTACCACTACAAGTCGCTCGAGGCCGACCGCGACGCCGCGGCCAAGTTCCTCACCCCCGGTTACCGCGACGACTACGTCAAGACCTTCGAGCTGGTGCAGAAGAACGCACCCAAGGTCAAGGCCAACGTGGAGGCCGAGGTGCTCGCGTCCTCGGCGATGCCGCAGGGCGGGGAGCAGGACCCGGACCGGGTGCCGGTGCTGCTCTTCGTCGACCAGACGACGACCAGCACGGCGAACTCCGGTGAGCCGAGCGTGGCGCTGAACCGGGTGCGGCTCGACATGGTGAACCAGGACGGGACCTGGCTGGTGGACGGGATCACGTCGTACTGACCACTGTCGCGGTCGTGCCCGGGTGCCCCCGGGTGGCTCCGGGTGTGATCTCGCTCGCATCCCGGGGTCGATGTCCCGGGCCGGGACACCGGCAGCCGGGGCGGCCGTCCGATCGGACCGAGGACCGGTGACCGAACCCGCTTCGGGCGGCCTTCCGGGCGTGAAACGGCGAATTTCGGCACAGAAAGCCGCTCGGTTGCTTGACTCGGGGACCGGATCGGTTCATGCTTCCTGCAGTTCCAGAGCCACTGATGAGCTGCTCTCGCCGGTCAGATACAGGTCCGGACGATCGAGCACAGCGAAGTCGGGGTCCCGGCTCTGTTGTATGCCCGCCTGCCCATAGGCTAAGATCGATCTTTGCGTCCGCCCTCAAATGCTTTCAGCCGGCCCATGGCTGCTCAGTGGTTGGCCGACGCCATCACCAGATGAGTCCGCGAGCCCTTCGGAAGGACCCCTCTTGGCCGCCTCGCGCAGCACCAGCACCGCTAGCAAGTCCCTGAACCCCCGCCGCATCTCCTTCGCCAAGATCGAGGAACCACTCGAGGTTCCACAGCTTCTGGCCCTGCAGACCGACAGTTTTGACTGGCTGGTCGGCAACGAGAAGTGGAACGAAGCCGTCAACCGGCGCATGGAGGACGGGGAAGACGTCAGCCAGAAGTCGGGTCTCCAGGAGATCTTCGAGGAGATCTCCCCGATCTCGGACTTCTCGGAGACGATGTCGCTCTCGTTCGAGAACCCGGTCTTCTACGACCCGAAGTACTCCGTCGACGAGTGCAAGGAGAAGGACTTCACCTACTCCGCGCCGCTCTACGTGTCGGCCGAGTTCACCAACAACGACACCGGTGAGATCAAG
>DASSBE010000205.1:0-7989 GCA_035699065.1 Nocardioidaceae bacterium
ATCAGCGAGGCGGTCGAGGTCGCTGCCCAGGACCCGACCACGAACTACGCCCTGGGCAGCGTGCTCAACCACGTGCTCATGCACCAGACGATCATCGGCGAGGAGGCGCTGCTGCAGCTCGCCAAGATCGGTGAGCAGGTGGACCTCCTGGTCGGCTGCACCGGTGGCGGCTCGAACTTCGGTGGCCTGATGTTCCCGTTCCTGCGTGAGAAGTGGGCCGGCCGGATGAGCCCGACGGTCCGCGCCGTAGAGCCCGCGGCCTGCCCGTCGCTGACCAAGGGCACCTACGCCTACGACTTCGGCGACACCGCCGGCATGACGCCCCTGATGAAGATGCACACGCTCGGCCACGACTTCGTGCCCGACCCGATCCACGCCGGCGGCCTGCGCTACCACGGGATGAGCCCGCTGATCAGCCATCTCTACGAGAACGACGAGATCGAGGCGATCGCGAAACCCCAGCTCGACTGCTTCGCCGCCGGCGTGCTGTTCGCCCGCTCCGAGGGCATCGTGCCCGCCCCCGAGCCGACCCACGCACTCGCCGCCGCGGTGGACGAGGCGCTCCGGTGCAAGGAGACCGGTGAGGAGAAGGTGATCCTGACAGCACTCTGTGGCCACGGCCACCTGGACCTGCCTGCCTACGATGCCTACCTGTCGGGCAGCATCGTCGACCACGTGTGGGACGACGCCGACATCGCGAGCGCACTCGCCAAGCTGCCCTCCCTCGCGTAGATGGCACAGCTGCACGACCTCACCGCGCTGGAGCAGGCGACCGCGATCAAGTCCCGGGAGGTGTCGCCGACCGAGCTCGTCGAGCACTACCTCGAGCGGGTCGACCGGCTCTCCGAAACGGTAGGCGCCTTCATCACCGTCACCGACGAGCTGGCGCGCAAGCAGGCGAAGCTCGCCGAGTCCCGGCTCGACGAGGAGAACCTTCCGCGGCTGTTCGGGGTGCCGACGGCGATCAAGGACCTGAACCAGACCGCGGGGATCCGGACCACGTTCGGGTCGGCCACGATGGCGCAGTTCGTGCCGGAGATCAGCGACGAGGTGGTGCTCCGGGTCGAGCGCGCCGGCATGATCAGCCTCGGCAAGACCAACACGCCGGAGTTCGGTTCGCCCTGCTACACCGAGCCCGACGTCGCCCCTGCGGCCCGCACGCCCTACGACCTGGACCGGATGGCAGGTGGGTCCAGCGGTGGCGCGGGCGCGGCGGTCGCCGCCGGCCTGGTACCGCTCGCGCAGGGCTCCGACGGCGGAGGCTCGATCAGGATCCCGGCCAGTTGCTGCGGCCTGTTCGGGCTGAAGCCGAGCCGTGGCCGGATCAGTGGCGGCCCGGTGTACGGCGATCCGGTCGGCTTGGGTACGGCGGGGTCTCTCGCGCGGTCGGTGCGCGACGCCGCGGCGATGCTTGACGTGATGGCCGGCCCCCATGTGGGCGACCCGTCCTGGGCGCCGCCGCTGCCCGAGACCGAGAGCTACCTCGGCTGGTGCGACCGGGACCCCGGCCGGCTCCGGGTCGCCAGGTTCAGCACACCGATGATCGCTGACGCCACGTTGCACGACGAGTGCCGCCTCGCCTACGAGTACGCCACGTCGCTGCTCGCGGGCCTCGGCCACGACGTCGAGGAGGTCGACGTACCGCTTCCCGGCGACGCCGTCGGGACCTTTGAGACCTGTTGGTCGGTGCTCTCGGCGCTGTCACCGGCGCCGGCGGGCAGCGAGGACCGGCTGCGGCCGCTGACCCGGTGGTTGCAGGAACGCGGACGTGCGGTGTCCGGGCCGCAGTTCGGCCTGGCGATCGGTGAGCTGCGCAGGATCGCCGCCGGGACGCTGATGAAGCTGGCGCCGTACGACGTGGTGCTGACTCCGACCCTGGCGCAACCGCCACTGCGGATCGGGGAGATCCGTGATGACGCGGACCCGGCCCGTGACTTCGAGAACCAGAAACGGTTCACGCCCTACACGTCGGCCTGGAACCTCACCGGGATGCCGGCGGTCTCGCTCCCGCTGCACATGACGCCGGACGGCCTCCCGGTCGGCGTCATGCTGGCAGGCCGGCCCACGGAGGAGCACCGGCTACTCGCGCTCTCGGCCCAGATCGAGTCCGCGGCGCCCTGGCGTGAACGGCACCCGGCCTGCTGGTGACCCGAGACCGCTACTCGGTCGAGATCGCCTGCAGCACGTTGAGCCTGGCCGCGCGGCGAGCGGGGAACACCGCCGCGAGCACACCGACCAACGCCGCCAGCACCACGAAGATCGCCAGCCGGACGCCCGGGACCGCGAGGTGGGTGATGCCCTGGTCCGCGACCGCCTTCTGCAGCACGATCCCGAACAACAGTCCCATCGCCACGCCGAGCACCGCGCCGAGCACGGCGATCGCGATCGACTCCAGGCGGACCATCCGGCGCAGCTGCGACCGGGACAACCCCACGGCGCGAAGCAGGCCGACCTCCCGGGTCCGTTCGATCACGCTGAGCGCCAAAGTGTTCACGATCCCGAGCACCGCGATGATGATCGCCAGGCCGAGAAGCGCGTAGATCAGGTAGAGCAGCTGGTCGACGCTGGCCCGCTGTGACTCGGAGAACTCTGCCTGGGTCTGGACCGTGACCGTCGGGATGTCGTCCACCAGCGCGTCGAGCTGCTTGCCCACGGCCGCCGTGGAGGCGTCGTCCTCCGCGTCGACGCCGATCGCGTTGTCGAAGCGCGGCAGCCCGGCCTGCTCCACGACGGAGAACGGCACCAACCCGTTGAAGACGACGTTGGACTGCTCGTAGATGCCGGCCACCCTGGCCTGTTGCTCGCCGGTCGGGAAGCTCATCGTGATCGTGTCGCCGACTCCGGCACCGAGGTCCTCAGCGGTCGGGGCAGCAAGCGCGATCTCGCCCTCGGAAACGTCGATCGTCCCGCTCTCGGCGGTGAGGTCGAAGATCGCGGTGAGGTCCTCGGGGTCGGCCACGGTCAGGCCGAGGTTCTGCTTGTCGACCTTGGTCGGCAGCCACTGCATCGGCGCCACCGCGGCCACCCCGTCGAGGTCGCGGGCCTGTTCCGCGACCGAGGTCGAGAACGGCTGCCCGATCGCGTTGCTGAGCAGGAAGTCAGCGGTGAACTCCTCCTGGACGCCGGCGTCGATGGACTTGTTCACCGACGCGCCGAGCACCGACATGGTGGTGACCAGGGCCAGCCCGATCATCAGCGCGGAGGCGGTCGCGGCCGTCCGGCGTGGGTTGCGCAGGGAGTTCTCGGTCGCGAGCGTCCCGACCGTCCCGTACAGCGCGCGGTACACCGCGCCGAGCGCGTGCAGCACCGGTCGACCCAGCACCGGGCTCATCAGCGCCACACCGATCAGGATGGCGAAGACGCCGAGGCCCACCAGGGTGGCGCCCTGGCCACCTTCGCCGACGAGGCCGACGACCATCAGTCCGGCACCCACGAGTCCGAGCACGCCACCGACGATCAGGCGCCGCCGCACCGAGGACTCGGGGAGCGCTATGTCGTCGCGCATGGCCGCCACCGGGGCGATCTTCGCGGCCCGGCGCGCGGGTAGGTAGGCCGCGAACAGGGTGACCAGGACGCCGACCAGGTAGGACACGAGCACGGTGCGGAACCCGAAGACCAGCGGGGTGGCGGAGAGGTCGAGCCCGAAGTTGGCGAACAGCGCCTTGAGCGCCGCCGCGAGGCCGAAGCCACCGAGCAGGCCGAGCGTGGAGCCGACCACGCCCACCACGAGCGCCTCGACGAGCACCGACCGGGTGACCTGCCGCCGGGACGCGCCGAGGGCACGGAGCAGCGCCAGCTCCCGGCTGCGTTGAGCCACCAGGATCGAGAACGTGTTGATGATCAGGAACGTGCCCACGACCAGCGCAATGGCGGCGAAGACCAGCAGGAAGATGTTGAGGAAGTTCAGGACCTCCCCGATGGCGTCCTGCGTCTCCTTGGCCACCTTGTCCCCGGGCACCGCCTCGATGCCGTCCGGCAAGAACTGCTGCGCGTTGGTGGCGAGCTCATCCTGGCTCACACCGGGCTCCGCGGTCAGCGCCACCGAGCTGTACTCGTCGCGGCCGTCGAGGAACAGGTCCTGCGCCGTCTGGGTGTCGAACAGCACCAGCGAGGCGCCGGCGAGCCCACCGCCACCGAACTCCGCAATTCCCACCAGCGTCGCGGTGTGCTGGGGGCTCTGACCGGAGGTCAGCATCTGCACCGTTTCGCCGACCTCGTAGCCCGCCTTCTCCGCCGTCTTCTCGTCGAGGGCCACCTCGTCGGGACCCTGCGGCTCGTGCCCCTCGCTGATCAGGACCGCCGGCTCCCCGGTGATCGCCGGAGCGTCGTTGTAGTTGAAGCTCAGCGTCGGTGCTCCGGTGCCACCGACGAGCTTGCCGTCCTCGCCCACGATGAACAGGCTCTGGCTCTGCACCGTGCCGTCGACGCGGGCCGCGCCGGCGGTCTGCTCGAGTGCCTGCACCGTGTTCGCGGAGATGGTCCGGGTGTCGATCGTGGACGACTGGTCGTCCCAGGCCCCGGCACCGTCCGGTCGGACGGTGACGTCGGAGGTGCCGCCCTTGACGATGTCGTCGAAGCTCTTGGCCATCGTGTCGGTGAACACCAGGGTGCCGGCGACGAAGGCCACCCCGATCACGATCGCCGAGGCACTCAGCACCAGCCGGATCTTGCGCGCGAACAAGTTGCGCCACGTCACCCGCAGCATCGTCAGTGCTCCTCGGCGAGGGCGGTGCCGGCCATCGTCCGCGACTGGATCGCGGCCATCCGCTCGAGCACGGTGTCGGAGGTCGGCGCGTACATCTCGTCGACGACCTTGCCGTCGGCCAGGAAGACCACCCGGCCGGTGTACGACGCGGCGACCGGGTCGTGGGTGACCATCACGATCGTCTGGCCGAAGTCGCGCACGCTGCGCTGGAGGAACCCGAGCACCTCGGCCCCCGACGTCGAGTCGAGGTTGCCGGTCGGCTCGTCGGCGAAGACGATCGTCGGACGGCTCACCAGCGCACGGGCACACGCGACGCGCTGCTGCTGGCCACCCGACATCTCGCTGGGCCGGTGGCCCAACCGGTCACGCAGGTTCACGGTGTCGATGACCGTGTCGAACCACGCCATGTCCGGCTTGCGGCCCGCGATCGACAGCGGCAGCAGGATGTTCTCCTGCGCGCTGAGCGTGGGCACCAGGTTGAACGACTGGAACACGAACCCGATGTCGTCGCGACGCAGCTCGGTCAGCGACTTGTCGTTGAGCGTCGACAGGTCGGTGTCCCCGATCAGCACCTGCCCCGACGTGGCGGTGTCGAGCGCGGCCAGGCAGTGCATGAGCGTCGACTTGCCGGAGCCCGAGGGGCCCATGATCGCGGTGAACTGTCCCGCGTAAAGGTCGAGCGTCACGCCATCGAGGGCGTGCACCTCTGCTTGTCCCTTGCCGTAGACCTTGGTCAGGTCCACGGCACGGGCGGCGGCTGTCTCGGACATGTGACACTCCAGGAACCAGGACGATGGATGGCGCACACGCTAGCCGGAAGCCAGGGGTTGCTCCATGGAATTACCGAACCGGTGGCCGTTCCGCTGCCGGTTGTGATGAGGGTTACGACGAGAGCTGGACCGGACCGGGCACGTGGAGCACAGTGAGGCCATGGCGCTCAGGACGAAGACGCAGTGGTGGGGCGTGGTCCTCGATGCCGCGAACGCCCCCGAACTGGCACATTTCTACGCACGCCTGCTCGACTGGCAGGTGTTCAACGAGGACGAGGACGGTGCGGCCGTCGCGCCCTCGAAGGACGCCGGCTACTACCTCGCGTGCCAGACCGAGGAGCACTACGTCCGGCCGGTGTGGCCGGCGGTAGAAGGTGAGCCGCTGATGATGATGCATCTCGACATCGCGGTCGACGACCTGGACGAGTCGGTGGCGCACGCGGTCGAGGCCGGTGCCGAGCTGGCGTCCTACCAACCTCAGGCCGACGTCCGGGTCATGCTCGACCCCGCCGGGCACCCGTTCTGCCTCTACCTCGATGTCGACGACTGAGTCGCGGCGACGCTCAGTCGCCCGGGCCCGCGAGGAGTTGTGGCAACCGGACGTCAGGGGTGTTCCAAGCAGCGGCAACGAGGTGGGGACACGCGAGAACGATGAGCCAGAAGGCGTGCTCGTAGAGATCGTCTCGTCGTGGATGACGGGGCGCACCTGGTTCTCGGGACTCGCCTCGTACTCTCAATTCTGTAAGTACGGCTGTGCTACAGGCTCGCAACGTTCTTCTAATGGAGACGCGGGCTCGCCGTCGTGGTGGCCGTTGCTGCTTGCCCGCTGATCGTTCACGGGCTGGGCTCCATCTTGCGACGACAGCGAGGTGGAGGACAGCGACGTGGGTTGAGTCGGCTCAGGGGTTGCCTCACGCATACGCGGCGGAGCAGCGGACCACGCCTTGAGGTACTGCACAACCTCTCCGTAGAACGCGTCTACAAGGTCAAGCGCGGAGTCGATGAACGCACCCCGCCCACGTCCTCTCTTCGTGCCCATCGGTGCACTCATCGCGATGCGGAAAGCACGGAGTTCCCGCTTCGGGTCTGTGATCAACGTCGAGGGGTTCTCTCGAACGGTGCCCAGCAGCTCGGCAGCCCCATCTCTTCGAGCGTTCGCCACGAAGGCTTCGATGCGAACGCCTTCGGGTGCCGCCTTCAGCTGGCGTAACAGCCAGTTCACCCTCGTGGTGGGACGCCCTTGTTTGGGGGCATCGATGTCCACGTGACAGGTGATCCGGCCGGCTCGTAGGTCTGCGGTCACGTGGATCGGAGCCACTGTGTCTGGAATCCGGATGGCGCCACTCAACTTGCCGCTCGAGACCAACGACTCGAGAAGGAACTGTGCGCGAAGGGTCGGGTCTGCCAACTCTTTGCGACTGAGGACGTGCGTCACGTCCGTTCCGAGTTGCCTACCGAGGCGAAGCGCCGTGTACCGAAGGAGAGCGTCGTAGCGGGAAGCTACCTCGGGAGCCGTCTTGTCAGTGGATCGGAGCGTGCCCGCGGTGACCGCCTGCCTGACGGAAACCCAGTGGCTTCCCATGTCTTCGAGTTCCATCGCTCCTGAACGCGGGTGCTCCAGGTAGCGGATGAGCTCGCCCAATATCCACGCCTGTTCGGGATCAGAGACCCCTTTGTGCTCCTTCTGCATCACGGCAGTCGAAAGAATGTAGGTCCAGGACCAATGGTGAATGTTGATCTTGCGAAGTTTGCGTTTGTCGACCCTGGTCGGGTGCTGACCCGCGAATGCCGGTATCTCGTTGCTGATTGTGATGAGGGAGTCGAACCCCTGGTCTTTTGCAACATCGAGGTAGTTCTCCAGCTGTTCCGCCTGGAGTTCGTTGCGCCCGGTCTTCACCTCAACCAACGCAGTCCAAGACCGGCTCCCGCGAGTGACGCGAATCAGACCGTCGGGGTAGACCTTCTTCTCGCCGAGTAAGAACGGCACTTCTATGTAGGTCTCAACATTGCCGGCCGGTGCGCCCAACGGAGCCACAAGCGTCTTGCTGAACTCCTTAACTGCTCCCATAACGGCGAGCAGGGCGGATGTCGCTCGTCTCTCCTGCTCCTCCGCACCAGCGATGCCGGACGTTGGAATGAGGCGAGCCTGATGCCAGGTCTCCTCGGTCATGGTGCCCCCTGTGTTTGGTGGTAAGTAAAGGGTTCGCTTGGCACCCTAGTTCCGGGGAAGGTCATCTGCGGGCGCATTGCGGGGTTTGCCTGGTTCCGCCAAACGAGCCCCCGCTTAGCCTTCGTGCCTCAGAAGGTGAACCGCGAGCAGCCGCTCACACTCCTCGACCAGCCGCGCGCGCAACGGGGCACCACGTTCGGCGTACGAGCGCTGTGCGGCTGCGTACTCCCGCTTCCCCTCCGGCGTCTCGACCCGCACCGGTGCGTAGCCGAGGTCGGAGAGGTCGTACGGCGAAGCCCGCATGTCGAGCACCCGGATGTCGCGGGCCAGCTCGAAGCAGTCCG
>DASSBE010000206.1:0-2474 GCA_035699065.1 Nocardioidaceae bacterium
GGGCCGGCCCAGTCGCCGTAGCCGGTGTGGTTGGAGAAGTGCACGGTGATCACCGGCCACACCTCCATCCCGAGGCGTTGCAGCGGGAACAGTGCGGCGCTGTTGCCGGCGTGGCCGTAGGCGACCAGCGACTGGATCGACAAGATGTTCACCCGGTCATCCTGTCACCTGTCATCGCGCAGCCGGAGGTACTCGTGCGGCCGGACGGCGCTGCGGTAACCGCCCCCGACCGGTCGCACCTCGAAGTGCAGGTGGCACCCGTCCGGAGCGCCGGCGTCGGAGGCGCGCGCCACGAGCTGCCCGGCCCGGACCCGGTCACCAGGTCCGACGTACACGCGTCGGGCATGGCCGATCACGACGTCGACACCCTTGCGCTGGTTGCGGATCCGGAACGCCTTGCGGCCGTACGACGGACCTGGCGACCCGGCCGAGGAGGGCCGCACCACCCGGCCACGGAAACCTGCGAGGAGCCGGGTGCCGCACGGCATCGCGAGGTCGAGGCCGTGGTGGAAGCCGCGGTGCCCGCGACAGCGCGGGTCGGGGCTGTAGTAGGGCGCGGCGGTGCACCCGAAGCCGATCATCTTGCGGTGCGCGCCGGCGTACCACGGTGAGGTGTAGCGGTGCGCGTCCGTGACCCAGAACCGCCGCACGTCCACGGATTCGGAGGTGCCCGAGGTGGTGTCCGGCGTCGTGTCCGGTGTGGCGGCAGGTGTGCCCGCGGACGGGGAGACGGTCAGGAGTGCGGCGATCACCGCGCCGAGGATGGCCTGCCACATGCCCCCATGTAACGCGGACCCGGGCCGTGGCCACAAGGGGCGGGGGAGAAGGTGGGTCAGCCGAGCCGGTCGACGACCGCCTGCGCCACGACGAGGTCCTGCCAGCCCATGCCGACGCTCTTGAACACCGAGATCGCGCCCGGGACAGGGTCGCGGCGTACGACGGACGCGAGGCCGGTGAGCTGCTCGGGACCGATCGCGCCCTCGGCCACCGCCATCACCACGTCGCCGGCCTCGCGCATCGCCACCGCAAGGTCCTCCACCACGACACCGCCCTCGGCGGCGGCGCGCGCCAGCAGCGAGGCCTCGAGCTCGCGCCGGTCGGGCTCGTGCGACCCGACAGCCACCACGCACGCTCCTGGCTTCAGCTGGCTCGCCTCGAACACCGGCTCGGCGGCGGTCGTCGCGCAGACCACCAGGTCCGCCTCGGCCACGCAGGCCGGCTCGCCGAGGTCGGCGTGCAGGCCGGAGTCCGCGACCCGGGTCACCAGCTCCTCGGCGCGACCCGGGTCGCGTCCCACCACGGTCACGGTGTCCACGGGCCGCACCGCGCGCAGGCTCTCGACGTGGCCCCACGCCTGCGGGCCGCTGCCGAACACCACGAGGTGCCGTGCGTCGACGCCGGCCAGGTGCCGCACGGCGACCGCCGAGACCGCGGGCGTGCGGAGCGTGGTGAGCGCGGTGCCGTCCAGCAGGGCGAGCGGGGTGAGCGTCCACCGGTCGAGCAGCACGTAGAGCGCCTGGATCCGGGGCAGGCCACGGCCGGGGTTGTCGGGCGCGACGGTGCCGAGCTTGACCCCGACGGCGGTGCCGGTCTCGGCCGGCATCAGGAGCAGCTGGCCGTGGGCGACGTCGACCACGGTGCGGTCGGCGGCGGTGCCGGGGTCGAGCCCGTCCAGCAGCGACTGCTCGACCGCGTCGGTGGCCCGGGCCCACGGCAGTGCCCCCGCGATCGAGTCGGCGTCGACGTACGGCAGGGCCGGAACCGGTGCGGACATGAGCCGACCGTAGCGCGAGGGCGCCGGCGCGGCGACGGGCCGGCGAGGACGGGCCGGCGCGGACGGGCCGGCGCGGGGGGAGGTCGGCGCGCACTTCCCACGATGAACCGTCACTTCCCGGCCTCCGTGCACCATGGGAAGTGCGAGCTTCCCTACATACCTTGGGGAAACGACGGCCCGGAGACCGCGGTCAGGCGACCTGCAGCGAGCGCTTGGACAGCCCCATCCAGTAGCCGTCGATCAGCTGGTCACCGGGGGCCTCGGGCTCGCTGGCCGCGCCGAGGGTGATGAACAACGGCGTGTAGTGCTCGACGGTCGGGTGGGCGTAGGGCATGCCGGGCGCCTTGGAGCGGTAGGCCGCGAGCTCCTCCACGTCGCCGCGGGCCAGCGCGTCGGCCGCCCAGGCGTCGAACTCGGTGGACCAACCGGGGGCGGCGGCGTCGATGCGGAACTCGCGCAGGAAGGGCAGCCCGTGAGTCAGGAAGCCGGAGCCGATCACCAGCACGCCCTCGTCACGCAGCGGGCGCAGCCGCCGGCCGAGCTCGAGCAGCTTGTGCGGGTCCTGGGTCGGCAGCGACATCTGCAGCACCGGGATGTCCCCGGCCGGGTACATGATCTTCAGCGGCACCCAGGCGCCGTGGTCGAGGCCGCGGCTGGTGTGCTGGTGCACCGGCTCGGTGTCGGGCATCATCGCGGCGAC
>DASSBE010000207.1:0-4622 GCA_035699065.1 Nocardioidaceae bacterium
AGCCGGTTCCTCGGCGGTGAGGAGTACGTCGTCCTCCACCACCATCCGGCCGTTGACCAGCAGCGCCGCCAGCGCCGGCCGGGATCCGAGCACCAGCGCGGCGACGGGGTCCGCGATGCCGGCATGGGCCACACCGTCCACACGCCACAGCGCGATGTCGGCGAGCTTGCCGACCTCCAACGAGCCGACCTCCGTCTCGCGGCCGAGGCAGCGGGCCCCGCCGATCGTGCCGAGGGCGAGGGCCTGCCGTGCGGTCAGCGCCGCCGGGCCACCGCGAAGCCGGGCGACCAGCAGCGCGGCGTGCAGCTCCGCGGCCATCGAACCTTCCTCGTTCGACGCTGAGCCGTCCACGCCGAGGCCGACCGGTGCGCCTGCGTCCAGCAGGGCGGCGACGGGCGCGATGCCTGCACCGAGCCGGGCGTTGCTGGTCGGGCAGTGCGCGACACCGGTGCCGGACTCCGCGAACCGGGCGACCGTCTTGTCGTCGACGTGCACGCAGTGCGCCAGCCACACGTCGTCGCCGAGCCAGCCGAGCTCCTCGACGTACTCCGCCGGGCCGCAGCCGAACGACTCGCGGCAGAACGCCTCCTCCTCCACCGTCTCCGCAAGGTGCGTGTGCAGCCGGACGCCGCGGTCCCGGGCCAGCGCCGCGCCCTCCCGCATCAGGTCGGCGGTGACCGAGAACGGGGAGCACGGCGCGACGGCGATCCGCAGCATCGAGTCCGGGGCGGGGTCGTGGTGCTCGTCGATCGCCTCCGCCGTCGCAGCCAGCGCGGCCTCGAGGTCCTCCACGACGTGGTCCGGCGGCAACCCGCCCGCCGAGGCACCGAGGTCCATCGACCCGCGGGCCGGATGGAACCGCAGCCCGATCCGGCGGGCCGCGTCGATCTCCGCGCCGAGCACGTCACCGCCGTCGCGGGGAAAGATGTAGTGGTGGTCGGTCGTCGTCGTGCACCCGGTCCTGGCCAGCCAGCCGAGACCGGCACCGGCCGCGGCGTGCACGACGTCCTCGTCGAGGCCGGCCCAGACCGGGTACAGCTCGGTCAGCCAGCCGAACAGGTTCTCCTGCTGCGCCAGGCCGCGGGTGGCCCACTGGTAGAGGTGGTGGTGGGTGTTGACCAGACCCGGCGTGGCCAGGCATCCGGTGCCGTCGACGACCCGGTCCACCTCGAGCTCCGGAGCACCGGGCCCGACGGCGACGATCCGGTTGCCGTCCACGACGACGTGCCCGTCGACGTACTCCCGGCCCCCGGCGTCGACGGTCGCGACGGCACACCCGGTGATCGCGGTCCTCATCGCTCCCCCGCCGCGGAGGTGTCGGCAGCCAGCCGCACGGCCTCGAGGATCTTCTCGTAGCCGGTGCACCGGCACAGGTTCCCGGCCAGCGCCTCCCGGATGTCGGCGTCGCTCGGGTCCGGGTCACGCTGCAGCAGGTCGTGGGCGGCGACCACGAGGCCGGGCGTGCAGAACCCGCACTGCACCGCGCCCGCGGACACGAACGCCTGCTGCACCGGGTCGAGCCTGTCGCCGTCGGCGAGGCCCTCGACCGTGACCACGTCGCGGCCCGCGGCCTGCCCGGCGGCGACCAGGCAGGAGCACACCGGCACCCGGTCGAGGTACACCGTGCACGAGCCGCACTCCCCCTGCTCACAGGCGTTCTTGGAGCCAGGCAGGCCGAGCCGCTCGCGCAGCACGAACAGCAGGCTCTCCCCCGGCCAGACGTCGTCGGCCGTGCGCTGCTCGCCGTTGACCGTGCACGTGACCCTCATCCGGCGACCTCCTCGCGGTCGTGCTGGTAGTCGGCCCAGGCCCAGCCGAGCGTCCGCCGCGCCATCACGGCGAGCGCGTGCCGGCGGTAGTCCGCGCTGCCGCGTACGTCGTCGATCGGGCTCGCGGCGGCGGCGACCAGCTCCCCGAACCTGTGTACGACGGACGCGGCGATCGTCTCGCGCGACTGCCACTGACCCGCGGCCGCGAGCTCACCGGCGAGGTAGTGCTCCGCGGCGAGTGCCCGGCGTGGGGTCGGGGCGGCCGAGCCGAGGCCGGTGCCCACCCGTCGCGCCGTCGGGTCGAGAGACAGGGCGAAGGAGGTCACTGCGATCACCATCGCGTTGCGGGTCCCGATCTTGGAGAACTGCTCCGGTCCCTTCGCGCACGGGATGTGCACGGCGCGGATCAGCTCGTCGGGCTCGAGCGCGCTGCGCTTGACGCCGGTGAAGAACTCGTCGACCGGGACCCGGCGGCTGCCTCGGACCGAGGCCACCTCGACCACGGCGCCCGACGCGAGCAGCGGCGGGTGCGCGTCTCCGGCCGGGGACGCGGAGCCGAGGTTGCCGCCGACGGTGCCCCGGTTGCGGATCTGCGGCGAGCCGACCGTGCGCGAGGCCATCGCGAGACCGGGCAGCACGTCGCCGAGGTCCGCGATCACCTCCGCGTAGGTGACGCCGGCGCCCAGCACGACGGTCCCGTCCTCGACCGACCAGTCGCGAAGCGCGTCGACGCGGGTGAGGTCGAGCAGACCGGTCGGGCGGCGGCGGTCGAAGTTGATCTCGACCATCACGTCGGTGCCGCCGGCGATCGGCAGCAGCTCGGGGTCGGTCGCCTTGGCGGTGAGCGCCTCGTCCCACGTCGTGGGTCGCACCATCTCCATGGCCGGCTACCAGGCCTCGGGGGCGGCGACCGCGTCGTCGGCGAGCACGGTTCCCTCGATGAGTCCGTAGGGCCGGTCGGCGACGTGGAACACCTGACCGGGGTTGTCGAGGCCGAACGGCGCCAGGTCGACGAGGAAGTGGTGCCGGTTCGGCAGCGACAGCCGGACCTCGGACACCGTGTCACAGGAGTCGACCAGCCGTTGGCCCATGGCGTAGAGCGTCTGCTGCAGGGAGCGGCTGTAGGTGTCGGCGAACGCCTCGGTCAGCGCCGTGCGGGCCGCGTCGAAGGACTTCTCCCAGTCGACCTCCGCCGCAGGCGTGCTGTGCCGCCACTGCGCGTTGACCGAGGTGCACAGGATCCGGTCCGTGGCCTCAGGAAGGGTGGTGTAGGGGTCCCTGAGATAGCCGGTGAACTCGGAGTCGGTGGAGCTGAGCAGGACCAGGTCGGTGATCCCGGACAGGACCCAGACACCCTGTCCGTCGTACGTCACGGTCGCGGTCCTGGCCTCCGCGCCGGCCTGGACGAACGAGTGGCTGGTGGGCTGGCCGGAGACGGTGACGCGTTGCCATGGGTGCTCCTCGACCAGCACCCGGGCGCGCGACACCGTCGGCGTCGCGTCGACGAAGTGCCGGGCCAGTCGCAGCGCGAAGTCCTCGATCTGGCCGATGCCGTGCTCGCGGGCGAACGCGTAGACGGTGTTCTTCTGCGAGTCGGTGGGCAGCACGCCGGAGTTGTCACCGTCGAGGTGCGTCGCGGCCAGGTCACCGCTCAGCGTGACGCTCACGTTGAGGTCGTGCAGCACATGGGTCTCGGCGTCGCGATCGACCTTCATCAGCCGGATCTGCGCCTTGCCGTACTGGTTGTCGCCGAGCATCACCATCGTCAGCTCCCCCGGTAGGTCGAGTACGAGAACGGGCTCAGGAGCAGCGGCACGTGGTGGTGACGTGCGCCGTCGGCGACCGCGAAGACCACGACCACCTCGGGGTAGAACGTGTCCACGCCGCGTGCGGAGAAGTAGTCGCCGCTGCCGAACACCAGCCGGTGCGTGCCCGGGTCGAGGGGCCGGTCCCCGCCCCAGTCGGTGACCCGTCCGTCGTCGCCGGTCACCGCCTCGGCGACCCGGTGCCAGGCCTCACCGTCGCGCCGTTCCCAGCGCACGGAGACCCCGGTCGCCGGGACTCCGCGGGCGCCGTCGAGGACGTGGCTGGACAGGGTCATCGCGTGACCAGCTTCGCGAGCCGGAGGCGGACGATCTCGGCGAGCTCCTGACGTACGACGGACCGCTCGGTCGCGTCGTCGTTGCCGAGACGTGCCTGCAGTGCGTCGTACATCTCCGCCGCGGAGCGGCCGGCGGCGCGGATCAGGAACACGTGCCCGAACCGTTCCTCATAGGCACGGTTCCCCTCGGCCAGCCGTCGTTGCAGGTCTTCGTCCGCGGTCAGCGCGCCGGCCTGCTCGGTGCGCGACCAGGAGTCCTCACGGGTGATCCCGGCGCGGCGTTCACCGATCCTGGCGTGGGCGGCGAGCGCCTGCTCGAGGGCGTCGTCGTCCAACGCCTGAGCAGCCGCCTCGCCGGTGTTGAGAAAACGCTGCAGGTCACCGAAGGGCCGGTGCCCCAGCATGGCGTGCACCCAGGTGTCAGCGGCGCAACAGGTGCGCAGCTCGTCGGCCGCCTGCTCGTCGGTCAGCTCGTCGAACCAAGCGACCGAGTGGCTGGCGACCTGGCTGTGGGGTCGCTGCATCAAGCCCTCCTTGGCACAGGTCTACACCAACCCGTGCGACGCTGCAGCCGATTTCGCCGCATCTGGTCAGGTCGACACGCCGGCGCAGAAGCGCTCGGTCAGGTCCGCCAGGCCGGCCTCCGTGAGCTCACCGAGCACGCGCAACCTCGATAGTCCGCCGTCCGGGAACACGTCGAGGCGGACCTGGGAGACCGGCTCGTTCTCCGAGACCGCGAACTGGTGCCGCAG
>DASSBE010000208.1:0-3698 GCA_035699065.1 Nocardioidaceae bacterium
GCAGCACCAGGACACTTACCAAGCAGGACCGACGGCCTCGGGCAGCAGGCAGCCGAGATCAGCGCCCAGGACGTCACCCGGTTCCGGAGGTCGGCGTACGCCCTGACCTCGCTCCCTCCGCCGGGCACCAGGTCCATGATCCGGCAGTAGTGCGCAGCCCCCACACAGACGAGGGCCTCGGCGCTCAGGCCGGCCAGCACCCGCCGGACCGTGGTGAGAACCGACTCAGCGGCATGCCAGTCTGGTCCCGGACTACCGTCCGATGACGAGGCCGCCTCCCACGGACCCGTGGCCCACAGCCGGAGCTCCTCGTCGGCCAGGTCTGCCACGACCTCACCTGCCAGACAGGCAAGTATCCCGGTGAACAGCGCTCCTCGGACGTTGTGGTCCACGTGCGATCGCCGTATCCCGGGCTGGTCCCGTGACGCTTCCACCATCAGGTCGTCGACCACCTGTTTCCAGCAACGGCGCAGCCGCGCATCGTGCGGTCCCTCGTCGAAGAGCCGCGTGAGCTCCTTCACCACGGCGTCGATTGCCGCGGTCCGGCCGCTCGCGCGTCCGATCGCTCGCGCGCGAACGGCCGGATAGCTCAGGCTCGCGGCGTCCTCGACCGCGTTCGCCAGCACCGCGAAGTCACCCACGGTCCGCGCGTCGGACCGGAAGATGTGAGCCGCACGCGCGAGGACCAGCGGCGTCATCGGGCCGAACCGTTGAGACACGTCGAAGCTCGGCTCGGCCGGCAGCTCCCACCCCCGGGGCAACGGCAGGTCCACATCGATCCGGCCGAGGAGCTCCTCATACCTCTGCCGGGCCGAGCGCTCGGCTTCCTCGCTCAGGGGTACGGCGGGTCCTTCGGGCGGACGTGTCAAGGACCAGCGGACGGGAAGCACCGATGCATCCGGGTGGATGCCATACGCCTCCAGCTCGTCCCTGTCGCCGGGCGGGTCCACCCGATAGTCCACGACTGCCAGTCCCCCGTCGTACTCGCGCCGGACCGTGGACCCGATGTCGAGCGATCCCCGCACCAGCATGGAGGCGAGCCCGTTGAGAATGCTGCAGCAGTCGCGTGTGCTGAACTTCCAGTCGGCGCCGGGATCCGCACCGTCGCCGGGCCGCGCGTACATGTGCAGCTCCGGCAGGCCGGCCTCGAACAGTCCGATCGTGTAGGCGAAATCGTGTCCTTGGCCGTCGGGATCGAACACCATCTGAACCGTCCAGAACGGTCGGACGTCCAGCTGTTCATCGTGTGGGGTCGTGCTCATCGGGCTCCTCCTCCAGTAGGGATAGAGCAGGTCACCACTTCGTGCCGACACTTCCGCCCGATGACCACGTGCCTTTCCACAGGTTCGGACCGAGCGACGCCCGCCCGGACCACCTCACTCGGCGCTGATCGCCTCCAGCACGTCGAGCCGTGCCGCCCGCCGGGCGGGCAACGACCCGGCGGCCACTCCCGCCACCGTGGCAGCGACGACCACCAGCAGCAGCTGTCCGGCGGGCAGCGAGAGCGCCACCGGCGACGTGCGACCGAACGCGCTCACTGCACCGGCACCGAACGCCGCCCCTAGCGCGAGCCCGACCACCACCGCGGCCCCGGCGATCAAGGCGGCCTCGGCGCGCACCATCGCCCGCAGCTGTCGCTGGGTCATCCCGACCGCCCGCAGCAGGCCGATCTCGCGGGTCCGTTCGACGATCGAGAGCGCCAGCGTGTTGGTGATGCCCAGCAGCGCGATCAGCACCGTGAAAAGCAGCAGCACCGTGACCAGGCCGAGGATCTGGTCGACCCCGGCCGTCCGTCCCTCCACGGCGGCGGCCTGGTCCCGCACCTCCGCGGTCGGAATCCCGGCCAGCGCGTCGTCGAGCGCCGCACGTGCAGCCGCCGCGGACACCCCGTCGGCGACCTTCACGAACACGGTCGCGTCGACGTTCTCGGTGAAGTGCCGCCGGAACGTCTCCAGCGAGATCAGGTAGCCGGTGCTCAGGGCCTGGGCGTCCTCGTCCGCGACCAGGCCGACCAGCTCCAGCGCCTGCGCACCGGTGCGCGAGAACGTCATCGGCACCCGATCGCCCACTTCGAGCCCGCGGTCGACGGCCTCCTGCTCGGCGAGCACGATCCCGCCGTCCGCCAGGTCGGACAGACTGCCGGCGACCATGTCCAGGTTCGCGACGTCCGGCAACGTGGCAGGGTCGATCGCGGTCAGCGCGCTTGTCCGCTCGCCGTCCTTCCAGTGCCCGTAGCGCATCCGCGACGCAGTCGCCACCTCATCCAGACCCTCGACCCGATGGAACGTGTGCGGAGCCAGTCCGCCGAGCATCTCCCCGCGCGCGCTCTCGACGACGAAGTCGGCCGAGACCACCTCGCGGTAGCTGCTGCTCACCGCACCCTTGATCGACGTGGCGACGATCGCCATGAAGCTGATCAGCGCAAGGCTCAACGCGAGCGCGAGGACAGTGGCGGCGGTACGACGGGGTGCGCGCCCCGTGGACTGTCGCGCCAACGCACCGGGCACACCGGTCGCGTCCAGCGGCCGTCCCACGGTCCGCGTCAGCAGCGGCGCCAGCACCGGTCCGAGCAGACCGAGTGCCAGCACACCGAACACCCCGGCGACCCCGATCAGCAGCACCGGCCCGAGCTCCGCCAGCACCGCACCCAACGCGGCGACGGCCACGACCGCGGCCACCGCGCCCGCGATCACACGAGTACGACGAACGCCGGACACCGCATCGGACTGCCGCATCGCCTCCACCGGCGCCACCCTCGCGGCACGACGGCTCGGACCTGCCGCGGCCAGCACGGTGACCACGATCCCGATGACGAACGCGACGACCACGGTCCGCGGCAGCACCACGAGCCCGGCGTCCGGCAGCGCGATCCCGAACGCACCGACCACCTGACGCAGACCGATCGCCGCCACAACACCGAGCCCGACTCCGAGCGCCGAGCCGACCAGGCCCAGCACCACGGCCTCACCGAGCACGGAGGCGACCACCTGCCGACCGGTGGCGCCGACCGCCCGCAACATCGCGAGCTCCCGCGTGCGTTGGCTGATCACGACCGAGAAGGTGTTCGCGATCAGGAAACCGCCGATCAGCAACGCGGCTCCGGCCAGCACGAACAGCATCAGCCGCAGATAGCTCAGCTGCGTCTTGGCGGCCGAGGCGCTCGCACCGGCGATGTCCTGGCTGGAAGCGATCTCGTAGTCACCGCCCAGCGCCGCGCCGAGGTCACCCTGCACCTGGCTGGCCGATGTCTCGTCGGCCGTGAGCACCTGGATCTCGGACACGCCGTCGCCCAGCTCCAGCAAGCTCTGGGCGGCGGCGAGGTCGACCAGCGCCACCGTGGTGTTCGGCAGCCCGTCACCGTCGCCGAAGCCGGCCAGCCCGACGACCTCCAGCTTCGCGGAACGGGTGGCCCGCACGGTGACGGTGTCGCCGACCTCGATGCCGTGGTCGCGGGCGGTGGCGACGTCGACGACGACCTCACCGGTGCCCTGCGGTGGCCGGCCGGAGCGGATCGAGAACGCCCCGAACGGTGCGGGCGCCCACGAGGTCAGCATCGACGGCCCGGACGGCACGATCGGCCGCCCGTCGTACTCCAGGAGCCCGCTGCCCTTGACCGCCGGTCGCGCCTCGGCCACACCGGCCACCTGCTCGACCCGGTCCACCAGCGTGGGCGGGAGCGGGTCGCGCTCGACCTCGAC
>DASSBE010000209.1:0-22480 GCA_035699065.1 Nocardioidaceae bacterium
CTGGTATAGGGTGCGCCATGCACAACCTTGCCGCCAGCGTCCTGATGTTGGCCCTTGCCCGCAAAGGCAATCGACAAAATCTCGCCATGCGCCCTTGGCCCCAGCATATAGACCGCCGGGTACTTCATCGTGACCTTGGAGCCGATGTTGCCGTCGATCCACTCCATGGTCGCGCCCTCGTAGGCCACGGCGCGCTTGGTCACCAGGTTGTAGACGTTGTTCGACCAGTTCTGGATGGTCGTGTAGCGGCAGCGGGCGTTCTTCTTGACGATGATCTCGACGACCGCGCTGTGCAGCGAGTCGGACGAGTAGATCGGGGCGGTGCAGCCCTCCACGTAGTGGATGTAGGCGCCCTCGTCCACGATGATCAGCGTCCGCTCGAACTGGCCCATGTTCTCCGTGTTGATCCGGAAGTAGGCCTGCAGCGGGATGTCGACGTGCACACCCTTCGGCACGTAGATGAAGGAGCCACCCGACCACACCGACGTGTTCAGCGCGGCGAACTTGTTGTCGCCGACCGGGATCACGGTGCCGAAGTACTCCTGGAACAGCTCCGGCTGCTCACGCAGCGCGGTGTCGGTGTCCAGGAACAGGACGCCCTGCTCCTCGAGGTCCTCGCGGATCTTGTGGTAGACGACCTCGGACTCGTACTGCGCGGCGACACCGGAGACCAGCCGCTGCTTCTCCGCCTCGGGGATGCCGAGCTTGTCGTAGGTGTTGCGGATGTCCTCGGGAAGGTCGTCCCAGCTCGCGGCCTGCTTCTCCGTCGAGCGGACGAAGTACTTGATGTTGTCGAAGTCGATCGTGTCGAGCTCGCCGCCCCAGGTGGGCATCGGCTTGCGGTCGAAGAGCTTGAGGCCCTTCAGCCGGAGGTCGAGCATCCACTGGGGCTCGTTCTTCTTGCCCGAGATGTCACGCACGACCTCCTCGTTCAGCCCTCGCTTCGCGCTGGCACCGGCGACGTCCGAGTCGGACCAGCCGAACTCGTACTTCCCGAGGCCTTCGAGCTCAGGGTTGCGCTGGTCGATGGTGGTCATTGACTCAACCTCTCGTTTGCGGACATGAGTGTGGTCTTTGCGGGCTGGTCGGGGATGCAGGTGGTGCACACGCCGTCCCCGTGCGCGATGGTGGCGAGCCGCTGGACGTGACGCCCGAGCAGCTTGCCGATCACCTCGGTCTCCGCCTCGCACAGCTGCGGGAACTCGTGCGCGACGTGTGAGACGGGGCAGTGCTGCTGGCAGAGCTGCTCGCCGACCGGTCCCTGGCGGACCGATGCAGCGTAGCCGCCCTGGGTGAGCGCCCGGGCGAGGGCCTCGGCCGGGGACAGCTCGGGGCTCGCCTCCAGGACGTGGTGGTAATGCGTCTCCAGGTCCGCGACGCGTCGGCGCGCGAACTCGAGCACCGCGTCGTCTCCTCCGGTCTCGGCGAGGAACCGCAGGGCCTGGACGGCGAGGTCGTCGTACTGCTGGTCGAACGTGTCCCGTCCGGCCTCGGTCAGTGCGAACAGCTTCGCCGGCCGCCCCCGCCCACGCGCTCCGTAGACTCGCGGCTCGCGGGCCTCGACGGCACCGTTGGCGATCATGTGGTCGAGGTGGCGCCGGACCGCCGCAGCGGTCAGGTCCAGTCGTTCGGCCAGGCTCGCCGCGGTGCTGGGGCCGTTCTCGAGGATCGAGGAGGCCACCCGCTCGCGCGTCGGGGCATCACCGACCGGGGCCCCTGACCGGGCCCCGAGCTGCACAGCCTCGATTTCCACAACATCATTGTGTCGTTAATGGCACCCCGGTTTCAAATAAGGTGACCCTAACCGCGCCCGGACGTGAGCGGGCTCACCCGCGGTGGGGGTCCACGGGTCCGGGCGCCCGCGCGTACCTAGACTTCACAGGGTGCCTTCCTCCCCGACCGCGCCCGGCGCGGGATCGCCTGCGGTCGCAGTCGAGGACCTCGTCATGCGGTACGGCGAGAAGCGCGCGGTCGACGGACTCTCGCTCAGCGTCGAACGCCACACGATCACCGCGGTGCTCGGGCCGAACGGGGCCGGCAAGACCACCACCCTGGAGACCTGCGAGGGCTACCGCAGCCCGCACGGCGGCACGGTCCGGGTGCTCGGCCTGGACCCGCGTGCCCAGCGACGGGCCCTGCTGCCCCGGATCGGGGTGATGCTGCAGTCCGGTGGCGCGTGGTCCGGCGTACGGGCCGTGGAGATGCTGCGGCACATCGCGGCGCTGCACGCGCACCCGCTCGACATCACGATGCTGGTCGAGCGGCTCGGACTGGGCGACTGCGGACGTACGTCGTACCGGCGGCTGTCCGGGGGTCAGCAGCAACGGCTCGCGCTGGCGATGGCCGTCGTGGGGCGCCCGGAGCTGGTGTTCGTCGACGAGCCCACCGCCGGGATGGACCCGCAGGCCCGGCGGACCACCTGGCAGCTGCTCGAGGAGCTGCGTGAGGACGGCGTGACGATCGTGCTCACCACCCACTACATGGACGAGGCCGAGCGGCTCGCCGACCAGATCCACGTCATCGACCGTGGCCGGCTGATCGCGTCCGGCACGCCGTTCGACCTCACCCGGGGCAGCGGCACCAGCACCATCCGGCTCGTGGTCACCGAGCCGTTCCCGGCCGAGGCGCCCGGGTCGCTGCAGCGGGCGCTCGGCGGGGCCACCCAGGTGCAACCGGTCAACGAGCACAGCCTGCTCATCACCGGCCCCGCGGACGCCACGACCCTGGCGAAGGTCAGTGCCTGGTGCGAGCAGAACGGGGTGCTGCCGGAGTCGTTGTCGCTGGGGCAACGCACCCTGGAGGACGTGTTCCTGCAGATCACCGGGCGGGAGCTCACCGCATGAACACCGCGCACGGCACCGCCCACGGCACGGGCACGGGCACGTTCGCGCCGCGGCCGGGCAGCGCACCACTCGCCCGCCAGGTCCTCGTCCAGGCCCGGATGGAGACCAGGCTGCTGCTGCGCAACGGGGAGCAGCTGCTGCTCGCGGTGGTGATCCCGCTGATCGTGCTGGTCGGCGGCATCCTCGCCGCGGACCGGGTCGACCTGGAGTTCGCGCACAGCACCGTCGACACGCTGGCCCCCGGCGTGCTCGCACTGGCGGTGATGTCCACCAGCTTCACCTCGCTCGCGATCATGACCGGTTTCGAGCGCAGGTACGGGGTGCTGAAACGGCTCGGCGCCTCCCCGCTGCCGCGGTCCGGACTGCTCGCGGGCAAGGTCGGAGCCCTGCTGATCGTCGAAGTGCTGCAGGTCCTGGTGATCGGCCTGGTCGCGGGGCTGCTCGGCTGGACCTGGACGCTGACGCCGTCCGTCGTGCTCGGCTTCGTGTGCTCCGCGCTGCTCGGCACCGCGGCGTTCGCGTCGCTGGGCCTGTTCCTCGCCGGCGTACTGCGCGCCGAGGCGACCCTGGCCGCCGCCAACCTGGTCTACCTGCTGCTGATGGCGGGCGGCGCGGTCGTGATCCCGACCGGCACCTACGGTCCGGTCGGCGACGTGCTGGCCTGGCTGCCGTCAGGCGCGCTCGGCGACGCGATGCGTACCGTCTTCCTCGAGGCCGCCTTCCCGGTGCTGCCCCTGCTGGTGCTTCTCGGCTGGGCCGCGCTCGGGACCTTTCTCACCGCAAGGACGTTCCAGTGGGAGTGAAGCTCAGCGAACCCGTCGCCGCACCGGCGCGCACCGGACCGGCGGCGACCTGGATCGGCCCGCTGGCCGTGGCCTCGCTCGTCGCCAACATCCTGATCGTCCTCACCGGCGGCGTGGTCCGGCTGACCGCGTCCGGCCTGGGCTGCCCGACCTGGCCGCGCTGCACCGACGAGTCGTTCGTGCCGCACCGCGCGCTGGGCATCCACGGCGCGATCGAGTTCGGCAACCGGATGGTCACCTTCCTGGTCGCCGCCGTGGCCATCGCGACGTTCCTGGTGGCGTGGAGGTACGGCCGCCGCTCGGTGATCCGGCTCGCGTTCGTGCTCGGGCTCGGCGTCCCCGCGCAGGCGCTGATCGGCGGTGTCACCGTGCTCACCGGCCTCAACCCGTGGGTCGTGGCGTTCCACCTGCTGGTGTCTCTCGCGATGATCGGTGTGGCCGTCGTCCTGATCCGTCGGCTGCAGGAGGGCGACGGGCCGCCGGTGCCGGTCGTCCCCGGCGGCGCCGCGTGGCTGGTGCGCGCCACGTTCGTCGTCGGTTGGGTCGTGCTGTACGTCGGAACCGTGGTCACCGGCAGCGGGCCCCATGCCGGTGACCTCGACGCCCAGCGCAACGGCCTCGACCCTCGCGCGCTGAGCCAGCTGCACACCGACGTGGTGTTCCTGCTGCTCGGGCTCACCCTCGGCGCGGTCCTCGCGCTGCGTGCGGTCGACGCCCCGGCACGCGCCCGGCGGGCGGCTCTCGTGCTGCTCGCGGTCGAGCTCGCCCAGGGCCTGGTGGGGTTCGTCCAGTACTTCACCGGGCTGCCCGTCGTACTCGTCGCCTTCCACCTGCTCGGCGCGGCCCTGGTCTCGGCGGCCCTGACCTGGCTGCTGCTCGGGGTGCGGGACCGGCGGGTCAGCGGGTGAGCAGCGGGTCGAGCGCGACCGCGAAGAAAAGCAGCGAGAGGTACATGTTCGACCAGTGGAAGAGCCGCATCGGCTTCAGGTCCGAGACGTTGTCGCTCTTCGCGGCCCGGCCGAGGAGCAGATGCGACTCGACGAGGAACGCGGCACCGAGCACGAACGCCGCCGCGGGGTAGAGCCACCCGGTCGAGGCGACCGGCCACAGCAGCAGCGAGGTGGCGACCATGACGTAGGAGTAGACGACGATCTGGCGGGCGACCACCTTCGCCCCCGCCACCACGGGCAGCATCGGCACCTCGGCGGCGGCGTAGTCCTCGCGGTAGCGGATCGCCAGCGCCCAGAAGTGCGGTGGTGTCCAGAAGAACACCACCAGGAACAGCACCAGGGGCGCCCAGGCCAGCTCGCCGGTCACCGCGGTCCAGCCGATCAGGGCCGGGAAGCAGCCCGCGGCGCCGCCCCAGACGATGTTCTGGGTGGTCCGCCGCTTGAGCAGCATCGTGTAGCCCACGACGTAGAACACGTTCGCGGCGAGTGCGAGCCCGGCCGAGAGCCAGTTGACCAGCAGCCCCAGCATCAGCGTGGACACCACAGCCAGGGCCAGGCCGAACACGAGGGCGGCACGGGCGCTGACGATGTGCCGCGGCAGGGCACGGCGCCGGGTACGGCGCATCCGCTCGTCGATGTCGCGGTCGTAGACGCAGTTCAACGCGTTCGCGCTGCCCGCCGACAGCGTCCCGCCGAGCACGGTGGCGACGACGAGGCCCAGGGGCGGCACACCACGCTGGGCCAGGAACATCACCGGCACGGTGGTGAGCAGCAGCAACTCGATGATCCGCGGCTTGGTGAGCCCGACGTAGGCGCCCAGCACGTCACGCAACGTCACCGGGCCGGCCGTCTGTGCCTGCACAGAGACCTGCGGTTCGACGGCCGTCACGAAAACCTCGAGTTCAACTGATTGCGGTGGCGCCCAAAGGCTAGCCCGAGTCTAGTCCGAGCCGATGCCCGGTGCTCCCCGGGGAGAGCCCAGGGACGTGTGCATCTGCTCACCCTTCCTGAGTAGGCTCGGGACGAGGTCGGCTCGTCCGAGGTTTCGGACCGTCGCCGCTGAGGTACTCCCATGCAGCACCTGGACACCGAACCGCAGTTGAGAGGAACGCAGGCTCGTGAGCAACGCGAAACTTGATTGGACCGACCTCGACCGACGCGCCGTGGACACCGCGCGGGTGCTCGCCATGGACGCCGTGCAGAAGGTCGGCAACGGACACCCCGGCACGGCGATGAGCCTCGCTCCGGTGGCCTACATGCTGTTCCAGAAGCTGATGCGGCACAACCCCGCGGACCCGGACTGGGCCGGGCGCGACCGGTTCGTGCTGTCCTGCGGGCATTCCAGCATCACCCTCTACACCGAGCTCTACCTCGCCGGTTTCGGCCTGGAGCTCGAGGACCTGAAGTCGCTGCGGACCTGGGGCAGCAAGACCCCCGGGCACCCGGAGTACGGCCACACCCCCGGCGTGGAGACCACCACCGGGCCCCTGGGCCAGGGCGTCGCGAACGCGGTCGGGATGGCGATGGCCGCCCGGCGCGAGCGCGGGCTGTTCGACCCGGACACGGCGCAGGGCCAGAGCCCCTTCGACCACCACATCTACGCGATCTGCAGCGACGGCGACCTCGAGGAGGGCGTCAGCGCGGAGGCGTCCTCGCTCGCCGGCCACCAGCAGCTCGGCAACCTGACGATGATCTACGACGACAACGACATCTCGATCGAGGGCGACACGGACGTCGCT
Organism: Nocardioidaceae bacterium; assembly: GCA_035699065.1. Taxonomy (GTDB): domain Bacteria; phylum Actinomycetota; class Actinomycetes; order Propionibacteriales; family Nocardioidaceae; genus Nocardioides_C. The sequence goes on from DASSBE010000209.1 coordinate 6,336, forward strand.
TTCAGCGAGGACGTCGCTGCCCGCTACGAGGCCTACGGCTGGCACGTGCAGCGCATCGACTGGACCAACGGCGGCAAGGAGTACGTCGAGGACGTCGACGCGCTCTGGAAGGCCCTCGCCAAGGCGGAGGCGGTCACCGACAAGCCGAGCTTCATCTCGCTGCGCACGATCATCGCCTGGCCCGCGCCGGACGCCCAGGGCACCGGCGAGGCGCACGGCTCCGCCCTCGGCGAGGAGGAGGTCGCGGCCACCAAGAAGGTCCTCGGGTTCGACCCGGACCGGACCTTCGACGTCGCCGACGAGGTCATCGAGCACACCCGCTCGGCCATCGAGCGCGGCAAGCAGGCGCAGGCCGAGTGGCAGAAGTCGTTCGACGCCTGGGCCGAGAAGAACCCCGACCGGCACGCGCTGTACCAGCGGATGAGCACCCGCACGCTCCCGGACGGCTGGGCCGACGCGCTGCCGTCGTTCGAGGCGGACCCCAAGGGGGTCGCCACCCGAAAGGCCTCCGGCGGCGTGCTCAGCGCGATCGCCCCCGTCCTGCCCGAGCTGTGGGGCGGCTCCGCCGACCTCGCCGGCTCGAACAACACCACCCCGAAGGGCGAGCCGTCCTTCATCCCCGAGGAGATGTCGACCAAGGAGTTCTCCGGCAACAAGTACGGCCGCGTGCTGCACTTCGGCATCCGGGAGCACGCGATGGGCTCGGTGATGAACGGGATCGCGCTGCACGGCGGCACCCGGGTGTACGGCGGCACCTTCTTGATCTTCTCCGACTACATGCGACCGGCCGTCCGCCTCGCCTCGATCATGCAGCTCCCGGTGACCTACGTGTGGACCCACGACTCGATCGGCCTCGGCGAGGACGGCCCCACCCACCAGCCGGTCGAGCAGCTCGCCGCGCTGCGTGCGATCCCGGGCCTGGACGTCGTGCGCCCCGCCGACGCCAACGAGACGGTGGCCGCCTGGAAGGCCGTGCTGGAGCACAACGACCGGCCGGCCGGACTGGCGCTGACCCGGCAGAACGTGCCGACGTTCCCCCGCGGCGAGGACGCCGACGGTCAGCAGTGGGCCACCACCGAGAACGTCTCCAAGGGTGCCTACGTGCTGCTCGACGTGGAGGGCGGCTCCCCGGACGTGATCCTGATCGGCACCGGCTCTGAGGTCCAGCTCGCGGTCGAGGCCCGCAACCAGCTGGCGGAGAAGGGTGTCCGTGCCCGCGTCGTGTCGATGCCGTGCCGCGAGTGGTTCGACGCCCAGGAGCAGTCCTACCGGGACATCGTGCTGCCCCCGATCGTGAAGGCGCGCGTCAGCGTCGAGGCCGGTGTCGCCCAGGGCTGGCGCGAGGTGGTCGGCCAGGCCGGCCACATCGTTTCCCTGGAGCACTTCGGAGCGTCCGCCGACTACGCCACGATCTACAAGGAGTTCGGGATCACCGCCGAGGCGGTCGTGCTCGCCGCAGAGGCGAGTATGCGCGCCGCCAACGGGTAAGTCTCCACCGCGCCCACCACATCTGAAGAACGCCAACCTCCGGGAGGAACCGATGTCCGAACGTTTGAAAGCTCTTGCGGAAGCAGGAGTGTCGATCTGGCTGGACGACCTGTCCCGAGAGCGCATCGAGACCGGGAACCTGGCCGACCTGGTGAAGAACGACTACGTGGTCGGGGTGACCACGAACCCCACGATCTTCGCCACGGCGCTCAGCGACGGCGAGCGCTACAACGACCAGGTCACCGAGCTCGCCAGCGCCGGGAAGTCCCCCGAGGACGCGACGTTCGAGCTGACCACCACCGACGTTCAGCAGGCCTGCGACATCATGCTCGACACGTTCACGGCGACCGACGGGGTGGACGGCCGGGTCTCGATCGAGGTCTCCCCCGGGCTCGCCTTCGACACCGACGCGACCACCGCCGAGGCGAAGAAGCTGTGGGCCGCGGTGGACCGGCCGAACCTGTTCGTGAAGATCCCTGCCACGACCGAGGGCGCACCCGCCATCACCGCCGCGCTCGCCGAGGGGATCAGCATCAACGTGACGCTGATCTTCGGCCTCGACCGGTACCAGGGCGTGATGGACGCCTACCTCGACGGGCTGGAGCAGGCGAAGGCCAACGGCAAGGACCTGAGCCAGATCCACTCCGTCGCCTCGTTCTTCGTGTCCCGGGTGGACACCGAGATCGACAAGCGCCTCGACGCGATCGACGACCCGGCCGCGAAGGAGCTCAAGGGCAAGGCCGGCATCGCCAACGCACGACTGGCCTACCAGAAGTACGAGGACGTCTTCAGCGGCGACCGGTTCCGCGAGCTCAAGGCGGCCGGCGCGAACACCCAGCGCCCGCTGTGGGCGTCGACCGGCGTGAAGAACCCCGACTACCCCGACACCATGTACGTCACCGACCTGCTGGTCCCGAACACCGTGAACACGATGCCGCAGAAGACCATGGAGGCCTTCGCCGACCACGGCGAGATCAAGGGTGACCAGGTCACCGGCAAGTACGACGACGCCCAGCAGGTCATGGACCGGCTCGCGGAGGTCGGGATCAGCTACGACGACGTGATCGCCACCCTGGAGCAGGAAGGGGTCGACAAGTTCGTGAAGTCGTGGGACGCGCTCCTCGACACCGTGAAGGACAACCTGGACAGCGCGGGCAAGAAGTGAGCGGGGCCCTCGAGGTCGCCGCTACGGGAGCGGCGGCAGATGCGGTCACCAGCGTCGTACCCGGTCTCGTCGAGGGCCAGTTCGCGAGTCGCCTCTTCGCCAAGGACGCGACGCTGTGGGGCGACGAGGCAAAGCCCGAGGCGGGCAAACGGCTCGCCTGGGTGGGCCTGCACCGCTCGTCGCGTCCGTTGCTCGGGGAGATCGCGGCACTCCGTGGCGAGCTCCACGACGAGGGCGTCGACCATGTCGTGCTGTGCGGCATGGGCGGTTCCTCGCTCGCGCCCGAGGTGATCTGCGCGACCGCCGGCGTCGAGCTGACCGTGCTGGACTCCTCCGACCCGGACCAGGTCCGCGCCGCCCTCGGGGACCGGCTCGACCGCACGGTCGTGGTGGTCTCCAGCAAGTCCGGCTCCACGGTCGAGACCGACTCCCAGCGGCGCGCCTATGAGGACGCGTTCACGAAAGCGGACATCGACCCGACCCGGCGGGTCGTGATCGTCACCGACCCCGGCAGCCCGCTCGACCAGCAGTCCCGCGAGGCCGGGTACCGCGTGGTCAACGCCGACCCGGACGTCGGCGGACGCTACTCCGCGCTGACGGCGTTCGGGCTGGTGCCCAGCGGCCTGGCCGGCGCGGACATCGAGGGGCTGCTCGAGGACGCGGACACGGTCGCCGACCTCCTCGCCGCCGACGACGAGGCCAACCCGGGGTTGCGGCTCGGCGCCGCGCTGGCCGGCACCCAGCCGCTGCGCGACAAGATCGTGCTCGTCGACGAGGACTCGGGACTCAGCGGGTTCGCCGACTGGGCGGAGCAGCTGATCGCGGAAAGCACCGGCAAGCAGGACACCGGGCTGCTGCCCGTGGTGGTGGCCGACAACACCGCCCCGGAGGTCGCCCTGCCGCCGCACGACGTCACGGTCGCCCGGCTGGTCGACGACACCGACGACGATCACGACCGGCAACCGGAGACCAGTGGCTCCGACGTGTCCGTGACCGGCCCGCTCGGCGCGCAGATGCTGCTGTGGGAGGTGGCCACGGCCGCCGCCGGGCAGATCCTGGGGATCAACCCGTTCGACCAGCCCGACGTGGAGAGCGCGAAGAAGGCCGCCCGGGAGATGCTGGAGGGCACCCCGGCCAGGGTCGCCCCCGACCTCACCGACGGGACCATCGAGGTGCGGGCGGTCGGTGGGGGCTGGCTCGATGACGCGAACACGGTCTCCGACGCCGTCGACCACCTGCTCGCCCAGCTCGACGACAAGGCCGGCTACGTGGCCGTGATGGCCTACCTGGACCGGACCGCGTTCCCGGAGCTCGAGGACGTACGGCGCACGCTCGCCGTCCGCACCAAACGCCCCGTCACCTTCGGGTGGGGGCCCCGGTTCCTGCACTCGACCGGACAGTTCCACAAGGGTGGGCCGCCGGTGGGTGTCTACCTCCAGGTCACCGGTGAACCCGCCGAGGACCTCCCTGTGCCGGGACGCGACTACACGTTCGGCACGCTGATCGCCGCCCAGGCCGCCGGTGACGCCCAGGTGCTCGCAGACCACGGCCGGCCGGTGCTCCGGCTGCACCTGACCGACCGCTCCGCGGGCGTCCCCGCGCTGCTGGAGGCCCTGGCGTGAGCCCCTCCAGCCACTACACGAACGCCGCCGAGACCGAGTTCGTGAACCCGCTGCGCGATCCCCAGGACCGGCGGCTGCCGCAGATCGCCGGCCCGTGCGGCCTGGTGATCTTCGGGGTCACCGGTGACCTGTCCCGCAAGAAGCTCATGCCGGCCATCTACGACCTCGCCAACCGCGGTCTGCTGCCGCCGGGCTTCTCGCTGGTGGGTTTCGCGCGTCGCGACTGGGCCGACCAGGACTTCGCCCAGATCGTGCACGATTCGGTGAAGGCGCATGCGCGCACCGAGTTCCGCGAGGAGGTGTGGGACCAGCTCTCCGAGGGCTTCCGGTTCGTGCCCGGCGACTTCAGCGACGACATCGCCTTCGACAACCTGCGCCAGACCATCGTCGACCTGGACCGGGTGCGCGGCACCGGCGGCAACCACGCGTTCTACCTGTCCATCCCGCCCCGCTTCTTCTCCGACGTGATCGGCCAGCTCAAGGAGCACGGCCTGGCCCGGCAGAACGAGGACACCTGGCGCCGGGTCGTCGTGGAGAAGCCCTTCGGCAACAACCTCGAGACCGCCCGGCAGCTGAACGCGGTCATCTCCGAGGTGTTCCCGCCCGAGTCGGTGTTCCGGATCGACCACTACCTCGGCAAGGAGACGGTCCAGAACATCTTGGCGATGCGGTTCGCGAACGCCATGTTCGAGCCGATCTGGAACTCCAACTACGTCGACCACGTCCAGATCACGATGGCCGAGGACATCGGCATCGGCGGCCGGGCGGGTTACTACGACGCGATCGGCGCGGCCCGGGACGTGATCCAGAACCACCTGCTGCAGCTGATGGCGCTCATCGCGATGGAGGAGCCGACCTCGTTCAACGCGAAGAGCCTGCGGATCGAGAAGCAGAAGGTGCTGGAGTCCGTCGTACTCCCCCGCCGCCTGGACCTGTCCACCGCCCGCGGGCAGTACACCGAGGGATGGGCCGGCGGGGTGAAGGTGCCCGGGTACACCCAGGAGGAGGACATCCCCTCCGACTCGCGGACCGAGACGTTCGCGGCGATCAAGCTCAACATCGAGTCCCGGCGCTGGGCGAACGTGCCGTTCTACATCCGGGCCGGCAAGCGGCTCGGGCGCCGGGTGACCGAGGTGGCGGTCGTGTTCAAGCGGGCGCCGCACCTGCCGTTCACCGACACCGCCGTCGAGGAGCTCAGCGAGAACGCGCTGGTGATCCGGGTCCAGCCCGACGAGGGGATCACCATCAGGTTCGGGTCCAAGGTGCCCGGCCCGGCGATGGAGATCCGGGACGTGAGCATGGACTTCGCCTACGGCGGCTCGTTCACCGAGTCCAGCCCCGAGGCCTACGAGCGGCTGATCCTCGACGTGCTGCTCGGTGAGCCGCCGCTGTTCCCGCGGCACGAGGAGGTCGAGCTGTCCTGGAAGATCCTCGACCCGATCGTCGAGTACTGGGCCAAGCACGGGCGGCCTGACACCTACGAGTCCGGGACCTGGGGACCGGAGTCGGCGGACAAGATGATTGCCCGCGACGGGCGCGTCTGGAGGCGACCGTGAGGGAGACTCGCAGATGATCGAGCTCACCGAGACCAACTCCAGCGCCATCGCCGCCGAGTTCCTCCGCGCCCGGCGCAAGGCGGGCAGCCCGGCGATGGGGATGGTGATGACGCTCGTCTTCGTGGTCGCCGAGGAGAACGCCGAGGCGGCGATGCGCGCGGCACGCCTGGCGTCGCGCGAGCACCCCGCCCGGGTGCTGGGGCTGATCCTGGGCGAGCGCCGCGGCGCCTCGCGCGTCGACGCGCAGGTCGGGATCGGTTCCGGATGGACCGGCGAGACGGCGCTGATCCGGTTGAACGGCGAGGTCACCAAGCACGCCGAGTCGGTCGTGCTGCCGCTGCTGCTGCCGGACTCCCCGGTGGTGGTCTGGTGGCCGCAGGACCCGCCCGCCGACCCGGCTGCCGATCCGCTGGGCAAGCTCGCCAAACGACGGATCACCGACGCCGCCTCTGCACCGCGCAGCAAGGCCAAGGCGATGCTCACCCAGTGCAGGTCCTACGCTCCGGGCAACACCGACCTCGCCTGGACCAGGATCACCGGGTGGCGGGCGCTTCTCGCCGCGGCCCTGGACCAGAACCCCGGGAAGGTGGTCGCCGCCACGGTGAGCGCCGAGCGGATCAGCCCGAGCGCCGAGTTGCTCTCGGCCTGGCTCGCCGACCGGCTCCGGGTCAAGGTCACCCGGACCAGCTCGGACGGCCCGGGGATCACCGACGTGGTCCTGGAGACCAAGAACGGCGCCGTGTCGCTGGTGCGCTACGACGGCAAGCTGGCCACCCTCTCTGCCCCCGGCCAGCCGGACCGACCGGTCGCCCTCAAACGCCGCCAGATCGACGAGCTGCTCGCCGAGGAGCTGCGGCGGCTCGACCCGGACGACATCTACGCCGCGACCGTCAAGCGGCTCGTGAAGCTGCATGCGGGCGACGGCGCGACGGACAGGAAGGAAAGCTGACATGGCGGCAGCACCCGAGATCCTGCGGCATCGCGACGCCGACGGCGTGGCGGCGGCGGTGGCGGCCCGGCTGGTCACCCGGCTCGCCGACATCCAGAGCACCGGCCGGGTGCCCTCCATCGTGCTCACCGGGGGTTCGATCGCGGTCAAGATCCACGAGGCGGTGGCACAGTCGCCCGCCCACCCGGCGGTCGACTGGTCCTCGGTGGACGTCTGGTTCGGCGACGAACGGTTCGTCCCCGCTGCGGACCCGGACCGCAACGTGGGCCAGGCCGCCGCGGCGATGCTCGACCGGCTCCCGTTCGACCCGGCCCGGATCCACCCGATGCCGCCGTCGGACGGCGAGCTCGGCAATGACGTGGACGCCGCGGCCGCGGCCTACGCCGAGGAGCTCGGTCGTGTCGCGGACGGGGCGGCGACCCCCACGTTCGACGTACTCATGCTCGGGATCGGGCCGGACGGGCACTGTGCGTCGCTGTTCCCGGGGCGCCCGGAGATGTACGACGAACGCCCGGTCGTCGCGGTCCGGGACTCCCCTAAGCCTCCGCCGACCCGGATCACGCTGACCCTGGACCCACTGATGCGGGCCCACGAGGTGTGGTGGGTGGCGGCCGGGGACGGCAAGGCGCAGGCGGTGCACGACGCGGTCACCGGGTCGGATCCCGGCCAGGTGCCGGCGTCCGGACCCAAGGGCCTCGACCGGACCCTGTGGCTGGTCGACGACGCGGCCGCCTCGAAGCTCCCCGCCTGAGGCGGTTCAGAAGATGATCTCGCCCCGCTTGCGCTTGTCGCGCAGGGTCTGGATCGCCTCATCGAGGATGTCGGCCGCCTCCTTGTCGGAGCGGCGCTCCTTCACGTAGGCCAGGTGCGTCTTGTACGGCTCGATCTTGGGTGGCGGCGGAGGGTTCTCGGAGTCCAGGCTCGCCGGCAGCCCGCACCGCGGACAGTCCCAGGACTCGGGGATCTGCGCCTCGACGGCGAAGGTGATCACCGACTCGTGCTCGTGGGCGCAGAAGTAGACCACCCGCTGGCGCGGAGCCGCGTCGCCGCGCTCGGCCTCACCCATCGGACCGGCACCGACACGGCTGCCACGTATGGCGTTTCCTCCACCAGCCACGCTACGAACTCCTCGTCAGTAGGACTCAGCTGCTGCTCTTGAGCAGCAAACCCAAAGCGATGATGCAGGCGAACCAGATCACGCCGATGCCGACGGTGATGCGGTCCAGGTTGCGCTCAGCCACGGACGATCCCCCCAGACCGCTCGAGACACCGCCTCCGAACATGTCGGAGAGCCCGCCGCCCCGGCCCTTGTGCAGAAGGACCATGACGATGAGCAAAAGGCTCGTGATGATGAGCAGCACAGTAAAGGTGATAACCACGGTGGGAAAGCCTAACTTACGATTCGGTTCTCAGAGTACAGGCATGTCGTAAAACCGGCAGATGCCGCCGAACTCGTCGACCTTCAGGCTGGCTCCGCCCACCAGGCAGCCGTCGACGTCGGCCTTCTCCATGATGCCCGCCACGTTCGCGGCCTTCACCGACCCGCCGTACAGGATCCGCACCGCGGCCGCCGCGTCCGCGGAGAAGGACTCCGCGATACAGGACCGGACCGCCGCGCAGACCTCCTGGGCGTCGTCCGGCGTGGCCACCTCGCCGGTGCCGATCGCCCATACCGGCTCGTAGGCGATGACGAGGTTCGCGACCTGCTCCGCGCTGAAGCCGGCGAGCGACCCGGTCAGCTGGCCGACACAGTGCTCGACGTGGCCACCCTCGCGCCGGACGTCGATGCCCTCGCCGACACAGACGATGGGGACCATACCGGCCGCAACCGCCTTCTTGGCCTTGGCGTTGACGGTCTTGTCGGACTCGCCGTGGTGCTCGCGCCGCTCGGAGTGCCCGACCACGACGTAGGAGCAGCCGAGCTTTGCCAGCATCGCAGCGGAGATGTCGCCGGTGTAGGCGCCGTTGTCGTGCTCGGAGACGTCCTGGGCGCCGTACTTGATCTTCAGCCGGTCGCCGTCGACGAGTGTCTGCACACTGCGCAGGTCGGTGAACGGTGGGATCACGACCACCTCGACCTTGTCGTAGTCGTGCTTCTTGTCCGACAGGGTCCAGGCCAGCTTCTGCACCAGCACCACCGCTTCCTGGTGGTTCAGGTTCATCTTCCAGTTGCCTGCCATCAGCGGCACGCGTGCGTGCCCGGATGATCGTGGAGCGGTCACGTCTGGGTGTCCTTCTGTGGGAGTGTGCGGACGGTGGCTGCGGGTGCGGGTCAGTCCTGGAGAACGTCGATCCCGGGGAGGTCCTCGCCCTCGAGGTACTCCAGGCTCGCGCCGCCACCGGTGGAGATGTGGCCGAAGTCCGACTCGTCGAAGCCGAGCTGACGGACCGCTGCGGCGGAGTCCCCACCGCCGACCACGGACAACCCGTCGATCTCGGTGAGGGCCTGCGCCACGGCGCGGGTGCCTCCGGCGAAGGCCTCGAACTCGAAGACACCCATCGGACCGTTCCAGAACACCGTGCGCGCATCGGACAAGGCGTCGGCGAACGTCTTCTCCGAGTCCGGCCCGATGTCGAGGCCGATCTTGTCGGCCGGGATCTCGTCGGCGGGTACGACGGACGGGGTCGGTGTCGCCCCATCGCCGGGGAACTCGTCGGCGACCCGGATGTCGGTGGGGAGCACGATCTGCACCCCGGAGTCCTCGGCACGGCGGAGGTAGTCGCGGCAGGTGTCGAGCTGGTCGGCCTCGAGCAGGCTCTTGCCGACCTCGTGGCCCTGCGCCGCGAGGAAGGTGAATACCATCCCGCCGCCGATCAGCAGCCGGTCCGCCTTGCCGAGCAGGCTGTCGATGACGCCGAGCTTGTCGGAGACCTTCGAGCCGCCGAGCACCACCGCATAGGGTCGCTCCGGGTCCTCGGTGAGGCGGCGGAGCACGTCGATCTCCGCGGCGACCAGACCACCCATCACGTGCGGCAGCCGCTGCGCCACGTCGTAGACCGACGCCTGCTTGCGGTGCACCACCCCGAACCCGTCGCTGACGAAGCAGTCGGCGAGAGCGGCGAGCCGGTCGGCGAACTCCGCCCGGACCGCGTCGTCCTTGCTGGTCTCGCCGGGGTTGAAGCGGACGTTCTCGAGGACCGCGACCTGCCCGTCGCGGAGCGCCGCAACGGTGGCCCGCGCGCTGTCGCCGACGGTGTCGGTGGCGAACGCGACGTCGCCCTCCAGCAGCTCGCCGAGCCGACGGGCGACCGGTGCCAGGGAGTACTTCGGGTCCGGCTCGCCCTTCGGCCGGCCGAGGTGCGCGACCACCACGACGCGCGCTCCCGCGTCGGCCAGCTCCCGGATCGTGGGCACGCTGGCCCGGATCCGGCCGTCGTCGGTGATCACGTCGCCGTCCAGCGGGACGTTCAGGTCGGAGCGCACCAGGACCCGCTTGCCGGCGACGTCCCCGAGCGGTTCGCCCCAGCGGGCGGACACGGTGCTCACCGGGTCAGAGGCTCTCGCCGACGTACCCGACCAGGTCGGCCAGCCGGTTGGAGTAGCCCCACTCGTTGTCGTACCAGCCGACGACCTTCACCTGGTTGCCGAAGACCTTGGTCAGGCCGGCGTCGAAGATGCACGAGCTCGGGTCGGTGACGATGTCGGAGGACACGATCGGGTCCTCGGTGTAGGTCAGGAAACCCTTCAGCGGCCCCTCCGCGGCGGCCTTCAACGCGGCGTTGACCTCCTCGACGGAGGTCTCCCGGCCGACCTCCACGGTCAGGTCGGTGGCCGAGCCGGTGGGGATCGGCACCCGGAGCGCGAAGCCGTCGAGCTTGCCCTTCAGCTCGGGGAGCACGAGGCCGATCGCCTTGGCGGCGCCGGTGGACGTGGGCACGATGTTGATCGCCGCGGCGCGGGCCCGTCGCAGGTCCTTGTGCGGGCCGTCCTGGAGGTTCTGGTCGGCGGTGTAGGCGTGGATCGTGGTCATCAGGCCCTTGACGATCCCGAACTCGTCGTGGATCGCCTTGGCCATCGGCGCGAGGCAGTTCGTGGTGCACGAGGCGTTCGAGATCACCGTGTGCGCGGACGGGTCGTAGTCGGTGTGGTTCACGCCCATCACGACCGTGATGTCCTCGTTCTTGGCGGGCGCCGAGATGATCACCTTCTTCGCGCCGGCGTCGAGGTGTGCCCTGGCCTTGGTCGCGTCGGTGAAGAAACCGGTGGACTCGATCACGATGTCGGCGCCGAGGTCCTTCCACGGAAGGTTCGCCGGGTCGCGTTCCTCGAGCGCCGCGAAGCTCTTGCCGCCGACCGAGATGGAGTCGCCGGTCGCCTGCACGTCGTCCCCGAGCCGGCCCAGGATCGAGTCGTACTTGAGCAGGTGCGCCAGGGACGTGTTGTCCGTCAGGTCGTTGACCCCGACGATCTCGATGTCGGCGCCACCGCCCTGTTGCTGCTGAGCATGGACGGCACGGAAGAAGTTGCGGCCGATCCGGCCGAAGCCGTTGATACCTACGCGAACAGTCACGGAAGCTGACTCCCCAGATGGTGGTCGTGTGGAAAGCGAGATCCCTGGTGGGCCTCTGCTCCGACCTTACCGTCTGCCCCGACCGACTTGTCAGACCCCTGTGCGGCTATAGCCGCACAGGGGTCTGACAAGTCGGGGCTACTCGGGCTCGGTGAGCATGTCCGCGGTGAGGCTCGCCTCGGTGTCGGGGATGCCGAGCTCCTGGGCGCGCTTGTCGGCCATCGCGAGCAGCCGGCGGATCCGCCCCGCGATCGCGTCCTTGGTCAACGGCGGCTCGTGCAGCTGGCCGAGCTCCTCGAGCGACGCCTGCTTGTGCTTGAGCCGCAGGTCGCCGGCCAGCTTGAGGTGGTCGGGGACCTCGTCGGCGAGGATCTCCAGGGCACGCTCGACGCGGGCACCGGCGGCGACGGCTGCGCGGGCGGAGCGGCGCAGGTTCGCGTCGTCGAAGTTGGCGAGCCGGTTGGCGGTGGCGCGGACCTCGCGGCGCATCCGCCGCTCCTCCCAGGCCATCAGCGACTCGTGGGCGCCGAGCCGGGTCAGCAGGGCGCCGATCGCGTCACCGTCGCGGATCACGACCCGGTCCACCCCGCGGACCTCCCGCGCCTTGGCGGGGATCCCGAGACGGCGGGCCGCGCCGACCAGTGCCAGGGCGGCCTCCGGCCCGGGACAGGTCACCTCGAGCGCGGAGGAGCGGCCCGGCTCGGTGAGCGAACCATGGGCGAGGAAGGCACCGCGCCAGGCGGCGACGGCGTCGCAGCCGGCACCGGAGACGACCTGCGGCGGCAGCCCGCGCACCGGACGACCCCGACCGTCGAGGAGGCCGGTCTGCCGGGCCAGGGCCTCGCCGTCGCGGACCACACGGACGACGTACCGGCTGCCCTTGCGGATGCCGTTCCCGGACACCATCGAGACCTCGGACGGGTGGCCGTAGACCTCCGCGATGTCCTTGCGGAGCCGCCGCGCCGCGGCACCGGTGTCGAGCTCGGCCTCGACCACGATCCGGCCGCTGACGATGTGCAGCCCGCCGGCGAACCGGAGCATCGAGGAGACCTCGGACTTGCGACAGCAGGACTTGGTCACCGTGGTGCTGGCCAGCTCTGCCTTAACCTGCGCCGTCATCGCCATGCGTCCGATCCTGCCACGTCCTGGGCCCCTGCTTTCAATACGCCGCCATGATTGTTCCCGGCCGAGGCGCGGGTCGGCGTCACCTTATGCCTCCCGGAGGAATCCCGCATAGGCATCGGCCAATTTGGCGCTGTCGTGCCGCGGAGACCCGTCGGCCGCCGCGACGTCCGCGATCACCAGGTCTGCCCCGAACGACGCCGCGGTCGCCCGGAGCCGGCCGGCGTCGACCACGCTCTTGCGGTCGGCGAGCACTACGTCGAGCCGGAGGTCCGGCGCGTGGTCGGCGAGCACCTCGAGATGGTTCTCCGGCGAGAACCCGTCGGTCTCACCGGTCTGCGGCTCGAGGTTGAGGGTCACCACCTTGCGGGCCGGACTGCGGACGAGGGTCTCGCGCAGCTCGGGCACCAGCAGGTGCGGGATCACGCTGGTGAACCACGAGCCGGGGCCGAGCACCACCCAGTCCGCGGCGGCGACCGCGGCCAGCGCCTCCGGGCAGGCCGGCGGGTCCTTCGGGTCGAGCGCGACCGAGACCACCTGGCCGGAGGTGCCGGCTACCTCGATCTGCCCGCGCACAGTGGTCAGCGAGTCCGGGTCCCGGGCGTCGATGCCCCGAACCGCCGCGGTGATGTCGATGGGGGTCACCGCCATCGGCAGCACGCGACCCTGGGCACCGAGCAGGCGTCCCACCCAGTCCAGCCCGTCGACGTGGCCTCCGAGCAGCTCCCACAGCGCCACGATCAGCACGTTCCCGACCGCGTGCTCGTCCATCTCACCGGTGCTGGAGAACCGGTGCTGCAGGACCCGGGCCCAGGTGCGGCCCCAGTCGTCGTCTCCGCACAGTGCCGCCAGCGCCTGCCGCAGGTCACCGGGCGGGAGGACACCGAACTCACGGCGCAGCCGTCCCGACGAGCCGCCGTTGTCCGCGACGGTCACCACCGCGGTCAGGTCGGCGACGACGTGCCGCAAAGCGGCCAGGGACGCAGCCAGCCCGTGCCCGCCGCCGAGCGCGACCACTCGCAGGGGCGCCAGGTCGCGGGCCGGGGCGTGCGCCTCACTCACGCCCGAGGTCCCGGTGCATCGGCCGGGCCTCCAGGCCCTGTGCCCGGAGCCGGGCCGCGATCTCCTCGGTCATCGCCACGCTGCGGTGCTTCCCGCCGGTGCAGCCGATCGCGACCGTGATGAAGCGCTTCCCCTCACGGAGATACCCCTCGGCGACGGTGTCGATCAGCGCGACGTAGCGGTCGATGAACTCCTTGGCCTCCGGCCGGTTCTTCACGTACTCGGCGACCTCCCGGTCCCGGCCGGACAGGTGTCGCAGCTCGGGGACCCAGTACGGGTTGGGGAGGAATCGCATGTCCGCGACGAGGTCGGCGTCGACCGGGATGCCGTACTTGAAGCCGAAGCTCACCACGGTCGCCTTCAGGGACGTGGTGTGCTCGGTGCCGAAGGCCTCCGCGACCTTGTCGGTCAGCTGGTGCACGTTGAGGTTCGAGGTGTCGATCACGACGTCGGCGTCGCCGCGCAGCGTGGCCAGCACGACCCGTTCGCGTCGGAGCCCGTCGAGCAGCCGTCCACCTTCCTGCAGCGGGTGCGGCCGGCGGGCGGCCTCCTGCCGGCGGACCAGCACCTCGTCGCTCGCCTCCAGGAAGAGCAGGGTGGTCCGCCGCCCGGTCTTGTCCTGGGCGAGCATCTCCTGCAGGGACGCGAAGAAGGACCCGGAGCGTACGTCGACCACCACGGCGACCGGCTGCAGGGCGCCCTGACTCTCGTCGACGAGGCGGACCACGTCGGGCACGAGCCGTGGCGGCAGGTTGTCGACGACGAAGAAGCCGAGGTCCTCGAGCTCCTTGGCGGCCGTGCTCCGCCCGGCACCGGTCATCCCGGTGACGACCACGAGCTCGCCCTTCAGGTCGGTCATCACGACTCCTCGATCTCGCCGGTGGCGGTGTTCACGCTCACCGTTCTGCTGGTCTTCTGATCCGTCAGGGCGGCCACGATCGCCTCGGCGGTGCGCGGCCCGATCCCCGGGACGGCAGCGATCTCCTCCACTGTCGCAGCCCGCAGCCGCTTGAGGGAGCCGAACTGACGCAGGAGTGTCTTGCGGCGCACCTCCCCGAGCCCCGGGACGTCGTCGAGCAGGCTCTCGACCATGCTCTTGGACCGGCGGGACCGGTGGTGGGTGATCGCGAACCGGTGCGCCTCGTCCCGGATCCGCTGCAGCAGGTAGAGCCCCTCGCTGGTGCGGGGCAGGATCACCGGGTCCTCCTGTCCGGGCAGCCACACCTCCTCGAGTCGCTTGGCGAGCCCGCACACCGGGATGTCGTCGATCCCGAGCTCGTCGAGGGCACGCTGGGCGGCCGCCACCTGGGGCGGGCCGCCGTCGACGACGACGAGCCCGGGGACGTAGGCGAACTTCTTCGGCCGGCCGGTCTCCGGGTCAATCAGCATCGGGCCCTCGTCCGAGGCGTCCGGCGAGGTGTCCGCCTCCATCGCCACGTCGGCGGACTCGGCCCGGTCGTCGAGCAGCCGCTTGAACCGGCGGGTGATCACCTCGTTCATGGACGCGACGTCGTTCTGCCCCTCGACCCCGCGAATGATGAACCGGCGGTACTCGCCCTTGCGGGCCAGGCCGTCCTCGAAGACCACCATCGAGGCGACGACCTCGGTGCCCTGCAGGTTGGAGATGTCGTAGCACTCGACCCGCAGCGGCGCGGAGGGCAGGTCCAACGCGACCTGGATCTCCTCCAGGGCGCGGTTGCGGGTGGTCAGGTCGCTGGCCCGCTTGGTCTTGTGCAGGCCGAGCGCCTGGAACGCGTTGCGGCCCACCGTCTCCTGCAGCGCCTTCTTGTCGCCGCGCTGCGGGACCCTGATCGCGACCTTGGCGCCCCGGATCCCGGTCAGCCACTGCTCCAATGCCGGGGTGTCCTCCGGCAGCGCCGGCACCAGCACCTCCCGCGGGATGGAGTCGGCCGGCTCCCCGTCGTACAGCTGCTGAAGGAACCGCTCCACCAGGTCGCCGGTGTCCGCGTCGTCGACGATGTCGGCGACCCAGCCGCGCTGGCCCCGGATCCGGCCGCCGCGCACGTAGAAGATCTGCACCGCGACCTCGAGCGGATCCTCGGCGAAGGCGATCACGTCGGCGTCGGTGCCGTCGCCGAGCACCACCTGCTGCTTCTCCATCGCCCGGTTCAGCGCCCCGATGTCGTCGCGCAGCCGGGCGGCCCGCTCGAAGTCCTGGTCCGCCGAGGCGGCGTACATCTCCTTCTCCAGCCGCTTCACGAAGCCGCTCGTCTGCCCGGCCATGAAGTCGCAGAAGTCGTCGACGATCGCCCGGTGGTCCTCGGCGGAGATGTTGCCGACGCACGGTGCGGAGCACTTGTCGATGTAGCCGAGCAGGCAGGGCCGCCCGATCTGGCCGGAGCGCTTGAACACGCCGTTGGAGCAGCTGCGCATCGGGAAGACGCGGAGCAGGATGTCGACGGTCTCGCGGATCGCCCAGGCGTGACTGTAGGGGCCGAAGTAGCGGGTCCCCTTCTTCTTGGCGCCGCGGCCGACCATGACCCGCGGGAACTCCTCGCCGAGTGTCACCGCCAGCCAGGGATAGGACTTGTCGTCGCGGTACTTGACGTTGTAGCGGGGGTCGAACTCCTTGATCCAGCTGTACTCGAGCTGGAGCGCCTCGACCTCGGTGTTGACGACCGTCCACTCGACGCCGGCGGCCGACGTGAC
>DASSBE010000210.1:0-4226 GCA_035699065.1 Nocardioidaceae bacterium
ACTCAGTCCTGCAGGTCCCCGTCCCCGAGGCTGAGTTCGTGGTGCGGCCCCGGCTCGCGCGCCGGTCCCCCGAGTATCTCCCCGCTGAACCGCGCGAGACGGTCGCGCACATCACCTTGCTCGGCCCGTTCGCGGACCTCACCACCATCGACGACGGACTCGTCTCGGAGCTCCGTTCCTTCTTCGCCGACGTGCTCCCGTTCACGTTCGAGCTCTCCTCGATCTGCACGTTCCCCGGCGGCGGCACCTACCTGTCCCCCGAGCCGGCGGCACCGTTCCACCACCTCACCCATGAGCTGCACCGGCGGTTTCCCGAGTTCCCGCCCTACGGTGGCGCGTTCGACGACGTGATCCCGCACCTGTCGGTTCCTGTCCCGGACGGCGAGGACCCGGGGATGCTGGACTTCGAGCTCGGGCCACGGCTCCCGCTCACCGCGCACGCCCGCGAGGCGGCACTGTACTGGTGGGAGCCGGGCAGGTGCCGGACGCTGGAGACGTTCGGCTTCGGCACCAGCGCCGCCTGATGCTCAGGGCACCGAGCGGATGTAGCGGACCAGCCAGGAGCCGAGCAGGCACACCAGCGTCGCGAACAGGTAGAGCGTGACGTAACCGCCCGCTGTCTGCACCAGCACGGTGGCCACCAGCGGCGCGATCACCTGCGGCAGTGCGTTGGCGACGTTGATCACGCCGAGGTCCTTGGCCCGCGCCGACGCCTCCGGCAGCACCTCGGTGATCAGTGCGAAGTCGACGGCGGTGTAGATGCCGTAGCCTGCGCCGAGGATGACCGCGCCCGCGATCGCACCGGGCCAGGTCTGCACCAGTGCCAGCGTGAGCGCCGCGAGGGCCGTCACCACCCCCGAGACCACGACGAAGACCTTGCGGCGCGCGAGCCGGTCGGACCAGATCCCGCCGAGCACCGTGGTGACCACCAGAAGGACCGCGTAGATCACGGTGAGGATGAAGACGCCGTCCTCGGGGTTGCCGTAGCCGACCGCGTCCTGGAGGTAGAAGAAGAGATAGAGGGTGCCGAGGGCGTTGCCCAGGTTCACCAGGAACCGGGTCAGCCACGCCCACCCGAAGTCGGGGAACCGGCGCGGGTCGATCCAGAACGACGCAAGGAACTGTCGAGTGACCCATGGTTCCCGGTCCGCCCGGTCCAGGGCGATGTCGCGGTGGTCGAACAGGTAGGGGAGCGCGAGTACGACGAGCGCGGCGGCTGTGACCAGGTAGCCCGCCGCGATGCTGCCCGTCACGGCCGCGATTCCCACACCGCCGACGATGCCCAGGGTCTGTGCGACGGCGAGCCAGCCGCCGACCGCACCACGCTGGAGCACCGGGACCTGGTCCGGGACGGTGGCGGTGATCGCGGCCAGCATCGCGTTGAGGCCGGCCTGCGCAAGGCTCCAGGCGAGGGCCATCACCAGCACGGTGTCCGCATACGCCAGCAGGACAAGGGCGAACGCGCCGACGGCCGCGCCGCCGAGCACCCACGGGAAGCGACGGCCGACCTTCGACACCGTGCGGTCGGAGAACGCTCCGAACAGCGGGTTGCACACCACCGAGACCGCGGCACCGATCCCGGTGACCAGGCCGAACACGAGCTCCTTGTGGTCCGGCGAGATCGCCGCCGCCTGCTGGGCCAGCAGCACCTGGATCGGCCCGAAGAAGCCGGCCCACAGCCCGATGCTGGCCAGCGTGATCCAGGCGACCCAGCTGCGGGCCGCGGGCGCGGTGGGCTCCGCGAGCGACGCCGGCGTCGTGCCGAGCGGCGGAGTCGGCGGAAGGCTGGTCATCGCCCGGCGTGGTTGGCCGCGATCGTCTCCGCGTACCACCGGTAGGAGTCCTTCGGGGTCCGCTGCTGGGTGTCGAAGTCGACGTGGACGAGCCCGAACCGCTTGGTGTAGCCCTCGGCCCACTCGAAGTTGTCGAGGATCGACCAGGTGTAGTAGCCGCGGACGTCGACACCGGCCTCGATCGCCTGCCCTACGGCTCGCAGATGCAGGTCCAGGTAGTCGATCCGGTTGCCGTCCCGGACCCGGCCGGTGGCGTCCGGTGCGTCGTTGTAGGCACAGCCGTTCTCGGTGACGAAGACCGGGGGGAGGACTCCGTCGTACTCGTGGCTCATCATCACCAGCAGGTCGCGCAGGCCGTCCGGGGCGACCGGCCAGCCGAAGTCCGTGCGCGGGTACCCCTCCACGAGCGCCAGCTGGAACGGCAGCCCGTCGGTCGCCGGCACGTCCTCGTCGCGTGCGACGTCGCTGCCGGGGTCGGCGACCCGGGTGGGGTTGTAGTAGTTGACGCCGTAGAAGTCCAGCGGTGCGTTGATCACCGCCAGGTCCTCCTCGACGGGTCCGGGCATCAGCGCGTCGAAGCCCTCGGGATACCGCCCGCGCAGCATCGGCTCGGAGAACAGCCGGTTCCACAAGGTGGCGTAGGCGTGCGCGGCCTCCTTGTCCTCCGCGCTCGGGCTCGCGGCCCAGACCGGCGTGTGGTTGTTGGCGCAGCCGATGCTCCGTGCGCCGATCGCGCGCAGCGCGGTGACCGCCCGCCCGTGCGCGAGGAGCAGGTGGTGGGCGACCGGCAGCGCGTCGAACATCAGCTGCTTGCCGGGCGCGTGCCGCCCGAGGGCGTGGCCGAGCATAGTGACGACGTTCGGCTCGTTGACCGGGATCCAGTGCGCGACGCGGTCGGCGAACCGCATGCCGACCAGCGTGGCGTACTCCGCGAACCGGTCGGTCGTCTCGCGGTTCAGCCAGCCGCCGTCGTCCTCGAGAGCCTGCGGCAGGTCCCAGTGGAACAGCGTCGCCATCGGCTTGATGCCCTGGGCGAGCAGCTCGTCGATGAGGCGGTCGTAGAAGTCGAGGCCTGCCTTGCTGGGTCGCCCGCTGCCCACGGGTTGGATGCGGGGCCAGGCGAACGAGAACCGGTAACCGTCCAGACCGAGCCGCTGCATCAGTGCGACGTCCTCGGCGTACCGGTGGTAGTGGTCGCACGCCACCTCACCGCTGCTCCCGTCGGCGACCCGCCCGGGCTGCGCGCAGAAGGTGTCCCACACGCTTGCGCCCCTGCCGTCCTCGGTGGTGGCTCCCTCGATCTGGTACGCCGCGGTGCTCGCTCCGAACTCGAACCCGACGGGCAGGTGCGGGAGCTCTCTCGTGTCGGCCATGGAACCACCCTTGCAGGTTTCGCCCGGCACTGGCAGGCGATCGGGTACGACGTGCTGCTGGTCGGGTCGGCCAGATTTCGTCCCCAACCCGTGGATGTCGTGGGTTGTCCACGGGTTCGAAATTCTTTTCGAGAATGATCGTGTCGGGTTCTAGTTTGGTGTCATGAGCACGACGGATCAGCACAGGCCAGCGGGATCGGGCGAGCAGCCCGAACCCGGGTGGGCCGTGCCCGGCGTGGACCGTCCCGCCGCTGTCGATGCCGCGGCCGATGTGGCGGCGGGTGCCGCGTCGGCTGCCACTGGAGACAGTCAACCGGCCGGCACCGACCGGGCAGGCGCGGAGGCGCCGGCTCGGGATGTGGTCGACGATCTCGACGAGCTGCGCACCAATGGTGGCGGTGGGTCGGCCCCGGGCGGGGTACATCCGGTGCTGCAGGCCGTCCACGACTGTCTCTACGCGCTGCGCTCATGTCGGGAGTCCTCGACCCTGTCGCTGACGGGTGAGGAGATCAAGGTGCTGATCGTCGCGATCACCCAGATCATCTCCCAGGCGATCGCGCTCAAGCTGAAGCTGGTCCGGGCCGCCGACGCCGCCGACCTCGCCGGCGACGAGGGGTCCCCGTCCACGGCGACCTGGCTGAGCCGGCTCACCCAGACCGTGCGGTCCAAGGCGTCCGGGCAGGTCCGGACCGCTGCGGACCTGGACCGCCGCTACCAGCTGCTCGGGGCCGCGTTCGCCGAGGGCCGGGTCTCCTCCGACCAGGTCACGGTCTGCCTGAGCCTGCTGCGCCGGCTGCCCAAGGACCTCCCGGCCGACGCGGTCGCGGCGTGCCAGGAGTTCCTGATCGACGTCGCCGCCGACCACGACCCGACCGAGCTGGCGAAGAAGGGCAAGGAGCTGTGGGCCCGGATCGACCCCGACGGCGCCGACGCGGCCGAGGGCAAACGGGTCCGCGACGAGGAAGACCTCGCCCGCGCCAAGGCCTGGTTCACGCACTGGCGCAACGGCGACGGCACCACCGGGTTCCGCGGCAAGCTCCCCGACGCCCAGTTCGACATC
>DASSBE010000211.1:0-22138 GCA_035699065.1 Nocardioidaceae bacterium
GTGGTCGCGGAGACGCTGAACCTCTCGCAGCTGCGTGGCTACCGCACCGGCGGCACGATCCACATCGTGGTGAACAACCAGGTGGGGTTCACCACCTCTCCCGCGTCGTCGCGCTCCTCGCTCTACTGCACCGACGTGGCGCGGATGGTGCAGGCGCCGATCTTCCACGTCAACGGCGACGACCCCGAGGCCTGCATCCGGGTGGCGCGGCTCGCGTTCGAGTACCGCCAGGCATTCAACAAGGACGTCGTCATCGACCTGGTCTGCTACCGGCGCCGTGGTCACAACGAGGGCGACGACCCGTCGTACACCCAGCCGCTGATGTACGACCTGATCGAGCAGAAGCGCTCGGTGCGCAAGCTCTACACCGAGTCCCTGATCGGCCGCGGCGACATCACGGTCGAGGAGGCCGAGCAGGTGCTGCGCGACTACCAGCAGCAGCTCGAGCGGGTGTTCACCGAGGTGCGGGAGGCCGCGAACGTGCCGTCGTCGTGGACCACGGTCCCCGACTATCCCGAGAAGCACGGCCACACGTCGAGCACTGCGATCTCGAAGGAGACGCTCAAGCGGATCGCGGACGCGCACGTGAACGCACCCGAGGGATTCCAGGTGCACCCCAAGGTGCTGCCCCAGCTGCAGCGCCGTGCCGCCGCGATCACCGACGGCCCGATCGACTGGGGCACCGGCGAGATCCTCGCGTTCGGCTCTTTGCTGATGGACGGCCGCCCGGTGCGGCTGGCCGGCCAGGACACCCGTCGCGGCACGTTCGTCTCACGCTTCGCCACGATCATCGACCGCAAGAACGCCGACGAGTGGACTCCGCTGGCCAACCTCTCCGAGGACCAGGGGCAGTTCTACGTCTACGACTCGCTCCTCTCCGAGTACGCCGCGATGGGCTTCGAGTACGGCTACTCGGTCGCGCGTCCGGACGCCCTGGTGCTGTGGGAGGCGCAGTTCGGTGACTTCGTGAACGGCGCCCAGACGGTGATCGACGAGTTCATCTCCGCCGGCGAGGCGAAGTGGGGCCAGCAGTCCGGCGTCGTGCTGCTGCTCCCGCACGGGTACGAGGGTCAGGGCCCCGACCACTCCTCGGCGCGGATCGAACGGTTCCTGACGATGGCGGCCGACGACGCGTTCGTGCTCGCCCAGCCCTCGACACCGGCCAGCTACTTCCACCTGCTGCGCCAGCACTCGCTCGGCGAGGAGCACCGTCCGCTGGTGGTGTTCACGCCGAAGTCGATGCTCAAGCGCAAGGAGGCCGCCTCGCAGCCGGTCGACTTCACCGAGGGCACGTTCCGTCCGGTCATCGGCGACGACCAGGTGAACCCGGAGGCCGTGGAGAAGCTGCTGCTGTGCAGCGGACGGATCACCTGGGACCTGATGGTCGAGCGCAAGAAGCGGGAGGGTGACGAGCTCACGACCGCCATCGCCCGGGTCGAGCAGCTCTACCCGCGTCCGGTCGAGGAGCTCAAGGCCGAGCTCGCGAAGTACCCCAACCTCAAGGAGATCCGCTGGGTGCAGGACGAGCCCGCCAACATGGGCCCGTGGCCGCACATGGCACTCAACCTGACCCCGGACCTCGGCGGCATCCCGTTCTACCGGGTCTCGCGCCCGGAGTCCTCCTCGCCGTCGGTCGGCCAGCACTCGCGCCACGTCGACGAGCAGAAGGGCCTGCTTCAGCAGGCGTTCAGCTGAGCTGGGACACGCCGATGTACTTCACCGACCGCGGGATCGAAGAGCTGCAGAAACGCCGTGGGGACGAGGAGGTCACCCTGGCCTGGGTGGCCGACCGGCTCCAGGAGTTCACCGATCTCAGCCCCGAGTTCGAGGTGCCCGTCGAGCGACTCGCGACCTGGCTGGCACGACTCGACGACGACGACTGACCCGGTCACCTGCCTCCCGGCCGCTGCCTGCCTCCCCTTCCGGTGAGTTAGCCGGTGCATGTGTCGTTGCCGTCCAGATGGACGACAACGACGCGCGATTTGGCCGGATTCGCGGCCGCCCCGCGAGCACGCTCCGACGGCGGAAGGTGTGGATGAGCGTCCCTGTCAGGGGCCGGGCCGGACGGTGAGGTCGGTGACCTCCGCATCACGCGGCAGGTCCAAAGCGGTCAGGATCGTGGTGGCCACCGACTCGGGGTCGATCCACTCCGCGGGGTCGTACTCCTTGCCCTCCTGCTCGTGCACCTTCTGCTGCATCGGGGTGGCGGTGCGGCCCGGGTACACGCTGGTGACGCGGACACCGTTCACCTGCTCCTCGCCACGCAGAGCCTCCGCCAGCCCCCGCAGGCCGAACTTGCTCGCCGCGTAGGCCGCCCACTTCGGGTTCGCCCGCAACCCGGAGCCCGAGTTCACGAACACCACGTGCCCGCGTGCGGCTCGGAGGGCCGGGAGCACGAGCCGGGTCAGCTCGGCCGGTGCCGCCAGGTTGACGTCGAGGGTGGCGCGCCAGATGTCGGCGGTCAGCTCCGCCACCGGGCCGAGCTCCACCACGCCCGCGACGTGCAGCACGGAGTCGAGCCGGTCCGGCAGCCGCTGGTCCGCGAGCGTGTCTGCGAGGCCGGCCGGGTCGGCGAGGTCGGCCACGACCGCCCGCGAGCCCGGGAGCCGGTCGGTGAGCTCGGCCCCGCGCTCCGGGTTGCGCGCGAGCAGCAGCAGCTCGTCACCACGGTCGGAGAGCCGCCGGGCGAGCGCCGCGCCGATGCCCGACCCGGCCCCGGTGATCAGGTGGGTGGCCATCTAACGCGTGAAGACGATCTTGCCGAACACGTCACCCTCGACCATCGCCGAGAACCCGTCCCGGGCATCGGTCATCGGCAGCACGCGGTCGATCACCGGGCGTACCCCGGTGACGTCCATCAGGTTCACCAGCGAGGCGAGCTCCGTGCGGGTCCCCATCGTGGACCCGATCACCCGCAGCTGGAGGAAGAAGACCCGGGTCAGCTCGGCGTTGTCGGGATTCGCCCCGCTCGTCGTACCCGAGACCACCAGGGTGCCACCGGGTCGCAGGGACTTGATCGAGTGCGACCAGGTCGCCCTGCCCACGGTCTCCATCACGGCGTCGACCCGCTGCGGGAGGCGGGCGTTGCTCTCGAAGACCTCGTGCGCACCGAGGTCGAGCGCCCGCGCGCGCTTGGTCTCGTCGCGGCTGGTCGCGTACACCCGCAGCCCGCCGGCCCGTGCGAGCGCGATGAGCGCCGTGGCCACGCCCCCGCCGGCGCCTTGCACCAGCACGCTGTCGCCGGGCCGGAGCCCGCCCTGCGTGAACAGCATCCGGTAGGCGGTGAGCCAGGCCGTCGGTAGGCACGAGGCCTCCTCGAACGACAGCGACGCCGGCTTCGGGACCACATTCGCCCTCGGTACGGCGACCTTCTCGGCGAACGTGCCCGGGAAGCGCTCACTGAGCAGGGACCGCTTCGGGTCGAAGGTCTCGTCGCCGCTCCAGGACGGGTCACTGACCACCGCGTGCACGACGACCTCGTTGCCGTCCTCGTCGAGGCCGGCTGCGTCGCAGCCCAGGATCATCGGCAGCGCGTCCTCGCGGAGCCCGACGCCGCGCAAGGACCAGATGTCGTGGTGGTTGAGCGCTGCGGCCTTCACGGTCACCGTGGTCCACCCGTCCGGGACCTCGGGCTCGGGGCACTCACCGACGACGAGTCCGGACAGCGGGTCCTCGGAGGAGAGGCTTTCGGCGTAGACAGCGAACATGTCCCCGACCCTACTGACGCGGGACGAGCCCGAACAGGCGGGTCCGGCTCACCCGCGGGTCCTTCTCAGCGGCGTGCCACCTTGTCCCGACGGGCCGCCTCGGCGACCGCGGAGGCGACGGCGGTGCCGACCCGCTTGTCGAACGGTGAGGGGATCACGCAATCGGCGCACAGGTCGTCACCGACCAGCGCCGTGAGCGCATCGGCCGCGGCGAGCTTCATGCCTTCGGTGATGCCGGTCGCACGCACGTCGAAGGCGCCTCGGAAGATACCGGGGAAGGCGAGCACGTTGTTGATCTGGTTCGGGTAGTCCGAGCGTCCGGTCGCCACGACCCGCGCGTGCCGGTTGGCGATGTCGGGATGCACCTCGGGGTTCGGGTTCGCCAGCCCGAAGATGATCGAGTCCTTCGCCATCCGCGCGACCGCCTCCTCGAGAACACTGCCCCCGGAGACGCCGATGAAGACGTCGGCGCCGTCGAGCGCGTCCACCAGGGCGCCTTCGCGGCCGGTGGTGTCCGCGGTGTCCTGGGCCAGCGAGAGCTTCACCGGGGTCAGGTCGTCCCGGTTCGAGCTCAGCACGCCGCGCCGGTCCACGACCGCGAGGTCGCGCGCGCCGGCGGCGAGCAGGATCCGGGAGACCGCCACACCGGCGGCTCCCGCGCCCGAGATCACCACCCGGGCGTCCCCCAGCGCCCGACCGGTCAGCTTCAGTGCGTTCTGCAGTGCGGCGAGCACGACGACCGCGGTCCCGTGCTGGTCGTCGTGGAAGACCGGGATGTCCAGCCGCGCCTTCAGCCGTTGCTCGATCTCGAAGCAGCGCGGCGCCGAGATGTCCTCGAGGTTGATCCCGCCGAAGCTCGGGGCGAGCCGCACCACGGTCTCCACGATCTCGTCGGTGTCGGTGGTGTCCAGGCAGATCGGCACGGCGTCCACGCCGCCGAACTGCTTGAACAAGATGGCCTTGCCCTCCATCACCGGCATCGCCGCGGTGGGCCCGATGTCACCGAGGCCGAGCACCGCGGTCCCATCGGTGACGATCGCGACCGTGTTCGACACCCAGGTGTAGTCGTCGGCGAGTGCCGGATCCTCGGCGATGGCCTCACAGACGCGGGCCACCCCGGGCGTGTAGGCCATCGAAAGGATGTCGTTCCCGGTCAGCGCGACCGTCGAGGCGATCTCCATCTTCCCGCCGGCGTGCAGCTCGAAGACAGGGTCGTCGGCGCGTGGGTTCTCGGGATCGGGCATCGGAACTGATGCAACCATGGTCAGTGCCTTCGTGTCTCGGGGAAACAAGCTGGCAGTTCAACGGTCATCGCGAGGTGAGGCGGCGGAACTGCACCGGATCGGGGGTCTCCCTGTGGTGACATTCTGGCACAGCGGCCGAGCATGGCCGGAGCGCTAGCCAGCATGTGGTCGCCGGCGCACCAGCGGCCACACCCGGCACAGCACGACCGCGAGCAGGTCCGGGTCGGGAATCGCACCGACCACCCACGAGTCCACGCCCTCCGCCCGGTTGTCCCGCTCGACCCACCAGCCACCGGGCTCACGGCGCGTGGCCCGTTTCACCGCGACGACTCCGTCGGGAAGGCGTACGACGACCAGCCGACCGGGCCGCGCGACAGCACCATGGCGCACGACGAGCCGGTCCCCGTCGTACAGCGTCGGCTGCATCGACCGCCCCCGCACCACCGCCAGCCCGAGCCGGGGGATACGCCTCCCGGACACGGGTACCAGCGCGCTCCACGCCCTGATGACCCTGCCTCCGACCACCGGAGTAGTGTCGCAGCAGGTTGACCCACACGTTCCAGAGAAAGGACCACGGATGTTCGCGCGACTGTTCGCCCCGACCCTTGAAGTCCACGCTCACTGCGACCTTCCCTGCGGTGTCTACGACCCCGCGCAGGCTCGCATCGAGGCGGAGTCGATCAAGGCAATCATCGGCAAGCTGGCCGACAACGACGACCCTGACTTCCGCACGCGCGCCATCATCATCAAGGAGGAGCGGTCCCAGCTGGTCAAGCACCACCTGTGGGTGCTCTGGAGCGACTACTTCAAGCCGCCGCACTTCGAGAAGTACCCGCAGCTGCACCAGCTCTTCAACGAGGCCACCAAGCTGGCCAGCGGCACGGGCACGAAGGCGACGATGGACCCGAAGGCCGCCGACGACCTGCTCGCCAAGATCGACGAGATCGCCGAGATCTTCTGGGAGACCAAGAAGGCCTGACCTGGCGCGAGCGAAGGTGTGTGACACGGCGGGGCCGGGCGAAGTTTTCGCCCGGCCCCGTCTAGTCTTGGGGAGCACGCCCGTCCATGCACCGCCCGCCGCACGAAGAGGTACTCCCCTGTGGCTGACTCCCGTCCCGACGTCGAGCTGAGGATCCCGGCCGACAGCGCCTTCCTGTCGGTGCTGCGCACCGCCACGGCCGGACTCGCCGCACGGCTCGACTTCACCCTCGACGACATCGAGGACCTCCGGATCGCCGTCGACGAGGCCTGCGCGATGGTGCTCCCGCAGGCGCTGGCCGGCTCGGACCTCAACTGCGCCTTCTTCCTCGCTGACGACACGTTGCGCGTCGCCGTGGCCGCCTCCTGCGACGGACCGCGTCCACCGAGCCACGACGGGTTCGCCTGGACGGTCCTCTCGGCCCTGACCACCTCGCTCGACGCGGAGGTCGACGGCGACACCCTCACCGTGACCCTCTCCCGCACCAGCGGAGACCCGGCGTAGCCATGATGGGCCAGCAGACCGCCGGATCCCCGGGCATCGCCGAGATCCGCGAGCGAAGCACGCGCCTGTTCGGCGAGCTCGGCCAGCCCCGGCTCACCGAGGCCCGGCACAGCGAGATCCGCGACGAGCTGGTGCGCCTGCACCTGCCGCTCGTGGAGCACCTCGCCCGGCGGTTCCGCAACCGCGGCGAGCCGTTCGACGACCTGGTGCAGGTGGGCACCATCGGCCTGATCAAGGCGATCGACAGGTTCGACCTGGGGCGGGCCGTCGAGTTCTCGACGTACGCCACACCCACCATCGTCGGCGAGATCAAGCGCCACTTCCGTGACAAGGGCTGGGCCATCCGGGTCCCCCGCCGGCTTCAGGAGCTGCGGATCTCGATCTCCGCCGCCACCGCCGAGCTGACCCAGTCGCTGGGCCACTCCCCCACGATCTCCGACATCGCGACCCGGGTCGGGGTCACCGAGGAGGAGGTGCTCGAAGGGCTCGAGTCCGCGAACGCCTACTCCACCCTGTCGCTGGACGCCACCGACCCCACCGAGGACAGCGCGCTGAGCATGCTCGACTCGCTCGGCGAGGACGACGAGGCGCTGGAGAGTGTGGACAACCGGGAGTCGATCAAGCCGCTCCTCGAGCAGCTGCACCCTCGGGAGAAGCACATCCTCACGCTCCGGTTCTTCCGCGGCATGACCCAGTCGCAGATCGCGACCGAGATCGGGGTCTCGCAGATGCACGTGTCGCGGCTGCTGAACAAGACCCTCGAGCACCTGCGTGAGTCACTGACCGACGACACAGCCGACTCGGCCTGAGCCTCAGCCCGCGTCGTCGCCGAGGGCGTCGATCGAGGCGGGGTGGAAGATCCCGGCCAGCACGAGTACGGCGAGCAGCGCGAGGCCGAGCGCGACCGGCCACGTGGACCCGCCCCAGAAGCTCCACGCCACGGCGAGCTGGATCAGCTGCGCCACGACGATCGGCGCCCGGGCCCACGAGTGGAGCCGGTTCATTGCGCGTGCGCAGAACGCCAGCCCGCCGCCGTACGCCAGGAAGAACAACGTGGTCGTGACCCCCATCGCCAGCCGGTCACCGGAGACGGCGACCACCTCGGCCACCCCCTGCAGCACGAGCAGGATCGCCTCCACGACCACGAGCGAGGCGGCCACCACGAGCGGGGTCGGCGTCCGGCCCCGTGCGGGCGCGGGCGGGTGCGGCTCGGGTGCGGGGGTCACGGACCCAGAGCCTACCCAGCCCGGACACCGGCAGGGGTCTGGACCGGACCCGCGACCTCTGGAGTTGTTCCAGACCGGGCGATACAGTCGGTGCCTGTGACGAAAGTGACCTCGCCAAAAGGTTGCCTGTGCCCCCAACTCTTGCAACGATCGACGAGGTCACCGGCTGACGGGCCTTACCGGCCCGAACATCGATGACCACCCCCGAACTCGTTCTCGTGAATCGTGAACGGCTCGGACACCTCGTGAATGTCTTCACAACAGTGGGGCACTAGCACGGCGTGACAGATGACAGACCGGCTCACCAGCCGGAGGTCTCAGCACAAGATAAGGAGTTCGCCGCCATGGATTGGCGCCACCGCTCTGCATGCCTCGACGAGGACCCAGAGCTGTTCTTCCCGATCGGCAACACCGGCCCGGCCATCCTGCAGATCGAGGAGGCCAAGCAGGTTTGCCGACGCTGCGACGTGCGCGAGCAGTGCCTCGCGTGGGCGCTGGAGGCGGGGCAGGACCACGGCGTCTGGGGCGGTATGAGCGAGGACGAGCGTCGCGCCCTCAAGCGCCGCAACGCCCGCGCGAAGGTCCGCACCGCCTGAGCCTCAGGGCAGCGGGAGCGGGAGGTCCAGGTCCACGCGGGTCCCGCCGCCCGCACCGGCCCCCATCTGCAAGGCCCCGTCCAGCTCGGACTCCACCAGCGTGCGCACGATCGAGAGTCCGAGGCTGGTGGAGGTCTCCGGGTCGAAGCCGTCGGGCAGGCCCACCCCGTCGTCCTCCACCGTGACCCGCAGCAGGCGGCCCGCCCGCCGCGCGGTCACCACGATCTTTCCCGGCTCGTCGCCGAAGGCATGCTCGACGGCGTTCTGCAGCACCTCGGTGAGCACCATCGCCAGCGGCGTCGCGGTCTCCGCCGGCAGCGTCCCGAACGAGCCACTGCGCGACGAGCTGATCTCCGCCTCACGGACGCCGACCTCGGCCACCATCTGGCGCAGCCGGTCGGCCACGTCGTCGAAGTCCACGAGCTCGTCGAAGGCCTGGCTGAGCGTCTCGTGCACGATGGCGATCGACCCCACCCGCCGTACCGCCTCCTCCAGCGCCAGCCGCCCCTCCTCGCTGCCGATCCGCCGTGCCTGCAGCCGCAGCAAAGCCGCGACCGTCTGCAGGTTGTTCTTCACCCGGTGGTGGATCTCGCGGATCGTCGCCTCCTTGGTGACCAGCTCCCGGTCCCGGCTGCGCAGGTCGGTCACGTCACGCAGCAGCACCAGGGCGCCCAGGTGCTCGCCGGTGGGCCGCAGCGGGATGGACCGCAGGATCAGCACCGCCTCGTCGTTGCCTGTCTCGGTGTCGGTGGCCAGCCGGCCACCCAGCACCGCGCTGAGGGTCTCCTCGTCCGGTCGACGCTGCGCAGGCACCAGGTCGCGGGTGATCTCCGCGAGGTGCAGGCCGGTCAGGTCCCCGGACAGCCCGAGCCGGCGGTAGACCGACTGCGCGTTCGGGCTGGCGTAGGAGACCCGTCCGGTCGCGTCGATCCGGACGAACCCGTCGCCGACCCGCGGTGAGTCCGCGTGGTCCGAACGCTGTCCCGGAAACGGGAAGAGCCCGTTGCTGATCATCTGGGTCAGGTCGGTGGCGGTCTGCAGGTAGGAGAGCTCGAGCCGGCTGGGGGTGCGGACGCCGAGTAAGTTGGTGTTGCGGGCGATCACCGCCAGGATCCGCTCGCCGCGTCGCACCGGGATCGCCTCCACCCGGACCGGGATGTCGTCCCGCCACTCGGGGTCTCCCTCGCGGGCCACCCGCTGGTGCTCGTAGGCGGAGTCGAGCAGGTGCCGGCGGCCGGTGGGGACGAAGGCGCCCACCAGGTCGTCGACATAGGCGGTCGGCCCCGTCGTCGGACGCATCTGCGCGCCGGCCCAGAACCCGATGCCCTCCCGGTCGGGCAGCCACAGCACCAGGTCCGCGAAGGACAGGTCGGCGATGATCTGCCAGTCGGCGAGCAGCAGGTGCAGCCACGCGAGGTCCTGGTCGTCGAGGTCGGTGTGGGCACGGACCAGGTCGTTGAGCGAAGGCACCCGGACAGCCTAGTGAGTGCGCCACCCGCGTCCGGAACGACGAGCTCGCAGTGCGATGATTGCCCGCATGGTGCAGTCGTTCTGGGAGCAGGTGAAGGCCAATGGCCTCAAGGTCCCCGACGACCGGCCGCTGGACGAGCTGACCAGCGAGCTGACCGCGATGCTGGGCGACCCGGAGCCGCGGAACCGGGACGGGATCGCCTACAGCACGCTCGCGGCGTGGGTCGAGGACGGCGTGTACGACGACCTCCTCGAAGGGCTCGGCGACGGGATGGCAGTCGGCCTCGACGTCGGCCTGGGCCAGAACGGCACGGACTCCGTCTTCCGCCGCAGCTTCTCCGCGCTGGCCCTGACCGAGTGCATCGTCCGCGACAACCAGATGCACCTCGTCCCCGCCGACACGATCCTCGGCTGGGGCGACCGGATCGCCGGCTGGCTCGTGCGCGAGAAGGACCTGCGCGGTTTCGTCCCGGGCAAGGGCTGGGCGCACGCGGCGGCGCACGGCGGTGACGCGATCGGTGCGCTGGCCGGCGCCGAGTCGATGGGCCGCCTGGAGCTCACCGTGCTGCTCGACGTGCTCGCGGACCGGCTGCTGGTGCCCACCGACCACCACCTCGTCCATGGCGAGCCCGACCGGCTCGCCGCCGCCACGCTGAAGGTGTTGCGCCGGGACCTGCTGGGGCTCGACGTGCTGGAGCCCTGGGTGGCCCGGCTGGCCCACGGCGCTGCCCCGGCGTACGGCGAGGACGGCGACCCGTTCCTGGTCACCGGCAACGTGCAGTCCTACCTGCGGGCGCTGCACCTGCAGCTGGCGCTGGCGCCGAACCCGCCGAGCTGCCGCGCCGACCTGCTGCTGGCCCTGATCGACGGGCTCCGGCAGTCCAACCCGAGGCTCCTGGCCTGAACGTGTTGCCCCGCCGGGGACGTGAGCCGAGCACTTCTGGGTAAACCTTCGAATGACCAGCGACACGGCTGCTGGCGTTCTCGGAGGTGATTGCCTTGCCTGACTCAGCGCGCGGGTCCCACAGCACCCGCCCCCTCTGGCTCATCGTGAGCCTGCTCCTGCTCGTCGCGATCGTGCTGCCGCTGCTCGTCGGCATCTACGACAAGGAAGAGCCGACCCTGTTCGGCTTCCCGTTCTACTACTGGTTCCAGTTCCTCCTGGTCCGGTCGCCGCGATCCTGACGTTCACCGCCTTCAAGCTGTCCCAGACCGCGACCGCTCGCGACCGCGCCGCCCGCGGCCAGTCCTACGACCCCACCGACGGGTCGGGTGAGTCCCGATGACCGACATCGACCCGGTCGCACTGGCCGTCTTCCTGTTCTTCTTCCTGCTCGTCACCGTGATGGGCTTCCTCGCCGCCAAGTGGCGCCGCGGGGACACCTTGGACAACCTCGACGAGTGGGGACTGGGCGGACGTGGGTTCGGCACGTTCATCTCGTGGTTCCTCATCGGCGGCGACATCTACACCGCCTACACGTTCATCGCGGTTCCCGCGACGCTGTACGCCGGCAGCGTCGTGGGCTTCTTCGCGGTCCCGTACACGATCGTGCTCTACCCGATCATCTTCATCTTCCTGCCACGGCTGTGGTCGGTCTCGCACCGGCACGGCTACGTCACGCCGGCCGACTTCGTCCAGGGCCGGTTCGACTCGCGCTCGCTGGCTCTGGCGGTCGCGGTCACCGGCATCCTCGCCACGATGCCCTACATCGCGCTGCAGCTGATCGGCATCCAGGTGGTGCTCGAGGTGATGGGCATCGGCGGTGCGGCCGACGCGTCCTGGTTCGTCAAGGACCTGCCGCTGTTCGTCGCCTTCGCGGTGCTCGCCGCCTACACCTATGCCTCCGGGCTGCGGGCACCGGCGCTGATCGCCTTCGTCAAGGACACGTTGATCTACCTGGTGATCATCGTCGCGGTGGTCTACCTGCCGACGCAGCTGGGCGGCTGGGACGGGATCTTCGCCTCGGCCAAGGAGTCGTTCGACTCGTTCAACACCGAGAACGCCGATGCGATCGCCTCCGGTGCCGCGTCGGCCCAGGGCATCATCCCGCCGGCGGCGGCGCAGTGGGCCTACGCGTCGCTCGCGCTCGGTTCCGCGTTGGCGCTGTTCATGTACCCACACTCGTTGACCGGCGTGCTGGCCACCAAGAACAGGTCGGTCATCCGGCGCAACGCAGCCCTGCTGCCGGCGTACTCGTTCCTGCTCGGTCTGCTGGCGCTGCTGGGGTTCGCCGCGATCGCGGCCGGCATCGACGTCGAGAACGCCCAGCAGGCCGTCCCGGCGCTGTTCGACGAGCTGTTTCCGGGCTGGTTCGCCGGCATCGCGTTCGCCGCGATCGCGATCGGTGCCCTCGTGCCGGCCGCGATCATGTCGATCGCGGCGGCGAACCTGTGGACGCGCAACGTCTACAAGGCGTTCATCAAGCCCGACGCGACGCCGGCGCAGGAAGCCACCCAGAGCAAGCTGATCTCGCTGCTGGTCAAGTTCGGTGCACTGGTATTCGTGCTGGGCCTGCCAACCAAGCTGGCGATCAACTTCCAGCTGCTGGGCGGCGTCTGGATCCTGCAGACCATGCCCGCGATCGTGATCGGCCTCTACACCCGGTGGATGCACCGCTGGGCGTTGTTCCTGGGCTGGGCGGTGGGCATGGCCTACGGCACCTGGACGGCGTACCAGGTGCCGGTGGTCGGGGACCCCGGCAGCCACTTCGGCGGCCCGCTGGCCACCGTGCCCTTCACCGACACCAAGGGTTACATCGCGCTGACCGCGTTCGTGATCAACCTGGTCGTCGCGGTGCTCGGCACCCTGGTGCTGAAAGCGCTGAAGGTCCCCGCGGGCCGTGACCACACCAGCGCCGACGACTACCACGCCGATGCCGGTGACGCCGGCGTCGAGGAGCTTCCTCTCGACGAGCTGTCGCCCGACCAGCCCGCGAAGGGAACCCCGTAGTCCGCGGCCGACAGCGAACTACCACCGGGTAACCTGCGGTCATGAGCGAAGCAACCGAACACCCCGCCGAGCAGCACGAGAGCCTGGCCGACGGCCACGGCGGCGAGCACGCCGTCGCCGTGGCCGCCGCGCACGGAGTCGACACCATGTTCACGCTGTCCGGTGCGCACGTGTTCCCGATGTACGACGGTGCCGTCCACGCCGAGCCCCGGATGCGGATCGTCGACGTCCGCCATGAGCAGACCGCGGTGTTCGCGGCGGAAGCGCTCGGCAAGCTGACCAGGGTCCCCGGCCTCGCCGTGCTGACCGCCGGACCCGGCGTCACCAACGGCGTGAGCCCGATCGCCCAGGCCCAGTTCGCCGGCTCCCCGCTCGTTGTGGTCGGCGGACGAGCACCGTCGAACCGCTGGGGGACGGGCAGCCTCCAGGAGCTGGACCAGCCGCCGATCATCGCGCCGATCTCGAAGCTGGCCCGCACGGTGCACCACGTGGGTGACATCGCGACCTCGGTGGACGAGGCGTTCACCGTGGCGGGCACCTCGCACCGCGGCCCGGCCTTCCTCGACGTGCCGATGGACCAGTTCTTCGATCGGGCCTCGGTGGAGCGCCCGGCCGTGGGCGACCGCAAGCGGGTCGAGCCGGACACCGATGCCATCGCCGAGGTCGGGGCGCTGCTCGCCCAGGCACAGCGACCGGTGCTGGTGCTCGGCACCGACGTCTGGGCCGACGGTGCGGACGAGGCCGCGCTCAGGTTCGTGGAGGCGGTCGGCGTCCCCGCCGTCACCAACGGAATGGGCCGAGGCGTCATCCCCGGTGGCCACCCGCTGCTGGTCACCAAGGCCCGCAGCACCGCGCTCGGTACCTGTGACCTCGCGATCGTGATCGGCACCCCGCTCGACTTCCGGCTCGGCTACGGCGTCTTCGGCGGCAAGGACGGTGCGCCCGCGGCCAAGGTGGTGCACCTGGCCGACTCCGAGGCCCAGGTCTCCGGCCATGCCGAGCTCGCCGCGTCGGCGTCCGGCGACCTCACCCTGGTGATCGACGACCTGCAGCACGCCCTGGAGCAGCAGCTCCGCAAGCCCGACTGGTCAGCCTGGGTCTCCCAGCTGCAGGATGCGGTCGCCACGGCCGCGGAGCGGGACCGGGCGCTGCTGTCGGCCGAGGCGGACCCGATCCACCCGGCCCGCATCTACGGCGAGCTGCTGCCCCGGCTCGCCGAGGACGCGGTCGTGATCGGTGACGGCGGCGACTTCGTGTCGTTCGCCGGCAAGTACGTCGAGCCCAAGCGTCCTGGCGGCTGGCTGGACCCGGGGCCGTACGGCTGTCTCGGTGCCGGCCTGGGGTCGGCCATCGCCGCACGCCTCGCCCGTCCCTCCGCCCAGGTGGTCCTGCTGCTCGGCGACGGCGCCGCCGGCATGTCGCTGATGGACGTGGACACCCTGGTCCGGCACAAGCTGCCGGTGGTCATGGTCTGCGGCAACAACTCCGCGTGGGGCCTGGAGAAGCAGCCCATGCAGATGCTCTACGGCTATGACGTGGCGGCTGACCTGGCCCCGCAGACCCGCTACGACCAGGTGGTGACCGCGCTGGGCGGTGGTGGCGAGCTGGTGACCGACCCGACCCAGATCGGAGCGGCGCTGGACCGGGCGTTCGCCGCGAACATGCCCTACCTGGTCAACGTGATCACGGACGTCAACGCCCCGTACCCGCGCAGCACCTTCGGCGTGTGATGGGGTTCAGCATCCGGCTCGCGGAGCCCCGGGACCTCCCCGCGGTCGGACGGATCACGGTGGATGCCTACCACGGCGACGGCTTCCTGGACGCCGAGGATGACTACTCCGACGAGCTCTCCGACGCGGAGCGTCGGGCGCGAGAAGCCGAGGTCTGGGTCGCCGCCGACGGTCGCGAGGTGCTCGGCTCGGTGACCTACTGCTCGCCGGGGACCCCGTTCGCGGAGCTGGCCCGGGACAACGAGGGTGAGTTCCGGATGTTGAGCGTGGCCCCGACGGCACGGCGGCAAGGGGTCGCCGAGGCGCTGGTGCGGCACTGCCTACAGCGTTCCCGCGACCTCGGCCACGAAGCCGTCGTGCTGTGCAGCATGCGTCAGATGGCTACCGCACACCGGCTCTACGAGCGGCTCGGGTTCCAGCGGCTCCCCGAACGCGACTGGTCACCGGCCGAGGGCATCGAGCTGCTCGCGTTCATCCTGCCGCTTCCGACGCACCACTAGCCCAGCCGGGCAAGGAACCGTCCCCGGTCGACGACGACCCGCGTCACCTCACCGTGCGCGATGACCTTCCCTGCCGGCGCGTGGGACGCGACCACCTCGAAGCGCAACAGCCGCCCGTCGACGTACACGACCGTGGCGGTCAGCGAGACCCGGGCACCGACAGGGCTTCCGGCGAGGTGCTCGAGCGAGATCCGGCTGCCGACGCTGCTCTGCCCCTCGGCCAGCGATCCCGCGACCGCCGCACACGTGGCCGCCTCGGCCCAGGCCAGCAACCGGGGCGTGGCGAGGACCGCGAGGTCTCCGGAGCCGACCGCGGCGGCGGTGTCCTGGTCGGTGACAGTGAACCCCAGTGTCGCGCTCAGACCCGTTTCCATGCGGCCATCCAAGCACGGCCGGGCAGCGCCGATTAGCCCTACCCGGGGTACACCTGAGACAATTGGGGACCCTTGTGCCGAAGTCGGCCGGGGCATGTCATCGATCGGCGTTGAGGAGGACACCATGGGTAAGACTGGCCGCAAGCGCCGCGCCCGCAAGAAGAAGGCCGCGAACCACGGTAAGCGCCCCAACGCCTGAACCCAGGCGTTCCTTGCGCGTGTCGCGCATCTGCAGAAGACCCCGGCTGCCACGGCACCCGGGGTCTTTTCGCGTCGCTACTCGATCTCGGTGATGATCCGGGTCTCGGTGATCTCCACCTGGACCTGACGGATCCGTAGCAGCACCTTGTCCCGCAGACTCTCCGGCGCGTGCTCGGCGCAGGAACGCGCCACCAGCGACTTCACG
The DNA here is from genome assembly GCA_035699065.1 of Nocardioidaceae bacterium. Lineage (GTDB taxonomy): Bacteria > Actinomycetota > Actinomycetes > Propionibacteriales > Nocardioidaceae > Nocardioides_C. The sequence goes on from DASSBE010000211.1 coordinate 15,687, forward strand.
GTCCGCTCGAGGTCGTACTTCTGCAGGCACGGCCCGCACTCGTCGAGGTGCCGCTCGATCTCGCCCTTGTCGGCGTTCTCCATCTCGTTGTCGATGAAGAAGAAGACGCGTTCGAGGACCTCTTCGCAGTCCTTGTCGTGAGGCTCGCCGCAGCTCATGACGCCCCTCCCTTGTCTTCCGGAGCGGTCGAGGCGGGCATCAGGCCCCGGTCGCGCACGTAGTCCTCGAGCATCTCGCGCAGCTGCCGGCGGCCGCGGTGCAGCCGCGACATCACGGTCCCGATCGGTGTCTCCATGATCTCTGCGATCTCTTTGTAAGGGAACCCCTCGACGTCGGCGAGGTAGACCGCCAGCCGAAAGTCCTCCGGAAGCTGCTGCAGGGCGTCCTTCACATCACTGTCCGGAAGCCGTTCGAGGGCCTCCATCTCGGCGGACTTGAGCCCCGAGGAGGTGTGCGACTCGGCCCGGTGCAGCTGCCAGTCCTCGATGTCCTCGGTCATCGACTGCTGCGGCTGCCGCTGCTTCTTGCGGTAGGTGTTGATGAAGGTGTTGGTGAGGATCCGGTACAGCCAGGCCTTGAGGTTGGTCCCGGGCTTGAACTGGTGGAACGCGGCGTACGCCTTCGCGAACGTCTCCTGGACGAGGTCCTCGGCGTCCTGCGGGTTCCGGGTCATCCGCATCGCCGCGGAGTAGAGCTGGTCGAGGTAGGGCATCGCGTCGCGTTCGAAGCGCGCCGACCTCTGCTCGGCAGTCTCCGGTGCCTCGGTGGGCTCCGGATCCGGGTTGGCTGAGTCAGTCATCGCTGTCCAGCCTACCGGGGTGACCGGCGCGTTCACGAAGTACGACGGGCGGCGGACCGACGCATCGGGCCGGCACGGGATCGTTGCGAGCACGTGGCCTCCTCATCGTCGTGACCCCCGTGGTCTCTCGGGGGCTGAACAACTCAGCGACCGGTTCGATTCCCCACCACGTCGCGCACGATCCACTCCAAGGTGGCCTCCACGATGATCCCGAGCGCCTCCTCCTGGGTGATCTCGGCACGTCTCGGGACCCGGAAGCCGTGGTCCGCCGCCGGGACGACAGCGAGGTCGCAGTCGGCGGGGAACTCCCCGGGCCGGCCGAAGGTGTCTCGTTCGCCCTGGATCACCAGGGTCGGCAGCCCTGCGCCGGTCAGCTCCTCGAGGCGGGACCGCTCCGGTTTTCCCGGCGGGTGCAGCGGGAACGCCAGCGCGAGGAATCCGGTCGCCCCGAGACCCTGCGCGCAACGGGCCGCGGCACGAGCCCCGGCGCTGCGGCCGCCGATCACCAGGGGGGTGCGGGGACGGATCTGGTTCGCGACCGCCACCAGGCAGTCATCGAGCACCTGCGGCCGCGGTGCGAGCCGCTTGCCGGCCACCTTCCACGGCTGTTCCAGCCGGAGCACCGAGATCCCGTGGCGGGGCAGCGCCCCGGCCAGCGCGACCAGGTCCGCGGAGTCGATCCCACCGCCGGCACCGTGGTTGAGCAGGAGCGTGCCGACCGGCTGCTTCGACCTGTCCACGACGAGAAGGGCGTCCCCGTGCGGCGTCGAGAGGGTGCGCTGGATGCTCATCGGGCGGTCAGGCCGGGTCGGGTGGCTCGGTCGCCAGCGGCTCGAGCAGGTCCGGGCCGTTGTTCCTGACGTTGTTGACCTCGGTGGACACGGGGTAGGCCTGCAACCGGCCCGGAGCCGCCGGGACCAGCAGCGAGAGCAGGTCCTCGGGGTCGGACACGGTCGGGTCGAGCCAGGCGCCGTACCGCGCCGGTTCCACCAGCAACGGCATCCGGTCGTGGATCCGGCCGAGGTCGTCCTCGGCCGAGGTGGTGAGCACCGTGCATGTCCAACGGAACCGATTCGGGTCGTCCTCCGCGCGCGTCGGGTCGCGCCAGATCTCGTAGAGGCCCGCCATCGCCAGCACGCCCCCGTCGGCGCGGTGGATGAAGAACGGCTGCTTGAGCGGCTTGCCGGCCTTCGTCTTCTGGTCCGTGGTGTACCACTCGTAGTAGCCGTCGGCCGGCAGCAGACAGCGTCGTACGGCGAACGCCTTCTTGTACGCGGGCTTCTCCGCGACGGTCTCCATCCGGGCGTTGATCATCCGGTTGCCGATCGAGGGATCCTTCGCCCACGACGGGACCAGGCCCCAGCTGAGCACCCGCAGCTGGCGCTCCGGCGGCAGCTCCTTCTGCTTCGAGAGCGGTCGCTCCACGACGGCGTACACCTCTTTGGTCGGTGCGACGTTGTAGTCGGGCGCGAGCGTCTCCTGGACCTCGGCCTTGTCGATCTCGAACTCCTCGACGAGGTCCTCGGGACGCCGGCTGGAGGCGTATCGACCACACATAGAGGTCAGGTTAGTGGGCCGCACCCACAGTGCGCCCCTATGACTCCCACCGCTCCCCCGCGTGCGGTGGGAATCAGCGGGCGAGCTCGTCGAGCAGGCGGGTCGCCGAGTGCGCGACCGGGGGAAGCCCCTCGATCCACACGCGCACCTCTGCGGCCCCCAGGTCCAGGCCGCCCAAGAACTCGCGCAGCATGGCGACCGAGGTTCCGAGCTCGGGGTCACGGCGTACGACGGCAACAGCCCTGTCCAGTCCGAGGCGGCCGATTGTCTCGCCGCCGGAGAACACCGCACGGATCGCCTCGGTGACCTGGACCAGGCGCAGGGCACGGGTGAACGTGTGCTCGGCGGCGTGCGGACGTCCCGCGAAGCACATCTCGACCACGACGAGGGCATGGCTTGCGTGCACGGCGACATCGGTCTGCTCGGCGTCGCGGTACAGCTCCGCCAGCCGGGTCCGCACGTGCGCAAGGCTGGCGAGCCCCGTCAGCGGGTCCTCGCAGGACAGCTGGTGGAGGTACTCGAGCGTGGCCTCGCTCCACGCCACCGAGAGCGCCTCGGTGGACGCGAAGTCGGGGGACGTCCCCTTGACCAGGGTGAAGGTCGCGCGTAGCCCGTGCAGTGCCTCTCCCAGGGCGGCACCGTCCCGGGCTACGTCGCGACCAACCACAGTGCAGGCCGCGATGGTGTCGGTGTCGGACGCCAGAGCCTCCGCGACCGCCTCGAAGCGCATCGGCAGCGCCTGCCGAATCGCCTCGGGGAGATCCCCCTCCGGTGCCCGTTCCGCCATCGCGGACCTGCGACGAGTGAACGAGGTGAAGATCGCCATTCCCGTCCACCTCCGTCCGCGCGGTTGCCGCCACCCCCCGTGCAGTGGCGGCGACCTACATCCCAGAGACGGCACCGGGCCCGCCCTATGACGCGGTTTCGCCCGATATTCCTCAGATTCTTTGCCCAGCCCTGAAGTAAGAGAAATCGACAACGCCGTACGCGGGCACTTCACAGGGGCTACTTTTTACCTGTATCACGCGTGGCGACCCGTCACGATTCGACCTCGATTGCGTCTTATCCATACATGAGTGAACTGCTGAGCGACATCGATGCGCCTAGCGACGCCGAGCTGATCTCGCGCGTACGCGGCGGGGACGTTGCTGCCTACGGTGAGCTCTTCTCCCGGCACGTCGAGGCCGCTAACCGGCTCGGCCGGCAGCTCGCCCGCGGCCCGGACGTCGATGACCTGGTCTCCGAGGCGTTCGCCAAGGTGCTGCAGGTCCTCCAGGGCGGCGGCGGGCCGGACGTGGCCTTCCGCGCATATCTGCTGACGTCGGTACGACGACTCCACGTCGATCGGATCCGGGCCGGGGCCAAGCTGCAGACCTCCGACGACATGTCGCAGTTCGATCCGGGGATCCCGTTCCAGGACACGGCCGTCGCCGACTTCGAGCACGGCGCGGCCGCCAAGGCGTTCGCGTCGCTCCCCGAGCGCTGGCAGCTGGTGCTGTGGCACCTCGAGGTCGAGGAGCAGAAGCCCGCCGAGATCGCCCCACTGCTCGGGATGAGCGCGAACTCGGTCTCGGCCCTGGCCTACCGCGCCCGAGAGGGGCTGCGCCAGGCGTTCTTGACCATGCACCTGGCCGACACCTCCTCCGAAGAGTGCCGCTGGGTCAACGAGCACCTCGGCGGCTACGTCCGCAAGGGTCTGTCCCGGCGTGACACGGCCAAGGTGGAGGGGCACCTCGACGAGTGCCGCCGCTGCACGGCCATGTACCTGGAGTTGACCGACGTCAACTCCAATCTCGCCGCGATCATCGCTCCGCTGTTGCTGGGTGCGGCGGCCACGGGCTATTTGGCCTCCACCGGCGCGGCCGGCGCGACGGGCCTGCTCGCGGTCGTCGGTCGGCTCCGCGACACGGTCGCCGGCAACGCGGGCGCCGCAACGGCGGGTGCGGTGGCGGCCGGGGTCGCGGCCGTCGCGACCGCAGGGTTCCTGATCACGACCGGGGGCCACGACCCGGTGGTCACGGCGGATCCGGTCACGTCAACTTCTCCGGCCTCACCGAACGCGGCCGTTCCGCCGGAGCTGCCCGCCACCAAGTCGCCCGGCACGACCCCCGCTCGGCCGGCGCACACGCCGGCAACGCCGAACGCCTTCTTCCCGGCCGTCGATCTGATCTCGTCGGCACCGTCGTCGCTGCCCGGCGCGACGACTCAGCCCGGGACCGCGACCGTTGCCGATGCGACCCAACCCGGCGACACAGCCACCACGCCGGTCGATGGTTCGCCCGCCGGCCCGGGCACCGCGACGAGCGGCCCTCCGTCCGATCCGGCAGCGCGCCCGACGGATCCGCCGACCAGTCCCACGACGTCTCCGTCCCGCCCAACGGCGGACCTGCGCCTCGGAACGGTTTCCTTCGATGCCTCGGGTACGACTCTGGTCATCCCGGTCACGAACCTGCCGGCCGGACCGACGACGGTACGAGTTGAACTGGCCTCGAGCGAGACCACCTTCAGCACCGTGACGTCCCCGGAATGCGTAGTGACTGCGGACGCGGCCAGGCGGGCCGTCTGCGCACCTTCGCTTGACGCGTTGGGCGCAGGAATGGTGAGCGCCCGGATGGACGCACCTTCCAGGTACACGATCAGGCTGCCTCTCGACTTTCCCGCCTCGATGGATCACGACAACCTCACCATCAAGGTGTCTGCCATCGGGCACGACGAGACCGACTCGGATGACAACACCTACGGGCCGTTCCTGTTCGTACCGCCTGCAGGGTCCGGCCTGGTCGAGCACGACTTCAAGTTCTCCGGCGTGCATCAGACTGGCTTCACCCTCGGCGCCGACGGCAAGGACGCCTTCCGAGTCGTGGGTCGTGTCGGTGCCGTCCCCGAGGGTGTCGAGAAGCTGACGTTCACGCTCACCAGTGATGCCGGGGAGGCCAGCTTCGGCATGGCGACCGGCGACCAGGGGGCGGAGTGCCTCTACGTCTCCGACGACACGGTTGAGTGCACGAGCCCGGCGAAGCAGCTCGACGTCGGTTTCACCGTCTTCCTTCCGACGGGAACCTCGGACCGGATCTCCATCCGGCTCGACACTCCGAGCGACTACACCGACCCGGTCCTGAGCAATGACTCTTCGTCGACCCGCCTCGTCCCCGCGAAGTTCGACTTCGCCGTGAGCGACTTGCGGGAGAACCTCGACAACAGCGACACGACGTACGACCTGACGAGCACGGTCAGCGCACCGCCGGTCGCGGGCGACATGTTGTTCAACCTGACGCTGCCGCCCGATGTCGTGCTCAGCAACATCGGCCCGGCGAGCTGCTCCGCACAGGTCTCGACAGCAGCTGCCACGCAGATTCTGTGCGAGGAGGTGACCGGAACCTTCGACCTGACCTTCACGGTGACGCTGCCGAACACCGAGGCGCAGGAGCTCAGCTTGAGCCTCGAGAGTTTTACGGGCGACTACCTCGACCCCGACCAGAGCAACAACACGGCCCCGTCCCTCACGCTGGATCCGGATGAAGTGCCGGTCTCAGCCCTGAAGTTCGACAGCCACCTGGGCGTCGAGGTGGACCACGGGAACAATGCCTTCACCATCGGGACCGCCCTGACCGGCCTCCCCGAAGGACCCGCCAGCATTGAGTTCGAGTTCACGTCGGAGTCCGGCGACACCAACCTTGTGTCGGCGCCCGCAGACTGCGAGCAGACCGACAACCGGTTCAGCTGTGATATCGCCGCGGGTCAGGAGACTCTGCCGTTGAGCTTCGACGTGAGGCTTCCCGGCAAGAAGGTCGACACGGTCACGCTGACCGCAAGCTTCGGAGCGGACACCACGTCCACGGTGCTCACCATCGACAACACGACCCCCGGCGGTTCGTCAGCGAGCAACTGAGTCGTTGAGCCTGACTGGCCGCCGCGCGAGCGCAGTCCGGAGGAAACCGGGTCGCGGCAGCCAGGGCCGTTCTCGTAGACTCGCGCCACTGCGTTGACGGAGCCAAGTAGCCGCCGACCGGTGGAGCACAGAGAGCCGCCCGCCCCGTGACAGGGACGCTGAGAGGGCGGAGTCCACCCCGGCGACGAAGACACTCCCGAGCATGCT
>DASSBE010000212.1:0-3105 GCA_035699065.1 Nocardioidaceae bacterium
GCGGCCGTCGACGACTGCTGGGCCTCCTTCCAGTGGGTCGTGGAGAACACCGACCAGCTCGGCGTCGACCCGGCCCGGATCGCGGTCGGCGGCGACTCGGCCGGCGGGTACCTCAGCGCGGTCACCGCGATCCTCGCCGCGGAGGCCGGCCTCCCGGTGGCCCACCAGCTGCTGCTCTACCCGGTCACGAACATGGCCGAGCACAGCGAGAGCCGCAGGATGTTCGGCGAGGGGTTCTTCCTCACCAGTGACTTCATCGAGCTCGCCCAGACGTCCTACCTGACGCCGGACCACGACCCACGCGACCCCAGGGTCTCGGTCCACTTCACCGAGAAGCTCCCGCCGGACCTGGCGCCCGCCTTCGTGGTCACCGCCGGCTTCGACCCGCTGCGCGACGAGGGCGAGGCCTACGCGCGCCGGCTCGCGGACGCCGGTGTGCCCGTGGAGCTGAAGCGGTACCCGGGCTTCATCCACGGCTTCGCGAACATCATCGGCGTCGGCCGCAGCAACCGGGCGGCCGTGGCCGAGATCGCCGCGAAGCTCAAGGCCGCGCTCTAACCCGCCGACCCGTCCCGGCGGTACATCACGTGCGTGTCCTCCTCGGCATGGCTGAAGCCGAGCCCCCGGTACACCGCCACCGCCGCGTCGTTGTCGGACTCCACGTAGAGGATCACCTCGCCCAGCCCGAGCGAGCGCAGGTGCTGCAGGCCGGCCAGCGTCAGCGTCTTGCCGAGCCCCGAACCCTGCGCCTCCGGCGCGACGCCGACCACGTAGACCTCGCCGTACGACGGGTCGCCCGCATGCACCTTCGTCCAGTGGAACCCGAGCAACCGGCCGTCCGCCGCGGTCGCGAGGAAGAACCCCGCCGGGTCGAACCAGTCCTCGGCCATCCGCAGGTCCAGGTCGGCCCGCGTCAGGTCTCCCTGCTCCGGGTGGTGCGCGAACGCCGCGGCGTTGACCTCGAGGAACGCCTCCTCGTCGCGCCCCGGCTCGAAGGGGCGTACGACGGACGCCCCGAGGTCACCGGTGAGGGCAGGCAACGGGAGGTCGAGCGACCGCCGCATCACCCACAGGTCACGGACCCGGTCGAAGCCGAGGTCGGAGGCGAGGGCCGCGGCGGCCAGGTGGTTGCCGTGCGACCAGGCCGAGAGGTTCGCGCCCGGGAACGCCGCGAGCGCAGCCGAGGCCAGCGCGCGGCCGATGCCCCGGCTTCGGGAGCCCGGCGCGACCACGAGGTTGAGCTCGTGGTCCCCGGTCGACCCGAATGGCGCATCGGCCAGCACGAACCCGGTCAGCCGGTCGTCGGGGGAGCCGGCGACCCACAACGAGGACCCTTCCAGTCCCTTGTGTCGCAACGACAACAGGGCGGCCTCGTCGAGCGGGCTCCCTCCGTCCGCGCCGGTCGCAGCACTCACTGTCCGACGTACCCCTTCGGCGACGCCGGTCCGGGACTCCCAGGCAAAGGTGGACGGCTCGATCTGCAACACGCGCGTGTCGGGGCTCACCCGGCCCACCCTAGGTCGAAACGCATACGGGCGGCGGATGTGGGCACTGCCTGACCGATCACACTGTCACGGAGAACGGACCCGAGGAACACGATGCATCCTGTTGTGCTGGTTGCGTTGTCGGCGCTCACCCCGTTCTGCTGCTTGGGGTTGTTGCTGTTCCTCGGCTGGCTCGAGGACACGTTGGACGCGGACGTGAAGAAGGCGGAGCGGCGTCGCATGCCGCAGCCGATCCGTGCGATCCCGGTCCCGGAGCCAGCCGCTGCTCCGGTCCGCACAGCGACCGCGAAACCGGTCGTCGAACCGACCGCGAAACCGGTCGTCGCGGCGAGCGAGGAGCCCGCGAAGCCGGCGAAGGCGACTGACCCGTTGGCGACGCCGGCGACCCCCTGACCCGCTGGGTCCCTGACCCGCTACCGGCTCCGACGCCAGGGATCGCCAGGTGCCCTCACGTACTGCTTGAATGCGTAGCCCCACGGGATCACTGCGATGATGATCACCACCCAAAGCACCGCGTCGGTCTGGGTGCGCGTGGCGCCCTCGAGGTTGTCGTCCCACCACAGCGGCAGTGCGACGACCCCGAGCCAGGTCAGCTTCCAGGCGACCTCGAACAGCAGGATCGGCAGCATCCGGACGGGATAGCGAAGGCCGAGCAGCGCCAGGACCGACATCGCCACGAGCATGCACTGGACGGTCCCTTCCATCAGCCCCCACTGCTCGTGGTCGAAGAGCAGCGGCCACTTGCGGATGGCCAGGCCTCCGCCCATGACGAGGTAGCCCACGCGCAGCAGGTTCACCCGCCAGAGCGGGAGCTGCACCGACGTGCGCCCACGAGGTCCCTTGGACCGGTCCGGCTGACGGGGGAGTGTCAACGACTGCTGCTTCATGACGGAGTGCCCTCTCGCTGGATCTACCGCCTGCCCAAGATCCAGCGTGGCGTGCCGGCCGCCCCAAGGACATAGGCCGAACGGGTGGTCGCGGGACCGCCGTGCGGCCGCTGATCGACCTGCGTGGTCAGACCGGCTCGCGCTCCTTCGCCTCCTTGGGCGGCAGCACGAACCGATAGCCGACGTTGCGCACCGTGCCGATCAGTGTCTCGTGCTCGGGACCGAGCTTCGCGCGCAGCCGCCGCACGTGCACGTCCACGGTGCGGGTGCCGCCGAAGTAGTCGTAGCCCCACACCTCCTGGAGCAGCTGGTCGCGGGTGAACACCCGGCCCGGGTGCTGGGCGAGGTACTTCAGCAGCTCGAACTCCTTGAACGTCAGGTCCAGCGTGCGGCCGCCGACCCTCGCGGTGTACGTCGCGTCGTCGACCGTGACCTCACCGGAGCGGATCACGTGTGCGTCGGGGTCCTCCGGCTCGCGCTGGCCGGCCGCGGCGAGCCGACCGATCGCCAGCCGGAGCCGGGCCTCCACCTCCGCCGGACCTGCGGTGGCCAGCAGCACCTCGTCGAACCCCCAGTCCGCCTGCACCGCGGTCAGCCCGCCCTCGGTGGTGATCAGCGCCACGGGCGCGCTCGTCCCGGTCGTGTGGATCAGCCGGCCCAGGTCCCGCGCGCGGGCCAGCTCCTTGCGCCCGTCGACGAGCACCAGGTCCACC
>DASSBE010000213.1:0-6809 GCA_035699065.1 Nocardioidaceae bacterium
GCCACCCTGCACGACGACGAGGGCAACGTCGCCGTCGAAGGTCTCGTCTCCGGCCCGGCGAGCGACCTGGACTACCCCGAGGACCGGATCCGGGCCGAGTCGTCGGTCCTCGACGGGGTGGGCCTGATCGGCTCCGGGTCCCACGTGGAGCGGCTGTGGACCCGGCCGTCGATCTCGATCATCGGCCTGGACGCGACCCGCACCGCGGAGGCCAGCAACACGCTGATCCCCACGGCGCGGGCCAAGGTCTCGCTGCGGCTCGCGCCCGGCGACGAGGCCACCGCCGCCCTGGACAAGCTCGTCGAGCACCTGCACACCCATGCCCCGTGGGGCGCGAAGGTCACGGTCACCAAGGGCCGCGAGAGCGGACAGCCCGGTGTGATCGAGGCGCAGGGGCCGGTCTACGACACGGCGCGGGCGGCGTTCAAGGAGGCCTGGGACGGCACCGACCCGGTGGACATCGGTGTGGGTGGCTCGATCCCGTTCATCGCCGCGTTCCAGGAGGCGTTCCCGGCGTCCGCCGTACTCGTGACCGGTGTCGAGGACCCGGACACCCGCGCCCACGGCGCCAACGAGGGACTGCACCTGCGGGAGTTCGAACGGGTCTGCCTCGCCGAGGCCCTGCTGCTCAACACCCTCTGACTCCGAGTTGTCAGGGTCTACGGCCCCCGGAGGGGCCACACACCCTGACAACTCGGCGGAGGATTGGGAGGGGGCGGCGGGTCACCCGTAGACTCCTCGGCGTGCCCTCCAATGTGCGCCGCGGCGATGGCCGCCTGAGCCACGACCTCGACCCCCACGACCGCTCCCCGCAGGACGCGTGTGGCGTGTTCGGCGTGTGGGCGCCCGGCGAGGACGTCGCCAAGCTCACCTACTACGGGCTCTACGCGCTGCAGCACCGCGGCCAGGAGTCGGCCGGTATCGCGGTCAGCAACGGCCGCCAGATCCTGGTCTTCAAGGACATGGGCCTGGTCTCGCAGGTCTTCGACGAGTCCACGCTGGAGTCGCTCAAGGGCCACCTCGCGGTCGGCCACGCGCGCTACTCCACCACCGGCGCGAGCACCTGGCACAACGCGCAGCCGACCTTCCGGCCCACCGCCACCGGCTCGATCGCCCTTGCCCACAACGGGAACCTGACCAACACCCGCGAGCTCGCCGAGCGGGTCGAGGGCCTCGCCCCCGCCGTCGGTGAGCTCGACGTGCCGCGGCGGTCGATGGAGGCCTCCACCAACGACACCAGCCTGGTCACCGCGCTGTTCGCGCACCACCCGGACAAGAGCCTGGAGGAGAACGCCGCCGAGGTGCTCACCTCCGTCCGCGGCGCGTTCTCGTTCGTCTGGATGGACGAGAACACGCTGTACGCCGCCCGCGACCCGCAGGGCATCCGGCCGCTCGTGCTCGGCCGTCTCGAGCGCGGCTGGGTGGTCGCCTCGGAGACCGCGGCCCTCGACATCGTCGGCGCCTCCTTCATCCGCGAGCTCGAGCCGGGTGAGCTGATCGCCGTCGACGAGGACGGCCTGCGCACCCGCAAGTTCGCCGAGCCGGCGCCCAAGCACTGCCTGTTCGAGTTCGTCTACCTGGCCCGCCCCGACACGATGATGAACGACCAGCGGGTGCACAGCGTGCGCGTCGAGATCGGCCGCCGCCTCGCCAAGGAGTTCCCGGCCGACGCCGACCTGGTGATCCCGGTGCCCGAGTCCGGCACCCCCGCCGCGATCGGGTACGCCGAGGCCAGCGGCATCCCCTACGGCTCCGGACTGGTGAAGAACTCGTACGTCGGACGCACGTTCATCCAGCCGTCGCAGACCATCCGGCAGCTCGGGATCCGGCTGAAGCTCAACCCGTTGCGCGACGTGATCGAGGGCAAGCGGCTGGTCGTCGTGGACGACTCGATCGTGCGAGGCAACACCCAGCGTGCCCTCGTCCGGATGCTACGCGAGGCGGGGGCCCGCGAGGTCCACGTCCGGATCTCGAGCCCGCCGGTGAAGTGGCCGTGCTTCTACGGCATCGACTTCGCCACCCGCGCCGAGCTGATCGCGAACGGGCTGTCGGTCGACGAGATCTGCCGCTCGATCGACGCCGACTCGCTGGCCTACATCTCCCTCGAGGAGCTGATCGAGGCGACGACGGTGCCCAAGGACAACCTGTGCCGGGCCTGCTTCGATGGCGTCTACCCGGTCCCGCTGCCCGAGGACGAGCACCTCGGCAAGCACCTGCTCGAGGTGAACAGCGAGATCGTCGTCACCGACGAGGTCCCAGGGCTCTCCCTGACCCCCGGTGGTGGCGCCGGCGACTCCCTGGGCCGCCCATGACCGCCGGGCGTGCGACGTACGAGGCCGCCGGGGTGTCCATCGACGCCGGCGACAAGGCCGTCGAGCTGATGAAGGTCTGGATCGAGAAGGCACGGCGCCCCGAGATGATCGGCGGCATCGGCGGGTTCGCCGGCCTGTTCGACGCCAGCGCCCTCAAGGACTACACCCGGCCACTGCTCGCCTCCTCGGCCGACGGTGTCGGGACCAAGGTCGCGATCGCGCAGGCCCTGGACCGGCACCACACGATCGGTTTCGACCTGGTCGGCATGCTCGTCGACGACCTCGTCGTGTGCGGCGCGGAGCCGTTGTTCCTCACCGACTACATCGCCACCGGCCGGGTGGTCCCGGAGCGGATCGCGGCGATCGTGCAGGGCATCGCCGAGGCCTGCGTCCAGGCCGGCTGTGCGCTGATCGGCGGCGAGACCGCGGAGCACCCCGGCCTGCTCGGGCCGGACGAGTACGACGTGGCCGGCTCCACCACCGGTGTCGTGGAGGCGGCCGACCTGCTCGGTCCCGGACGGGTCCGGCCCGGCGACGTCGTGGTCGCGATGGCCTCCAGCGGCCTGCATTCCAACGGGTACTCCCTGGTGCGGCACGTGCTGCTTGCTCCGACCGCCGACGGCGGCGCCGGCTGGGCGCTGGACCGTTCCGTGGACGAGCTGGGCCGCACGCTCGGCGAGGAGCTGCTCGAGCCGACCCGGATCTACGCCAAGGCGTGCCTGGACCTGGCCCGCAGCACCGAGACCCATGCCATGTCGCACATCACCGGCGGTGGCCTCGCCGCCAACCTCGCCCGGGTGCTGCCCGAGGAGCTGGTGGCCACGCTCGACCGGGCCACTTGGACGCCGCCGCCGGTCTTCGACATCGTCCGCAGGGTCGGCTCGGTGGCACAGGCCGACCTGGAGCGGACCCTCAACTGCGGTGTCGGGATGGTGGCGCTGACCACCGCCGCCGACGCGGACCGCGCGATCACGCTGCTCGAGGGCCACGGGATCACGGCCTGGGTCGCCGGAGAGGTCCGCAGCGCCTCCACCGCCGTGGACGCGGCATCCGCGGCGACCGTCACGCTGAGCGGCCGTCACCCCGGCTGGTAGCCCGCCCGGTCACCGCCCGGTCACCGCCCGGTCACCGCCTCTTCACCGCGGGATCGGCGCGGATCACACCGTCGATGTGCGGGAATTGGTGTGAGGCAGGTACGGTTGACCCAGGACAAATACGAACGAGAGACCGGACGCGCGAATCCCTTCATCCGCGACAGCCGCTTGACTGGCCGCCGCGGGGCAGGTATCCGTGACTCCGGCCGAGTGTGCGAGGGGGTCGACCCTATGGGGCGCGGCCGTGCGAAGGCGAAGCAGACCAAGGTTGCCCGCGACTTGAAGTACCGCTCACACGAGACGGACTTGAGCGCGTTGGCCCGGGAGCTGCATGGCGAGCCGACCACGAGCTCTGACGAGCCCGTCGAGGCGGACGAGGACGACGAGTGGGCCGGTTACCCTGAGTCGCGCGACGGGAGCCGTGGCTGACGCCACCGCCCCACACGCGTTCTCAGCGTGCCCCGGTGTCAGCCAGGGGTCAGCTCGGTGTCAGCCGAGCCAGATCCCGCGCAGCCGGCCGACCTCGGTCATCCGGCGCTCGGCGAGCCGGTCCGCGGCCACCGCGGGCGGGACACCCTCGTCGGCGGCGAGCGCGAAGACCTGCCGGGTGGTGTCGAAGATCTTCTCGGCGCGCTGCTTGGCGCGGTCGAAGGAGAACCCCTCGAGCTCGTCGGCGACCTGGATCAGGCCACCGGCGTTGACCATGTAGTCGGGCGCGTAGAGGATCCCGCGGTCCTGCAGGCTCTTCTCGATGCCCTCGTGCGCGAGCTGGTTGTTCGCGGCGCCGCAGACCACCTTCGCGCTGAGCGTGCCGACGACGTCGTCGGTGACCGCGCCGCCGAGGGCACAGGGAGCGTAGACGTCGAGCTCCGTGGCGACCAGGGCGTCGGCGTCCGCGACGACCCGCACCGCGGGATGGTCCTCGCGCACCCGGGCGACCGCGGCCGGGTTCACGTCGGTGACCACGACGTCGGCGCCGTCCTCGACGAGGTGGCTGACCAGGTGGTGGCCGACCTTGCCGACGCCGGCGACCCCGACCGTGCGGCCGTGCAGCGTCGGCACGCCCCAGGTGACCTCGGCGGCGGCGCGCATGCCCTGGAAGACACCGAAAGCGGTGAGCACCGACGAGTCGCCGGCGCCACCGTGGGCGACGGTCCGGCCGGTGACGAACGAGCACTCGCGGGCGATGTGGTCCATGTCCTCGCTGAACGTGCCGACGTCGCAGGCGGTGTAGTAGCGGCCGTTCAGCGACTGCACGAAGCGGCCGTAGGCGCGCAGCAGTGCCTCGGTCTTGATCCGGGCCGGGTCCCCGATGATCACGGCCTTGCCGCCGCCGAGGTCGAGGCCGGCGAGCGCCGCCTTGTAGGCCATCCCCTTCGACAGGTTGAGCACGTCCTCGAGCGCGTCCTGCTCGCTGGCGTAGGGGTAGAACCGGGTGCCGCCCAGCGCGGGGCCGAGGGTGGTGGAGTAGACGGCGATGATCGCTTTGAGGCCGCTGGCCTCGTCGTGGCAGTAGACGACCTGCTCGTGCCCGCTGGCGCGTTCGAAGACTCCGGTGGGCGCCTGCTTGATGTCGGTCACGGTGGTGACCCTTCCGTATCGGGCCCGCGAGGGTGGGCGGGCGGTAGAGGTCACGCCTGCGGGGGTGGTGCGGGCGCTCACGCCCAGCCTACGAAAGTGCAGCCGAAGCCGCGACTCGGCTCAAGCGGCGCGCTGTCCAGAATGCCGAGCGCCGCCCCGTTCGTGACTCATATGGGTCATTGTCGCGAATTTCCCCCTCGGGCTACCCTCGAGGTGTCAGACTGTAGCGAGCGTGCGGGTTGGGTGTTTCCGCCGGCACGGGTTGGTATCGACAGTGAGGGAGGCTCGCATGAACACGCGACCGCCTGAGTCGGAACCGTTGCTCACCCCTGCCGAAGTCGCGGCGATGTTTCGAGTGGACCCCAAGACGGTCACCCGATGGGCCAAGGCCGGCAAGCTGAGCTCGATCCGGACTCTTGGAGGACATCGCCGCTACCGCGAGTCCGAAGTGCGCGAGCTGCTGAGCGGGATGGTTCCCGAGCAGCGTCGTCGGGACGACCAGGCCTGACCCTCGCTCAACGCAGCACCCGTCAACGCAGTGCCCGCACGTAGCCGAGCACCTTGCGCGCGTCCTGCATCCGCTGCTCCCAGCTGATGCCCATGCCGATCAGCAGCGCCCCCGCGGTCGCGATCAGCACCCAGCGCGGCACCGCCTCATCGACGAACGGCCCGGCGTGTCGGAGTACGACGCACGCCCCCACCGTTGCCGCGAACACCACCGGTCCCGTCCATCGCATCCGGAGGCCGGCCACGAGCAGCAGCAGACAACCAGCCCCCAGCAGCACCGAGCGGAGCGTCGCCGGCTCCCACAGCACCCACAACAGGCTCGGCACGAGCGCCAGGCCGAGCGCCGGACCGAGCGCGGTCATCGTGCTCGCCCGCCGGTCGCGGCGCAGGTGCAGCAGACCGACCACCGCGAGCGCGGCCGCCGAGGGCAACGTGTAGGCCTCCGGAGCCTCCACGCCGATGTCCCACAGCCGCACCCAGCTCGCCATCGCCAGCAGCAGGCCGCCGACCCAGCCCAGCAGCCGCCGGTCCTCGCGCAGCAGCGACAGCGCACACACCGCGACCCCGGCCAGCGTGAGGTACACCGCGGTCCAGGTCGCGCCCTCGGAGACCGGTGCGTGTGCGACTCCGGCGAGCCCGACGATGAACGCCGAGACCGCCGCACCGGACTCCACTCCTGGTGAGACCAGCCCGTGCAGCCGGGCCACCGCCGATCCGGCCAGCACCAGCGCCGCCAGCGCGAGCAGTGCGACGACCGTGGTCCAGGTCTCGTCGGCGTCGGCGAGTGCGCCCCACGTCCAGACCGACCCGGCGAGCGCGGCGGGCAGCACGACCCCGGCGGCGGTCCGCGCCTCGACCTGGTTCCAGCGCAGGTGCACCAGCGTGCTGAGGCCCAGGAGGACCAACAGCGCGGCCGAGGTCAGCCACTCGTCGTGCAACGACACCCCCAGCCCGGCGAACCCGAACGCGCTGCCGACGGCCAGTCCCAGCAGGTCCTCGCCCGGCAACGCCCAGGCGACGAAGGCGACCGCGGGGGCCAGCAGCAGCACGCAGACCAGCCACACCGGCACCGGGTACGACGCCGCGGTGCCGACAGCTGCCGCGGTGAGGAACGCGACACCGAGCGCCGGGTTCGCCAACGGCGCGAGCAGCGGGTCCAGGGCTCGCACCGTGCGCGCCAGCACGACGCCGATGCCGATCACGGCGAGCGCGAGGATCGGGAGCAGCCACGCCTCGAGCGGCCCGTCGTAGGTCCGGGGCAGCCGGTCACCGGTGCCGCCGGCCCACAGCAGGGAACCCGCGTCGGCGACCCGGG
>DASSBE010000214.1:0-6310 GCA_035699065.1 Nocardioidaceae bacterium
CCAGCGAAGGAGCATTCCGATGGCCGGCACCTTGGTCCGCCCGCACAACCGCATGATCGCCGGAGTCTGCTCCGGCCTCGCCCGCCGGTTCGGCATGTCACCGGGCACCGTCCGGCTGCTGTTCGTGATCAGCTGCCTGCTTCCCGGACCGCAGTTCGTGATCTACATCGTGTTGTGGGTGATGATGCCTTCGGAAGACTGAGCGCCCGAGGACTGAGCGCCGAGGACTGAGCGCCGAGAGCTGAGCGCCGAGGATTGGGCGTGACGGGCGGTTCTCCCGCGCCTGTGAAATGATGTCGGTGTGACAACAACGGATCTTCCCCTGCTGGTGCTCGGTCGCGGCGTCGACCCCGGCTCCGAACGCGGTGTCGACTGCCCCGGCGCGCTGCCTCCCGCCTCGGACCCGGACCTGGTCGCGCGTGCGCGGGCGGCCAAGGAGGCGTTGGGCGAGCGGCTCTTCGTGCTCGGCCACCACTACCAGCGCGACGAGGTGATCGCGTTCGCCGACGTCACCGGCGACTCGTTCAAGCTCGCCAAGGACGCCGCCGCCCGTCCCGACGCAGAGTTCATCGTCTTCTGCGGCGTGCATTTCATGGCCGAGTCGGCCGACATCCTCACCGCGGCCCACCAGCAGGTGATCCTTCCCGACCTCGCGGCCGGCTGCTCGATGGCCGACATGGCCCGGCTCGGCCAGGTCGAGGACGCGTGGGACGTGCTGGCCGAAGCCGGCGTCGCGGAGTCCGTCGTACCCGTCACCTACATGAACTCCTCGGCCGACATCAAGGCCTTCTGCGGCCGCAACGGCGGCGCGGTGTGTACGTCGTCGAACGCGCAGGTCGCCTTGGACTGGGCGTACTCGCAGAAGGACGATGCCAAGGTCCTCTTCCTGCCCGACCAACACCTGGGCCGCAACACCGCGGTGCTCCAGCTCGGGATGTCGCTGGAGGACTGCGTCGTCTGGGACCCGCACCAGCCCGACGGCGGGCTCACCATCGAGCAGCTGCGCGCCGCGAAGATGATCTTGTGGAAGGGGCACTGCTCGGTGCACGGCCGGTTCTCCGCGGAGGTGGTCGACGAGCTGCGCGCGACGATCCCCGGGGTGACCGTCCTGGTCCACCCCGAGTGCACCCACGAGGTGGTCACCCGCGCCGACCTGGTCGGTTCGACCGAGTTCATCATCAAGACCATCGAGGCCGCCGGTCCCGGCACGTCGTGGGCGATCGGCACCGAGCTGAACCTCGTGCAGCGGCTGGCGAACGCGCACCCGGACAAGAACATCGTCTTCCTCGACAAGACCGTGTGCTACTGCTCGACGATGAACCGGATCGACCTCCCGCACCTGGTGTGGGCGCTGGAGAACCTCGTCGCCGGCAACGTGGTGAACGTGATCGACGTCGAGCCGGAGACCGAGAAGTGGGCCGAGGTCGCCCTGCAGCGGATGCTCGACCTCCCCGCCCGCTGACTCCACATCGAGTGACTCCACATCGAGGGCTCTGCGAAAATGGACACCGCGGCCAAAACCGTGTCGCTGGTGCCCGAGACCGACAATCCCGGGCAACCTCTCCTTCCGCGTGACGCCCTCCCGTCGCGAGCCTAAGGTGGGGTGACGAGAGGAAGTAGAGCGATGGGTGAAGTCGTGTTCAACCCACCAGGGAAGGGTCCGTGGGAGCTGGAGGCCACGCACTTTCCCAGGCCCTTCACCCGGTTCATCGGACCGGCGTTCCTCGAGTCGTTTCCCAGGGGCTTCGCTCAGGGGATGGCCCGCTACGGTCTGCTGCTCGATCACCTGGAGCCGAGGCTGGTGAACGGTTTCCTCTACCAGCAACCCGCCGCGTACCTGGCGCCCGCGGGAGCGATGAAGCCGCCGCCGAACGCGGTGCTCTGGCTGCTGACCAGGGTGCATCCCAAGATGAGAGCCAGGATCGCCACCTCCGCACGCGCGTTCAAAGAGAAGCAGTGGCGCAAGGACCTGGTGCTCTGGGACACCGAGGACAAGCCCGCTGCGGTCGAGCAGCACACGGCGATCCAGCTGATCGACGTGCGTGCGCTCACCGACGACGGGCTCGTCGCGCATCTCGAGCGATGCCACGAGCACGCGACGCGGATGATCGAGCTGCACCAGAAGTACACCGCGACCTCCGTGGTGGTCACCGGCCGCCTCCTCGCCGACGCAATGCCCTGGAGCGGCGCCACGGCCGGCGAGGTGTGCAACCTGCTGCGGGGTTCGTCGCCCATCTCGAACGGGTTCGCCGCCGACGAGCTCGTCAAGGCCGGAGGGGCGATCGCCGCCAACGATGACGCCAAGGCGCTCCTTCGCTCCCCCGGTTCGCCGGCGGACACGCTTCAGGCGTTGTCGGACGCTCCCGACGTCGGTCCGGCCGTCCGCGGCTACATCGACGCCGTGCAGTACAGGTCGGTCGGGTACGACGTCGGGGATCCGACCGGGGGTGAGATGCCGGACCTCCTGGTCACCGCGCTCCGGACGGCTGCGGAGGGCGCACGGTCGCAGACCACGGACGCCGCAGCGCTCGACGACATCCGCTCCAAGGTGCCGGCCGAGCACCGTGCGGAGTTCGACGAGCTCCTGGCCGAGGCCCGGCTCGTCAACCGGCTCCGCGACGAGAGAGGCGCCTACTCCGACGGCTGGGCGACCGGTCTTGCCCGCCGGGCCCTGCTCGAGGTCGGCCGACGCCTGCACGGGCGAGGCCTGCTGCTCGACCCCGAGCATGCGGTGGACCTCCGGCTGGACGAGCTCACCTCGCTGATGCGCGGCGACGGTGGCCCGAGCCCCAGCGAGGCTGCGGGTCACCATGAGTGGCGGACGACCAAGACGATCGCTGACGCGCCACCGTTCCTCAGCGCGATGCCCGCGCCTCCGCCGCCCGTGGAGATCCTGCCCAGGGCAGCGCGGCCGGGTGCGCGTGCGATGGATGCGATCATGTCGAACCTGTTCGGCGTCTCCACCCTCGACAACACAGAGACCGTTCTGCATGGCCTGACGGTCAACGCGGGCACCTACGAAGGCACTGCCCGGCTGGTCGACGGTCCAGCGGACTTCGGCCGGATCGAGCAGGGCGACGTGCTGGTGACCCGCAACACCTCGCCGTACTTCAACGTGGTCCTCCCGCTGCTCGGCGCGATCGTCACCGACCGCGGCGGCCAGCTCAGCCATGCGGCGATCGTCGCGCGGGAGTACGGGATTCCCGGCGTCGTCGGGACGCGGGAAGCCACCAGCCTGATCCCGGACGGTGCACACATCCGCGTGGACGGTACGACGGGCGAGGTGCATGTCCTGAGTACACCGCCGCCGGTATCCTGATCGACCGCTGCATGATGACCGCGGCATGATGACCTCGCTGGCCGACGCCACCGAGGAGGGCGTCTTCGGCGGCAAGGCGGTCCAGCTGGGTGCCGCGATCCGCAACGGCCTTCCGGTGCCCCGCGGCTACGCGCTGGCGCCGGAGGACGTCGAGGCCGTCGTCCGAGAAGACGCCGCCGCGATCGCCGCGCTCGCCCGCGTCAGCGACGAGCTCGGGCTGACGGCGGTGCGGTCCAGCGCCCTGGACGAGGACTCCGCCGGCGCGAGCTTTGCCGGTGCCCATCTCAGTGTGCTCGGCGTGTCCGGACTCGATGCCACCACCTCCGCCGTACGCGCGGTGCACGAGTCCGGGAAGGATGCCGGCGCCCAGAGCTACCGGGCCCGGATGGGACTCGAGGTCACGGCACGGATGGCCATCGTCGTCCAGAGGTTGATCGACGCCGACATGGCGGGGGTGCTCTTCACGCGGAACCCGGTGACCGGAGACGACGAACGGGTGATCGAGGCCAGCTGGGGACTGGGCGAGGCCGTGGTCTCCGGGCTGGTGACCCCCGACCGGTATCGGGTCGCGCGGGGAGGCCACCGGCTCGAGCGCAGCCTGGGTGACAAGGACGTGGCGATCCGGCTCAGGACAGTTCCCGGCGCCGAGGGCCGGACGGAGGAGGTGCCGGTGGGTCCGGAGCTGGTCGATGCCTACTGTCTCGGCGAGGCGGAGCTCGCTGCCCTCGACACGTTGGCGTCGGACTGCGACCGGGTCTACGGCTCGACCGACCACGACATCGAGTTCGCGTTCCGCAACGGGGAGATCTTCCTGCTTCAACGACGCCCGATCACCCGTGCCTGAGGCTCGGGGCCGGCACCGCCTGATCGCGGCAGCCTTGGCGGCGGCGTTGATGCCACTGAACTCGACGATGATCGCCGTCGCCCTGCCCCAGATCAGCGACGACTTCGGCCGCGACCCCGCGCTGGTGACCCAGACCCTGGTGACCAGCTACCTGATCGCTGCGGTCGCGCTCCAGAGCCCGGCCGGCAAGATCGGTGACCGCATCGGGCATGCGCGCATGCTGGCGGTGGGCCAGATCCTGGTGGGGATCGGGGCGCTGCTCGGCTACCTGGGGCTCTCGCTCGCGCTGCTGACGGTGGCCCGGATCCTGATGGCGGCCGGCGGCGCGGTGCTCGTGCCCGCGACGGTGGCACTGCTCCGACAACAGCTTCCCGCTGAACGGCGGGGACGCGCCTTCGGGGCCTTCGGTGCGGTGATGGCGCTGGCTGCGGCGCTCGGGCCACTGCTCGGAGGCGAGCTCGTCAAGGCGTTCGGGTGGCCCAGCGTTTTCGCCGCCAACCTGCCGGTGCTCGCGATCTCAGCCGCGCTCGGCGCCCTGGCCGGCCCTGTTGCCGTCACGCACGGCCAGGCGGCACCGCCCCGCTTCGACTGGGCCGGCAGTGGCCTGCTCGCCGCAGCGTTGACCTCGGTGATCATCGGACTGCGCCCCGACGCGGAGCAGGCGGTCCCGCTGCTCGTCGCCGGGGTGGGCCTGTTCATCCTGTTCGCGATGCGGGAACGGCGTGCCAGAGACCCGGTGGTGGCGTTCACGCTGTTCCGCTCGGCGCCCTTCTCGGCCGGCACCGCGCTGATCGCGGTACAGAACCTGGTGATGTACGCGCTGCTCTTCGAGATTCCCCTGATCACCGCCGCACTGTTCGACCTGGAGGCACGCGGGACCGGCAGGCTTCTGGTCTCGCTCATGCTCGCGATGGTGATCACCTCGCCGGTCGCGGGCCGCCTCGCGGACCATCTCGGCGCCCGCGTGCTCGCCCTCGCCGGCTCGGTCATGGCGATCCTCGGCGTCGCCGCACTCGGCTGGGCCGACCTGACGACGCCCGGGCAAGTAGTGGTCCCGCTGGCGCTTCTCGGTGTCGGCCTGGGCCTCGCCACCCCGGCCGCGCAGAGCGCCTCGATGACCGCCGTACCCTCCGACCGTGCCGGGATGGCGGCCGGGATCGCGTCGACGATGCGCTACCTCGGCGGTATCGCCGGGATCGCCGTGCTGAGCCTGATGCTCGACGTCACGGGCAGCCGCGCCGACGTGGTCGCCGAGCACCGAGCGCTCATGGCGTTCTTCGCCGGCGCACTGCTGGTCGGCCTGCTCTGCTCAGCCGTGCTGCCCGGACGTACGCCGACGCCACCCTCCCGCGAGGGCGGGAGACCGCGGAGGGCTCGCCGCGCCGACGAACCGAGCTGAGTCTGGCCGAGTCCGGCTGAGCCGGCGACAACGGCCGGCCCAGTGTCATTGCCGTCCACATGGACGCGAACGACCTCGAAAAAGCGGAATTCCGCGTCAATGCCCCCCACATGGACGGGATCAACAGGTGGTGCCCGGCGTGATGAGTCGCTGCTCGATCAGCTCGTTGATCCGCGACGTGCCGGCGAGCGCGCGCTCCACCATCCACAGCGCCTCGTCATCGTCCTGCACCGAGCGCTGCTCACGCAGCATCTGCAGCGACATGGACACCGCGGTCAACGGGTTCCGCAGGTCGTGCGCGACCTCTCCGGCGAGGGCTTCCAGCGCCGCCCGGGAGCGGGCCAGCTCGTCGTTCGCCACGACCAGCTCGTCCCGGGCCACAGCCAGATCGTCGCGGGCCGCGTCGAGCTCGCGGCGCAGCCGGGCGACGTCGGCGACGTCAGCGTCGGCGGAGTCCCGAGAGCCGGAGGACGACGTCACAGACCGGGCGCTCCCCAGACCGGCATCCAGCGACTCAGCTGCGGCTCGACCGGAAGGTCGTTCCCGACCAGGTCCCGGATCTGGATCTCCAGGACGTTGTCGCGCTGCTGCGGGCCAGTGGGTGCGAACGGGTAGAAGGTGCCCTGCTTGTAGAGGTACACCAGCCCCAGCGAGCGGCCCGACGCGTCGGTGAACCCGACCATCGAGCAGAGCAGCCCGGGCGCGAAGCCGTGCGCCTCGAGCGTCGTGTTCACCGCATGCAGGTCGG
>DASSBE010000215.1:0-3221 GCA_035699065.1 Nocardioidaceae bacterium
GAGGCCTTCGACATCCGCCGGGTGAACCCGAACCCCGCCCGCTTCGACATGAAGAAGTGTGAGGCGATCAACGCGGCACACATGCGTGCCCTCTCTGTCGACGACCTCACGGACCGGATGGTCCCGTACCTCCAGCGAGCCGGGATCCTCGCCGACACGGTGACCACCGACCAGCGCGCGCTGCTCACCCGGGCGGCACCGCTCGTGCACGAGCGGATGACGACACTGGGCGAGTCCGTGGACATGCTCGGCTTCCTGTTCCTGGACGACGCCTCGTTCGAGCGCGACCCGGCCGACGTCGAGAAGCTGCTCAACGCAGAGGGCCGCGCCGTGGTCAAGGCCGCGCACGACGCGCTCGCGGACCTCGACTCCTGGGACACCCCGGCCATCGACGCGAGGCTGCGTCGGGCGCTGGTGGAAGAGCTCGGCCTCAAGCCTCGCAACGCGTTCGGCCCGGTCCGGGTGGCGGTCACCGGTCGGAGGATCTCCCCGCCGCTGTTCGAGTCCCTGGAGCTGCTCGGTCGGGAGCGTTCGCTCGCCCGGTTGAGCAGTGCCCAGGAAGTCTTGTGACGATCGGCCGAAGGGGCGGCGGATGAGCGGGCAGTATCCGGGGGACCGGCCGCCGTACCCGGGCGGCCCGGCCCGGCCGCAGTGGGGCCCGCCGCCCGAGTCCCAGTGGGGACCGCCGCCCCAGCCCCAGTGGGGCCCGCCGCCCCAGCAGCAGTGGCGCCCGGCGCCGATGCCGGCGCCGATGCCCAGGCATCCGCATCCCGAGCCGCGCGAGTACCACCAGATGCTGCGCACCTGGAACTACGCCTGGTGGAGGCCGGTCGTCGGCATCGTGCTGGTCGGCGTCGGGATGCTCCTCGTCGCCCCGCTGGTCCTGATGCCGGTCCTCGCGGCGGGCGTTGCGATCGAGGGCGGGCCGTTCTGGGAGAACTTCGAGAAGGCCGCCACCTTCCAGGCAGTCGGGCCGTCTGCGCTGCTCTACCTGAACCTCACGCTGGGCTCGACCATCCTGGTCACCTGGTTCGTGATGCGGGTGATGCACCGGATGCGGCCACGCTGGCTGAGCTCCGTCGCACCGAAGATGCGGTGGAAGTTCTTCTTCGCCTGCATCGGGATCTCCGTGGTCGCACTCGTGGCCCAGGTGGTGGTCAGCATGCTGCTTCCCGGCGCCCAAGAGGCCGACGTCACCCAGGAGATCAACGACTTCACCGTGACGACGGCTGTGCTCGCGCTGGTCGTGCTCCTCACCACCCCGCTGCAGGCGGCGGGGGAGGAGTACGTCTTCCGTGGCTACCTCATGCAGGCGCTCGGCGCGCTGTTCAACAACAAGTGGATAGCCATCATCGCCACCGCCACCCTGTTCGCGCTGGCACATGGCGTGCAGAACTTCCCGTTGTTCTTCGACCGGTTCATGTTCGGGCTGATCGCCGGCTGGCTGGTGATCAAGACCGGTGGCCTCGAGGCCGGGATCGCGATGCACATCTTGAACAACTTCCTCGCCTTCGGGTTCGCGCTGACCTTCTCCGACCTCACCGAGACCCTCAATGTCTCGGAGGTCGGTTGGGCCAACATCCCGCTCACCCTGACCCAGTCACTGGTCTACGCAGCACTGGTGCTCCTGGTCGCGAAGAAAATGGGTCTGCGCACCCGGACGAACCCGCCGGTACACCCCCCTGCGACCTCCGATGTGAGCGTGCTCACCCACGGCTGATCGGGCGCTCGACCGTTTTGGTCAGCGGTGGGTCACCCGTGTATTCTCAACGCTCGGCTTCGCGCGAAGCCACATCCCATGGGGTATGGGGTAATTGGCAGCCCGACTGGTTCTGGTCCAGTTAGTCTAGGTTCGAGTCCTAGTACCCCAGCGAGAGCAGACAGCGACACCGCGATTGGACTCCCCAGGGTTCGGTCGGCTAGTGTTTCGTCCGCTCGGGCCCCCGTTGTGTAGTGGCCTAGCACGCCGCCCTCTCACGGCGGTAGCGCCGGTTCGAATCCGGTCGGGGGTACCATCCAGGCAAGAGGCCCAGTCGCGAGGCGGCTGGGTCTTTTTCGTGGCCGACCCCTCCTGCGGCGATGTCCGATTCCCGCTAGCGGATCGCCGCGGACTCGGGGAGGATCAAGGCATGGACATCGAGGACACCGAGGCGTGCTACCGGGCGGTGAAGAGCCGCGACCGGCGGTTCGACGGTGTCTTCTACACCGCGGTGAAGACCACCGGCATCTACTGCCGCCCCTCGTGCCCGGCGATGACCCCGCACAAGAAGAACGTCGAGTTCTACCGCACCGCCGCCGCGGCGCAGGGCGCAAGCTTCCGGGCGTGCCGGCGATGCCTGCCCGATGCGACTCCCGGGTCACCGGACTGGGACGTCGCGGCGAATGCCACCGGGCGCGCCATGCGGCTGATCGCGGACGGCGTGGTGGACCGCGAGGGCGTCGACGGGCTGGCCCACCGGGTGGGTTACACCAGCCGGCACCTGTCCCGGCTGCTCACCGCCGAGCTCGGCGCCGGTCCGCTCGCACTGGCCCGTGCGCGTCGTGCGCAGACCGCGAGGATCCTGGTCGAGACCACGGCGATGTCGTTCGCCGACGTCGCGTTCGCCTCCGGGTTCGCGAGCGTGCGTCAGTTCAACGACACGGTGCGCGCGGTCTATGCCAGCTCGCCGACGGAGCTGCGTGGCCGCCGCTCCACCCCGGTGGTCTCACCGGGGCAGATCGAGCTGCGGCTCGCCGTGCGGCAGCCGTTCGCCGCCGAGGAGCTGCTCGGATTTCTCGCCCGACGCGTGGTCCCGGGCATCGAGGCGGCCGGCCCCGGCTGGTACGAGCGCAGCCTTCGGCTCCCACACGGGCAGGGCACCGTACGACTCACGTTGCCCGCTGTCGAGCCCGCCGCCGGCACCGCGTTCGTCGACTGCACGCTCCGGCTCTGCGACCTGCGCGATGTCGCCGCGGCCGTCGAGCGGTCTCGTCGGATGCTTGACGCCGACTGCGACCCGGTCGCGGTCGACGACGAGCTGTCGGCGGACCCGCGACTGGCCGCACTCGTCCGGGCGCGCCCGGGACGGCGCGTGCCCGGGCACGTCGACGGCGACGAGATCGCGGTGCGCGCGGTGCTCGGCCAGCAGATCTCCGTCGCACGAGCGGGAGCGATCGCCGGCCTGCTCGTACAGAGGTACGGCGAGCCACTGCCGACCAGCTCGATCGACCAGGAGGCGGAG
>DASSBE010000216.1:0-9013 GCA_035699065.1 Nocardioidaceae bacterium
TTCGAGCCACGCCCGCAGCGCGGCCGGGTCGGTCAAGAGCAGCTCGGGCAGCAGGGTTGCCATGGGTCCGACGCTAGCCGCGGCCGCCGACACCTGCGTCGCTCAGGGCGCGAGGACGCCGTCGCGGACGTCTATGGGCCAGCCATCAAGAGTGGGCGGCTTCGTTTTGTGCCTCGACCTGGAGGTGTCTCCACCGACCGACCTGATCGACCGCGTGCGCAAGCGGGATCGGTGATCCGAGTCGCCGGGAGGCGATCCCGGAGCGGGACGACCGCGCGGATTGCGGCTACGACCGAGCAGATCGCTCGTCGGCTGGCTGAAGAGCATCAGACGGCGCCTTGGGCGAAGTCCAGGGAATATCCGACCGGTCGCGATGGTTGAAGGATCAACATGACCATCACCTAGGAGCAAACAATATGGCTACCATCGTCGTGGTCGGCGGGACCGGGTACACCGGCGGCAACGTTGTCCGTGAGGCCGCGTCACGGGGTCACCAGGTGATCGCCGTGAGCCGGTCCGAGCCGAAGGAGTCCGTCCCGGGCGTGCGCTACGAAGTCGGCAAGGTCGAGGACGTCGCCCCGCGCGTCGTCCCGGGCGCGGATGTCGTGGTGGCCACACTGTCCCCGCGCGCCGACATGGCTGGCCGCCTCGTCGACGCGTACGACGAGCTCGCGCGACTGTCGGCGGAGGCCGGTGCGCGCTACCTGCAGGTTGGCGGCTTCAGCTCATTGCGGCCGTCACCGGACCAGCCGCGCTTCGTCGAGGGGGAGATCCCCGACCAGTTCCGAGCAGAGGCGTTGGAGGGCGAGGCAACCCGGGTGCTGCTCGTCGAGCGGGCGCCGGACGAACTCGACTGGGTTTTTGTGAGCCCTGCGGGCGGCTACGGCTCGTTTGCGCCAGGCGAGCGCACCGGGGCGTACCGGGTCGGCGACGAGATCGCGCTGTTCGACGCCGAGGGGGACTCGAACATCTCCGGTGCCGACTTCGCTCTCGCGATCGTCGACGAGATCGACGAGCCCGCCCACCACCGAGAGCACATCGGCGTCGCCTACTGACGATCGGACCGGGTCCTTGTGAACGTGGATCCTGCGGTGTCCCGCGTAGAGCAATGTCTCGTAGGCCTTGCGGTCGCCACTGGAGAGCCAGCGTCCGGAGCGTGGGAGGTGGTCATGCAGCTGGCGCGCGGCTTCACGGCCGCTCGGCGACAGTGGCCACAGGCGGGGGTCGTCCCGCGGCGAAACCGCGGGCTCGGCGTGTCGAACAAAAGATCAGTCCCGCAACACCAACCCCAATCGGATGTCAGCATCGAGCTGACGAGACGCCGGCGTCCCGGTGGGGTGTTGGATACGGGACACCGGCGCCGTGGCCGGTCAGCGCCGTGAAGACGCCTCAGTGAGGCCAGCTTTAGCCGCGACTCGTTGACGTTCGATGGCGCGGTACACGGTGGAGCGGCCAACTCCGAAGAGTTCGGCGACTTCCGCGGTGCTGTACTCGCCGCTGTGCACCAGGGAGACCAAGTGAGCCTCCTGCTTCCGATAGAGCTTGCGTTGCTTGCCGCGGAGCCGGCCCTTGGCCCTGGCGACTTTCATGCCCTCGAGTGTGCGAAGCCTGATGAGGTCGGACTCGAATTCAGCGACCATCGCGAGAGCGTTGAACAGCAGCCGCCCGACGGCGTCGGTGGGGTCGTAGACCGATCCGCCGAGTGAGAGGCTGATCTGTCGGGTGGTGAGCTCGTCGGCGATCGCCCGGGCGTCAGGCAGTGACCTGGCCAGGCGGTCGAGCTTGGTCACAACGAGGGTGTCACCGGCTCGGCAGGCGGCGAGTGCCTCGCGTAGCCCAGGCCGCTCGCGGTTGGTGCCAGTCAGGCCGTGGTCCACGTAGATCCGCTCAATCTCGACGCCCAATCCGAGCAGGGCATCGCGTTGAGCGGTGAGGTCTTGTTGATCGGTGGAGCATCGGGCGTACCCGACAAGCAGCGCGTTCATTACGCACCTCCAAAGGTTGGGCCCGGTCCGGCCACGGGCTGCGGCGGCCTCGGGCATCGGACAATGCCCGACGACACCAGCCAGCGCACGGTTCGCCGCCTGGCGCAAGGCGGCCAGGCACGCGACCCCATGGGCGTGCATCCCGCTCCTGGCCGCCATCGACGCCCAGCGCGTTGGAGATGACTCAGCCTCTGGGCGCGGTCGTGTCCCAGGGATTGAGGCAAGGAACGCCGAGGGGTTCGAAGTGTTTGGTGTTGCGCGTCGCGATGGTCATCTCTGCAGATTCTGCGACCGCGGCGATGAGGGCGTCGTCGAACGGTGCGTGTTCGGGAACCCGATAGGCCGCGAGGATCCGGGCCGCTGACAGGTCGAACGGCAGCACCCGGTCGGCGAACGTCGGCAGGACGTTCTCCTCGAACCAGCGACGCAGGACGGCTCCTTGCTCGGCGTCGGATCGCTCCTTGGCAATCACTCCCCGTTCGATCTCAGCGATGGTGAATGCCGAGACGAACTGGTCACCGACGGGAACCGAGGCTGCCCACAGCTCCACGTGTCGGTTGCGCCCTCGGACCCGAAGTGCGGACACCACGTTGGTGTCCAAGAGGTACTTCACAGGTGCGCTGAGCGAGCTGTCAGGCCCAGGCGATCGGGTTCGAACTCGATATCGGCACCGTCGTCGGTGCCCAGGAGGTCAACGATCGTGACGGGATCGCCCTCCAGAGCCTTGGTGAGCACGTCACGGGCCTCCGCCTCGACCGACCGGTGTCGCTGCTTGGCACGCGCGCGAAGCGCGGCCTTGGTCCCCGCGGGAAGGTTACGGATCAGGATCTGTTCCATAACGACCACCTCCGATATCACTCCAACGATATCACTGCCCGATGAAGCGTCACGACAAAGTAACGGGACCTCCCAGTGGGACCCGGACTGGCGGCAGCACCTGACAGCGGCTTCCGGTCGGTCGATCACCGGATGGGATCCGCTTCTGAGACGACCACGGGACGTGCGCCTGCGGCCGGGCACGGAAGTGGCGCGAGGGCTCGCACCCTCCGTTTGCGATGTTCGCCCTGGGACATACCTCTAGCGGTGCACGGATCTCCCGGCACGAGATGCGCCTGCGCCTCGATCCCGCAAGATCACTGCATCTCGACAGCGCGCCTTGTGTCGCGATGGGCGAGGGCAACTGCCTCTCGTCTGAGCCGGCGTCGTTACGGAGTTCGGGCTTCAGCCCGGGCCGTTGGGATGACTGAGATCGTAGGCGCGGGAAAGCTTCTTGGGGACGACCATGCGCCAAGCATCGATAACGAGCTCGCGGGCCTCGGTCGGGTCCAGCGCCGCAAGGTCGGCGTGGACCCAGTTAAAGCGCATATCCGACGCCGACGGCATCTGGAACTTGTGCGACTCGCTCGCGACGAGCGCCGGGCGCTCTTCCATGGGGAACGCAAAGCCCATCACGCTCTCGTCGAGGGAGAACGCCACGTAGACGATCTGCTTGACGCGGAACTTCAACCTGCCGCGTACGCGCACCTGGTACGAGCGGTCCAACCCGGCGCCCAGCGGCCGAACGTCCTCGATCACTGCCATGCTCAGAACTCGTCGGTCATGACGAGGGCACGTCGACTGTCCGCACGGACTCCAGTACCCGCGACTCGCCGTGCTTGAATCTCGTCCATCAAACCTGCTCCTCGTGCGTGGCGTACACAAGGTCGACTACGACGGCGGCCGAGAGTCATCGGTTGTCGCAAGCAGATCCCCTTGTGGTGATCGCCGGCTCTTTTCTGGAAGGCGTCCGCCAGCATGACTTCGCGACCGGAGACCGTTCCCGTCCCGGTGATCGCCCACCCGACGGCGGTCAGGGGAACGAGGGAGCCATAGGGCGCGTCAACCGAGGGCACCGACCGGGGCGGGCGCGCCTGGCGGCGGCCACGAAGTGCGTGAGCACCAGGGCCAGCGCCTCAAGGTCCTCCAGCGGTCGCCGCGAGGATCACAGAACGGTCTCGACTAAGGATGTCTCAGGATCGCCGCGGGATGATCTTCGGTGCTCCGGCCGGTTCCGCCTCGCCGCGGTCGACCGCGGCGTCGTGGCTGTCGCGGGCGCGCTCCAGCAGCGCCATCAACTCGTCCTCACCGCGGGCCTTCTGCTTGTACTTAGGGCCGAGGGCGACGATATGGTCGCGCTCGGCGAGCAGCAGCCGGAAGATGCGTTCGCGTTCGGCGGGATCGTGGGTGTACTCGGCGTCGAGATAGGCCGTCGCGTGCCGGCGGGCGTTGGCGATCGCGTTCTGCGCCTTGCCCGCCGGGCTGTACAGGGAGGCCACGACGGTCACGGCGAGGACACCGAAGATCACGCTCAGGGACAGACCGGTGCTGATCTCGACCACGGGGATGGGCTGGCCGTCGTTGATGAACGCGACATTGTTCTCGTGCAGTGCGTGCAGGATCAGCTTCACGCCGATGAAGCCGAGGATGGCGGCGAGTCCGTAGGAGAGGTAGATCAGGCGGTCCAGCAGCCCTTCGATGAGGAAGAACAGCTGCCGCAGCCCCAGCAGGGAGAAGGCGACGGCGGTGAAGACGAGGTAGGTGTCCTGCGTCAGCCCGAAGATCGCCGGGATCGAGTCGAGGGCGAACAGGATGTCGGTGCCGCCGATCGCCACCATCACCAGCAGCATCGGGGTCATCGCCCGCTTGCCCTCGTGGACGGTGAACAGCTTGTCGCCGTCGTAGTAGTCGGTGGTGTGGATCACCTTGCGGGCCAGCCGGACCATGACGTTGTCGCCGGTGTGGGACTCCTCGCCCTCGGGCTTGAGCATGTTGCCCGCGGTGAGCAGCAGGATCAGTCCGAACAGGTAGAAGATCCAGGCGAAGGAGTTGATCAGCGCCGCGCCGAGGAAGATGAACCCGGTGCGGGCGACGAGCGCGAACACAATGCCGAACAGCAACACTTTCTGCTGGTCCTCGCGCGGCACCCGGAAGCTGGTCATGATGATCAGGAAGACGAACAGGTTGTCGACCGAAAGCGCCTTCTCGGTGACGTAGCCGGCGAAGTACTCTCCCCCGGGCGTGGCGCCGCCGAAGACCAGGACGCCGAGGCCGAAGACCACCGCGATGCCGACGTAGAGAGCCGACCAGATCGCCGCCTCGCGCAGCGTCGGAACGTGGGCCTTGCGGACGTGGAAGAAGAAGTCGAAGAGCAGCAGCCCGACGATCGCACAGATCGTCAGGCCCCAGACCAGTGGCGAGACTTCCACCGCTGCCCTCCTTCCGGGGTCGGCCGTCTCACCACCATGTCACCGCCTGAGCCGGCAACGGAAGGGGCGGAGCCCTGGAGGCAGCAAACGACGAGGTGGCAGGCAGGTCGTATCAAGACTGAGTCCGGTATCCGGCCCGACTTACGCGCCCGCCTGCCGAACGCGATGTGGTTGCGAACGCGCAGCAGGGCGGGCGGTCAAGCGGCCGTCACCGCAAGCGGATCCCGTTGCGGACCACCCCCTGCTCTTGCGTACGCAGCGCTCGAGGCGCGAGCTGGCGGAGTCGGGCACTGCCCGATGCCCGAGCCGCTCGCGTCCCGCGGCTGGCCGGCCCCCCATGGAGGTGCGCCATGAGCGCGCTGCTTGTCGGGTACGCCCGATGCTCCACCGATCAACAAGACCTCACCGCCCAGCGCGACGCCCTGCTCGGGCTGGGCGTCGAAGCTGAGCGGGTCTATGTCGATCACGGTCTGACCGGCACCAACCGGGAACGTCCCGGGCTCCGCGAGGCACTCGCCGCCTGCCGTGCCGGTGACACCCTCGTGGTGACAAAGCTCGACCGGCTGGCCCGGTCACTGCCAGACGCCCGAGCGATCGCCGACGAGCTCACCGCCCGCCAGATCAGCCTGAGCCTAGGCGGGTCGGTCTACGACCCGACCGACGCTATGGGTCGGCTGCTGTTCAACGTCCTAGTCATGGTGGCCGAGTTCGAGTCCGACCTAATCCGCCTGCGCACGCGGGAAGGCATGAAGGTCGCCAAGGCCAAGGGCCGTCTGCGCGGCAAGCAGCCCAAACTGAGCCGGAAGCAGGAGGCCCACCTGGTCTCCTTGGTACACAGCGGCGAGTACAGCACCCTCGAGGTCGCCGAACCTCTTCGGCGTCGGCCGCTCCACCGTCTATCGAGCCATCGAACGCCAACGCGTCGCAGCCAATGCCGACATTGCGGAAGCGGCGGTGAGAGCCTGAGGCCGTCCATGGCGCCGACCGTCCTGCATCCGACACCCCGCGGGACGTTGGCGTCGTCAATCTCCCCGGGCGCCGTCCAACCCCGGTCGGGGTTTGGGCTTGCGGGACGGTGCGACGCGGGTGACCCGAGAGCCTGCGTCGTTGCGCTCACTGCGGCGCATCCGCATGTGGCCCAGCAACATGCTGCAAAGGGTCCGGCTTGACTGAGGGGATGACGAGGCCGGATTCGTAGGCGACGACGACCGCTTGCACCCGGTCGCGGATCCCGAGCTTCCTCAGTACACGCGCGACGTGGGTCTTCACGGTGTTCTCGGTGACGAACAGGATGGTTGCGATTTCGGTGTTCGACAGGCCTCGGGCCACCTCTCGCAACACGTCGACTTCTCGCTCGGTGAGCTTGTCCAGGGCCGGATGCGGGCGCGGTTGGTCGCGGCGCGCGAACTCCTCGATCAGTCGCCGGGTGACCGACGGCGCGAACAGCGAGCCGCCGTCGGAGACCACTCGGATTGCGGTGGTCAGGCGATCTTCGGAGGCGTCCTTGAGCAGGAAGCCGCTCGCGCCTGCGCGGAGCGCGTCGTACACCACGTCGTCGAGATCGAAGGTGGTGAGGATCAGCACCCGAGGCGGAGGCTCTTGACCTGTCGTGATCGCCCGGGTTGCCTCGATCCCGTCGACGCCCGGCATCCGAACGTCCATCAGCACGACGTCGGGTCGCGCACGCGCACACTGGGCGATCGCCTCCGCACCGTCGGACGCCTCCCCGACGATCTCCAGATCGGGCTCGGCGGAGAGGATCATCCTCAGCCCAGTCCGGACCAGTGGCTGATCGTCGGCGAGCAGCACGCGGATCATCTGGTGCTTCTTGGTTCCACGGAGTAGGGCAGATGTGCGCGCACCTCGAATCCCCCGTCTGGGCCAGGCCCGGTCCAGACCGTGCCACCGACGACAGCGACCCTTTCCCGGATGTTGATCAGCCCGTGTCCGTTGCTACGTCGAGTCGCCTCACTGCCGTTGACCGGGAGCGGGCCGTCGTCGCTGACCGTGAGCTCAATCTGGTCTCGCAGATAGCTCACGTTCACGCGCGCCCGGGCGTTGGTTCCACCGGCGTGCTTGATCACGTTGGTGAGGGCCTCCTGGACGATCCGGTACGCCGACAGGTCGACGCCAGGGGGGACGATCCCCGGCTCGCCGGACAACTCCAGGTCCACTGTCAGGCCCGAACTGCGGACCTGCTCCACCAACTCCTCGAGTCGCGACAGGGAGGGCTGTGGGCTAAGCCCGTGCCCTGCGCCGTCCTCCGTGTCCCGGAGCGCGGCCAGCATCCTGCGCATGTCACCGAGCGCTGCCATGTTCGTGCGCTCGATGGCGTCGAGGGAACGGCGGACGGCCGCGTCGTCGACGCCGATCAGTCTGCGGCCCCCACGGGCCTGGAGCACGGTCACCGAGATCGCGTGCGAGACGACGTCGTGCAGCTCGCGCGCGATCCGGGCGCGCTCCGCGGCCACCGCGCGCCGGGCGCTGTCCTCTTGGTCGTCGCGCAGCAACTCGGCGTCGGCCTGGAGCCGGTTCTCGCGGTCACGGCGCAACCGCATGGCGACACCCACGCCCCACGGTGTCCCGACGAAGGCAATTCCGAACGCGACATCGCTGGCGTCGTTCGCACCGTCATCGATCACGAACGCGACGATGCAGGCGACCACCAGACCAAAGCCAAGCCACGCCTGGAGCCCCCTCGTCCAGCGGCCCAGGAAGTACAGCGCGGTCAGCATCAAGAGCGGGAAGCTGATCGCCTCGTCGTCGAAGCCGGGCGCAACAACATCCACAAGCTGAATCGCGAAGAGCAACAGAACCACCATGACTACCGGCAGCCGCCTGCGCAGAAGCAGTAGGAAGCATGCCGCAACCCCCAACGGGATCGCGAGCGCGATACGCGCGTCGTCCCAGCGCAGCAACTCCACCGCGTACATCACCGCGAGCGCGATGACCAGTGCGCGGTCGCCATACCGTGCCCACAGCCGGGCGAGGTCCATGGCATCTACGGTAGGCCCGATCCCGGCTCAAGTAATCACTCCCATGGACGACCAAGCCGTCGCTCCCACGGACGAGCGCGGGATCGCCTCGCGGAGTGACGACAACAGCTCGCGTCCCGCCGTTGACTCATGGCGTCGGTTCCACCCCACGAAAGGACAGCGCCATGCGCGACCACACCGAACGTCACCCCCAAAGTCACAGCTACGGCCGCGATGCGCGGCAGGATCGGACCCGGCCGGCGTGGCCGGTGGCATCCGCCATCGCCTTGTCAGGGCTGCTGGTCGTCGGGGCACCGGCCGGGCCTGCCATCGCCGATCCCCCGGAGGGCGACCACACCGTCACGACCTCACCAGCCGAAGGCCGGTTTCTGTGCGGTGAACTCCTACTCACAGTCACCGGCGGAACCCAAACCGAGATCATCGATGGCCGGCTCAAGAACGGGGTCGCCATCGTCCGGATCCAACGACGCTACGACGGCGTGACCATGGCCGGGTCCGATGGGCTCGTCTATCGCGCGACCGCACACGTCAACTCCCACTTCGTCCTCATCGCGCCAGACCTCGACAACCCCGTCCGGGGGGACGAGGTCATCCACGTGAGTTTCCTCGGTGGCCCACAGGGATCACCGGGCCACCTGAACGAGCACCTGCGGATCCGAGATGGGGTTGAGACCGACCAGGTCACCGGGCCCTGCGACTACGCGGACTAGGAAAGCGCCTGCCATCACCGGAAGCCGGAGGTGTCTCGTACCGGGTCTGCCGGAGGCTCACGTTCCACAGGAGGATC
>DASSBE010000217.1:0-11245 GCA_035699065.1 Nocardioidaceae bacterium
CACCGACTGGGTGGTCGTCGGCAACGGCCGCGCGGAGCAGGTGGCGCCTGGACAGTGGGAGCTGGCGACCACGCCGCCACTGTCGACGTACTTCGTGACGCTGGTCGCCGGCCCCTACCACGTGGTGACCGCCGAGCACGATGGCATCGCACTCGGCCTGGAGTGCCGGGCGTCCCTGGCGCCACACCTCGACAAGGACGCCGAGGAGATCCTCACGATCACCGGCCAGTGCTTCGACGAGTTCCACCGGTTGTTCGGCGTCCGGTACGCGTTCGGCGACTACCACCAGGCGTTCGTGCCCGAGTTCAACGCCGGCGCGATGGAGAACCCGGGCTGTGTCACGTTCCGCGACCCGCTGGTGTTCACCTCCAAGGTGACCCGCTTCGAGCGGACGAACCGGGCCACTACTATCGCGCACGAGATGGCGCACCAGTGGTTCGGTGACCTGGTGACGATGAGCTGGTGGGACGACCTGTGGCTCAACGAGTCGTTCGCCGAGTACATGGGCAACCGGGTCACCCAGGACGTCACCGAGTTCAGCGACGCCTGGGTCGACGTGGCGTTCGTCCGGAAGCGCTGGGGCGTGATGGCCGACCAGCGGCCGAGCACCCATCCGGTCGCCGGCAACGGTGCCATGGACGCCCATGCGGCGCTTCAGGACTTCGACGGGATCAGCTATGCCAAGGGCTCCGCGGTCCTCAAGCAGCTCAACGCCCGGGTCGGAGACGAGGTCTTCTTCGCCGGTGTGCGCGACCACTTCACCCGCCACCGGTTCGGCAACGCCACCATGTTCGACCTGTTCTCCTCCTGGGGGTCCGCAGGTGCCGGCGACCTCGAGGAGTGGACACGCGGCTGGCTTCGTACGCCGGGCCTCGACCTGCTGCGGCTGGACCGTTCCGGCGACGCCCCCGTGGTCACCCGGACCACGCCGGACCGGTTCCCCGCCGACCGGCACCACGCGATCTCGGTTGCCCGGCACGAGCCGTCCGCCGGCTGGGTGAGCGAACCGGTCCTGGTCCAGGGCGCCTCGGTCCCCGTGCCCGCGGCGGCCGCCCTGCCCGTCGTACTCGACGCGGCCGAGGAGACCTGGGCACGGCTCGCGCTCGACGACCTGACCCTGGCGGCGATGCCCGACCTGCTCCCGCGGATGACGGATCCGTTGTTGCGGGCCTCGGTCTGGAACGCGGTGCGCGACGCAGTGCGCAACGCGCTGGTGGACCCTGAGGTCGCGCTGCACCTCGTCGAGGTGGCGCTCCCGCACGAGACGCAGGACGTCGGCGTCACCGCGATCGGACGATTCGGGACCGACACGCTCGCCGGTCACCTGATCGAGGACCCAGGCTCCGCACTGGCGCGCGTGCACACGGCAGCGCGCCGTCGGATGCAGACCGCGACGCCGGGATCCGGTGTGCAGCTGGCGGCAGTCCGGACCTCGATCACGTCCAGCGTCGACGCCGGGCAGCTCCGCGGCTGGCTGCACGGCGAGCAGCTGCCCGAGGGCGTCGTGGTGGACCTCGACCTGCAGTGGAAGGTGCTGATCCGGCTCGCCACCCTCGGCGCGGTCGACCGGGACGAGCTGGACGCGTGGCTCGACCGCGAGCGGACCGCGCAGGCGACGGTCGACCACGCACACTGCCTCGCGGCGCTGCCCGACAAGGCGGCGAAGGCCTACGCGTGGGACCGGTTCAGCGGTGCCGTGGCCGCGCCGAACTATGAGGTGGAGGCGGCCGGGCTCGGTATGTGGGTGCCAGGCCAGGAGAAGCTGGCGGCACCGTACGTCGCGAGGTACTTCGCCGAGCTGCCCGGCCTGGTCGAGGTCCACTCAGGATGGCAGCTCGCCGACGTCGCGCGGGTCTTCTTCCCCAGCCTGTCCGTGCACCGGTCCACCCTGGAGGCGGCCGAGAACGTGCTGGCCGACGAGTCGCTCGACCTCAGCCTGCGGCGGGCACTCGTCGACGAGGCGGACGACCTGCGGGGTTACCTCCGCGTCCGGGAGACCTTCGCTCGGTGACCGGAGGTCACACCGGAGTCCGCGGCTGCTGCGACTTCCCGGTCCGTGTCTCGCCCACCAGGTCGCGCAGCCCGCGTCTCCAGCCCTGGCCGAACTCGGCGGCAGGCACCGCGTGGTCGACGGTGACCGTCAGCTGCAGCACGATG
The DNA here is from genome assembly GCA_035699065.1 of Nocardioidaceae bacterium. Taxonomy (GTDB): domain Bacteria; phylum Actinomycetota; class Actinomycetes; order Propionibacteriales; family Nocardioidaceae; genus Nocardioides_C. Next base: position 2,158 of record DASSBE010000217.1, read on the forward strand.
CCGCCGACGATGAGCCCGGCGACCAGATCGGCGAACCAGTGCCAGTCCAGGGACACCGAGGTGATCACCATCGTGACGCTCAGCAGGACCACGACACCCCACAGCAGGACCCGCAGCCGCCGGCTAGGTGAGTGGTACCTGCTCACCAGGTAGGCGACCAGTCCGTAGACCAGGACGATGTTGGAGCTGTGCCCCGACGGATAGGCCATTCCCCCGTTGAAGAACGACGGGTCGACAGTGTGCGGGCCTTCGCGGCCGAGGCCGAGCTTGAGCAGCAGCACGATGAGGTTCAGCATGAACACCGACACGGCGCCCACGACGGCGGGTCGCCACGAGCGCTGCCGCCGGCACACCACGTAGGTGGCGACGGCGAGGACCGGCAGGCACACGGCACGCTGGCCGATCCGATCGAGGACGTGCAGGAACGGTGTCCACGCCTCCGGCACCGGGGCCAGCGTGAAGTAGGCGTCGAACTTGGCCAGCGGACCCATCGCGAGCAGCGTGAAGGCGACGAACACCAGGGTCAGGAAGCCGGCCAGCGCGAACCCGGAGGACACCTCGGAGTTCCACGTGTGATCGGCAGGCGTCCCGCGAGGTGACGTGCGCACTGGTGGTCTCCTCCGCCGCTCCGAGCCACTGGCCGATGACAGTTTCAAATATAGGCTGGTGACCATGACGCTGCCGCGACGCCCCGGACCGTCCAGGCGGGTGCGGGTGCGCGAGATCACCGGCGCGGTCGCCCGGGACCACGAGGACCGGCTCGCGACCGAGGAGCCGCTCGAGATCCGCCTGGCCTGGCCCGGACGTCCCGCGGACCGGCTCAACGTCACCATGCGCACCCCGGGCCACGACTTCGAGCTGGCGTCCGGCTTCCTCTTCGGCGAGGGCATCGTGGCGTCGGCCTCGGACCTACGCACGGTCGCCTACTGCACGGACCGTTCGCTGGCGCCGGAGCAGGAGTTCAACGTGGTGACCGTGGAGCTCGCCGGCCCCGCCCGGCGTACTCCTTCGTTGCGGTACGACGGGCCCGGCGCGGGATCCGCCTGCGGCGTGTGCGGGAAGCAGAGCATCGACGACGTGCTCGCGCTCGGCCGTGACGTCGACCTGAACGAGAGCTGGGCCGGCCTGGTGCTGCCGCACGACGTGCTCTCCGGCCTCCCCGGGACCTTGCGCGAGGCACAGCGGGTGTTCGCCTCCACCGGCGGGCTGCACGCCGCGGGGCTGTTCCACGAGGACGGTACGCCGGCCGTGGTGCGCGAGGACATCGGCCGGCACAACGCCGTGGACAAGGTGGTCGGTGCGCAGCTGTTGGCGGGCGCCGCCACCGCGCTGCCGGTGCTCTGCGTCAGCGGCCGAATCGGGTTCGAGCTCGTCCAGAAGGCGGTGGCCGCCGGGGTAGGGGTGATCGCCGCCGTCGGTGCGCCCTCGAGCCTCGCGGTCAGCCTCGCCGCGGAGGCCGGGCTGTGCACGGTCGGGTTCCTCCGTGAGGACCGGTGTGTGGTGTACACCGCGCCGGAGCGGATCGGCGTGTGATCCGCAGAATGTCGGCGGTCCGCTCTAGCGTCATCGTGTGCGCATCCTCCACACCTCCGACTGGCACCTGGGTCGCTCCTTCCACCGCGAAGGGATGCTCGGGGCGCAGGCCGCGTTCGTCGACCACCTGGTCGAGACCATCGCGGCCGAGCGGGTGGACCTGGTGCTGGTGTCCGGCGACGTCTACGACCGGGCACTCCCACCGGTGGACGCGGTGGCCTTGGCCGACGAGACGTTCGCCCGGCTGGCGGCCTCGCGCGCACAGGTGGTCGTCACCAGCGGCAACCACGACTCGGCGCGCCGGCTCGGGTTCAACTCGCGGCTGATCGACGCCTCGGGGGTCTACTTCCGCACCGATGCCACGTCGGCGGGAACCCCGGTGCTGCTCGAGGACGAGCACGGCCCGGTCGCCGTCTACGGACTGCCCTACCTCGAGCCCGACGTGCTGCGTGAGCCCTGGCAGCTCGAGTCGCGCACCCACACCGCCGTGCTGACCGAGGCGATGCGCCGGGTCGACGTGGACCGCGCCGCGCGACCGTCCGGGACCCGATCGGTGGCGATGGCCCACGCCTTCGTCGCGGGCGGCGCCGCCAGCGACAGTGAACGCGACATCTCCGTCGGCGGTGTCTCGATCGTGCCGACCCGCGTGTTCGAGACCGTGGACTACGCCGCGCTCGGTCACCTGCACGGCCGCCACACGTTGACCGACTCGATCCGCTACAGCGGGTCACCGCTGGCCTACTCGTTCTCCGAGACGCATCACCGCAAGGGCTCCTGGGTCGTCGAGCTCGGCCGCGACGGGTTCGAGCGCGCCGACTTCCTCGACGCACCGGTCCCCCGACAGCTGGCGCAGGTCCGAGGCGACCTCGAGGACCTGCTGCACGACCCCCGGCACGCCGACAAGGAGGACTGCTGGGTGCAGGCGGTGCTCACCGACCCGGTCCGGCCACGCCAGGCGATGGAGCGGCTGCGGACCCGGTTCCCGCACACGTTGATCCTCTCGTTCGAGCCGACCGGCGGCGAGGCGTCGCCAGTGCCGGGAAGTCGACCACTGACCGGCCGCAGCGATCACGAGATCGGGCTCGACTTCGTCCGCGAGGTGCGTGGCACGCCGGCGAGCGAGGCCGAGGCTGCACTGCTTCTCGAGGCGTGCGACTCGTGCAAGCACGGCTCGGACGCCGACCAGGTGGTGGGCGCCTGATGCGGATCCACCAGCTCGAGGTCACCGCGTTCGGACCGTTCTCCGGGTCGCAGCGCATCGACTTCGACGATCTGACCGACGCCGGGCTCTTCCTGCTGTGCGGGCCGACCGGCGCCGGAAAGACCAGCGTGCTCGACGCCATCTGCTTCGGTCTCTACGGGGAGGTCCCGGGCGATCGGAACTCCGCCAAGCGACTCCGCAGCGACCATGCCGCCGCGGGAGTCGCTCCGAAGGTCGTGCTCGAGGTGAGCATCAACGGCCGCCGGTTCCGGCTCCGTCGCTCCCCCGCCTGGCAACGACCGAAGCGGCGCGGCACCGGCACCACCACCGAGCAGGCCCGGGTGGTCCTGGAGGAGCACCGGGACGACGGGTGGCTGCATCTGTCCAGCCGGCTCGACGAAACCGGTCACCTGGTCACCGACCTGCTCGGGATGAACGTCACCCAGTTCACCCAGGTCGCGATGCTGCCGCAGGGCCGCTTCCAGTCGTTCCTGCGCGCGAGGTCCGAGGAACGGCACAAGGTGCTCCAGCAGCTGTTCCGCACCAGCCGGTTCGAGGACATCGAGAGATGGCTCGTGTCGCACCGCCAGTCTCTGAAGGTCGCCGACAAGGGCCGCCAGGACGCGGTCGCCGCGGTCGTCAGCCGGCTGTGCGAGGCCGCCTCGACCGATCTCCCCGAGAGCTGGGAGCTGCACGAGCTCGCCGCTCCCGCGGAGTCCGGTGCGCTCGCGGAGTGGGCGGCAGAGCTCGTCACGACCGCCGGCTCGGTCCGTGACGCGGTGGGCGGCGAGCTGGACGAGGTGAGCGCGCATGCCCGGTCCGCGCGCGAGGAGCTGGAGCAGGCCCGCGGCACCCTCGACCTGCGCCGCAGGCACGACGAGGCCGTCCGGGCCCAGCAGACCCTCGCCGACGCCGAGCGGGAGGCCGCCGACGCCCGGAAGCGGCTCGACGCCGCGCGGCGGGCAGCCGTGGTTGTGCCGTTGGCGCGGGTGGCCGGAGAGGCCGAAGCGGCTGCCGAGCAGGCGGAACGCGCCGTGAGCGATGTGCTCGAAGAGGCCGCCAAGCTGCTCGACACGGAGCTGGCCACGCTGACGGCCCAGCGGCTCGCGGGCGCCGAACGCGACGCACACGAGGCCGCGAGCATCGCGAAGGCCCTGCTGCCCCGGGAGGACGAGCTGAAGCGGGCCAGGCAGCGGCTGGCGCGGGCAGAAGCCTTGCTCGACGATCTGGACACGGAGGCGCGAGAGCTGCGCGAGCGATGTGCGGCCTTGCCAGCCCGGATCACGACGCTCCGGGCCGACCTCGCGGAGCAGGAGAGCCTCCTGGCCCAGGCGGAGCCGTTGCGGCGCGACGAGCAGGAGGCCGTCGCACGCCTCGACACGGCACGCAGGAGCCTCGCCATGGCCTCCGAGCTCAGTGCGGCGCGCGAGAGCCTCAGCGCCAGGGTGGATGCCGCCCAGGCACTCCGGGAACGGATGCACGAGATCCGTGAGTCCCGCATCAACGGAATGGCCGCCGAGCTGGCCGCCGCCCTGGGCAGCGGCGACTCGTGCCCGGTGTGCGGTTCCGCGGAGCACCCGGCGGTCGCCAGCCCGGTCGCGGGCGCGCCCGCGCAGGCCGACGAGGAGGCAGCCCGCACCGCCTACGAGGACGCCGACTTCGTGCGACAGACACAGGCCGAGGCCGTGGCCACGATCGAGCGCAACCTCGCCGTGGCCGAGCAGTCCGCCGGCGGCAGGAGCGTCGCGGACCTCGAGGCGGCGCTGAAGGGGTTGCGCGACCGGCTGGAGGCCTGCCGGGCGGCTGGTGCCGCGCGGGAACGCCTGGCGCAGCAGGTCGCGTCGCGTGAGAAGGAGCTGGAGCAGGTCCGGTCCCGCTCGGAGCAGGTGCAGGTGAACCTCGCGGCTCTCCGCCAGGAGTCGACGCATGCCCGTGCCACCGTCGAGACCGCCTCGGTCGAGCTCGCGGCGCTGTTCGAGGACGGTGAGGTTGCCCGCGGCGTCGCCCACCTGATCGAGTCGCGGTCGGCCGCCGGGGCGGCCTTCGCCCGGGCCCGCGAGGCGCTTCAGGACCGGGACACGGCGCTCGCGCGGTCCGCCGAGGCCCGGCAGCAGGCCCACGACTGCGCGGCCGAGCACCACTTCGACACGGTGCAGGCCGCGACGGCCGCGGCCCTCAGCGACCACGACGTCGAGGCGCTCGAGGCTCTGCTCCGGACGCGTAGTGACCTGCGAGCGCATGCCGACGCCGTCCTGTCCGACCCCAAGGTGCACGCCGCCGCGGCGGCGCCGGCACCCGACCTCGTCGTGGTGACTGCGGCCGCCGCCGACGCCGAGGAGGCCCTGGCCGAGTGTGGCGCGCGCTCCCGGGTGAGCTCCACGCGCGCGGAGCGGCTGGCCAGGCTGGAGGCGGAGCTGACCACCGGGCTCGAGGCATGGGCGCCCACCCGGTCGGCCTACGCGGTGGCGCGGACCGTTTCGACCTTCGCGGAGGGTAAGGGCGGCGACAACACGTTGCAGATGCGGCTGTCCGCCTACGTGCTGGCGTCCCGCCTCAAACAGGTGGTGGCGGCCGCGAACGAACGACTCCGCACGATGAGCGACGAGCGCTACACGCTCGAGCACTCCGCGTCGCGGGGCGTCGGCGAGCTTCGCGGCGGGCTCAGCCTGCAGGTGCGCGACGAGTGGACCGGCGAGTCGCGGGACCCGGCCACGTTGTCGGGCGGCGAGACGTTCGTGGCGTCGCTGGCGCTCGCACTCGGCCTGGCCGACGTGGTCACCTCGGAGGCCGGCGGGTCGAGCATCGACACGCTGTTCATCGACGAAGGTTTCGGAACCCTGGATCCGGAGACTCTCGACGACGTGATGAACACGCTCGACGGGCTCCGCGACGGCGGCCGGGTGGTCGGCATCGTCAGCCACGTCCCGGAGATGCGCACCCGGGTGACCGCACAGCTGCAGATCCGCAAGGACCGCACGGGCTCCCGGGTGGTCGCCGTCCGGGAGACGGTGTGAACGACCCGCCGCCCGGGCCGCGGGCGATCGCGGTGATCGACATCGACGGGGTCCTCGCCGACGTCCGACACCGGCTGCACCACGTGACCGGCCGGCCCAAGAACTGGGGCGCCTTCTTCGCCGCCGCACCGGACGACCCGCCACTCGCGCAGGGCATCGAGGCGGTGCGCCGCCTCGCGGAGGTCTGCGACATCGTCTACATGTCCGGCCGGCCCGAGCAGTGCCGGCAGGACACCCTGGCCTGGTTCGCCAAGCACGGCGTCCCGCCCGGTGAGCTGCTGCTCCGGCGGAAGGGCGACTACCGGCCCGCCCGGATCACCAAGGTCGAGACCCTGGACCAGCTCTCCGAGCGCGCCGTGGTCTCCGTCCTGGTCGATGACGACCCGCTGGTGTGCGACGCGGCACGCGCGGCAGGGTACGACGTACTCCCCGCCGACTGGATGCCCCAGGAACCCACGCTGATCGAGGCTCAGGAGGTCGAGGGGAAGACCTGAGCAGCCGATCCGGTCACCGCAGGAGGACGTTCAGCAGCACGGTCAGCGCGACTGAGGCCACCACCGAGATCAGGATCATCACCAGGCAGCCGGCGACTCCCCCGACCGGCCGGACCCGCGCTGGGCTCACTGTGCCTCCTCGTGGCAGCGACAAGGCCGGTTACCCCGACCCTGCTGTGGCAAACGGTCAGCCGCCCGGCGCTTCACTCGCCCGTCGCGCCGTCGATCCGCTCGCGCAGGAGGTCGGCGTGGCCGTTGTGCCGGGCGTACTCCTCGATCATGTGCACGTAGATCCACCGCAGCGACACGTCGTGACCGTGCCGCTGACGCTTGCCCAACGCGTCGAGGTCCGGATGCTTCGCGGTGATACCGCGGCAGGTCTCCACCTCTGCGCGGAACCGCTCGAAGTCGGCGACGGCGTCAGCGGAGTCGACGTCGTCGAAGTCGCCGTCCTCGTTGGCGTCGGTGTAGTACAACGGCGCCGCCTCCTCGTCGAGCAGGACGCGGCGGAACCAGCTCCGCTCGACCTCGGTCATGTGCCGCACCAGGCCTTGCAGGCTCAGCGACGACGGTGGAACGGACCGGGTCCGCAGCTGCGCGGCGTCGAGCCCCGCACACTTGGACAGCAGCGTGTCCCGGTGGTAGTCCAGCCAGGAGTCGAGCATGTCCCGCTCCGCGGCCACGAACGGAGGGTCCTTGCGGTCGGTCACGGGATCGGGATTGGGTTCGGTCATGGACAGCATGCTAGGGGCCGGTTAGGACGCCGACACACTGGGTAATCGACGTGACGTGACCTGCCCACGACACATAGCCTCGGCGCCATGACCTCTGCGGGCTCGAAGTCGAGCACCATCGATCCGTCGTTCACCGCGCTCCCCTACCGCCGACTGGCCGAGGCGGCGCTCGCGCGGGCACGGGATTTCAACGTCAGCCACGCCGACTTCAGGTTCGAGCGGGTGCGCTACCAGCGGATCACCGTCCGCGACGGCCACCTGCAGGGTGCGGCAGACACCGAGGACCTGGGGTTCGCGGTCCGGGTGATCCTCAACGGCGCCTGGGGCTTCGCCTCCGGCATCGTGCCGACCCCGGAGGCCGCCGTCGGGATCGCCGAGAACGCGGTCCGCGTGGCGCAGGTCGCCGCGACGATGACCCGGGAGCCGGTCGCCCTGGCGCCCGAACCGGTCTACGAGGACGTCGAGTGGGTGTCCAGCTACGAGATCGACCCGCTGACGGTTCCGTTGTCGGAGAAGGCGGCGTTGCTGTCCGGCTGGACCAGCCGTCTGCTGGAGGCTCCCGGCGTGAGCCACAGCTCCGCAGCGCTGGAACAGGTGGTCGAGCACAAGTTCTACGCCGACCTGCAGGGCACGCGCACCACCCAGCAGCGGGTCCGCGTCCACCCGGAGGTCGAGGTGTTCGGCAGCGACCCGGCGACCGGCCACTTCGACTCGATGCGCACCATCGCGCCACCTGTCGGGCGTGGCTGGGAGTACCTGTCCGGCGACCTCTACGACTGGGACTCGGCCTTGTCCGAGCTGCCGGGTCTGCTGGCCGAGAAGCTCGCCGCGCCGTCGGTGGACCCCGGCGACTACGACCTGGTGATCGACCCGTCCAACCTGTGGCTCACCATCCACGAGTCGATCGGCCACGCCACCGAGCTCGACCGGGCGCTCGGGTACGAGGCCAACTACGCCGGCACCTCGTTCGCCACCTACGACAAGCTCGGCACGCTCCAGTACGGCTCACCGGTCATGCACGTCACCGGCGACCGCATGGTCGAGCACGGGCTCGCGACCATCGGCTACGACGACGAGGGTGTCGAGGCCCAGCAGTGGGACCTGATCAAGGACGGTGTGCTCGTCGGGTACCAGCTCGACCGGTCGATGGCGCACAACATGGATCTCGGCCGGTCCAACGGCTGTGCCTACGCCGACTCTCCCGGGCATATCCCGATCCAGCGGATGGCCAACGTCTCGCTGCAGCCGGCGGCCGACGGGCCGGGCAGCGATGAGCTGATCGGCCGGGTCGAACGTGGCATCTACATCGTCGGGGACAAGTCCTGGAGCATCGACATGCAGCGCTACAACTTCCAGTTCACCGGCCAGCGGTTCTACAAGATCACCGACGGTCGGCTGGACGGACAGGTACGCGACGTGGCCTACCAGGCGACCACGACCGAGTTCTGGAACTCGATGGAGGCGGTCGGCGGCCCGGAGACCTGGGTGCTCGGCGGTGCCTTCAACTGCGGCAAGGCCCAGCCCGGCCAGGTGGCAGCGGTCTCGCACGGCTGCCCCACCGCGCTGTTCCGCAACGTCCGGATCCTCAACGCCACCGCCGAAGCGGGCAGCTGACCCGCGAAGGAGCATGATGACCACCGCACCGACCCCTCAGGAGCTCGTCGAGCACGCCCTGAAGACCTCCACCGCTGACCACTGCATCGCCCTGGTCAACGACTCCACCAGCGCGAACCTGCGGTGGGCCAACAACACGCTGACCACCAACGGCGTGATGCACGACGTCACGGTCACCGTCGTCTCGTTCCGCGACGGCGCCGGTGGAACCGCCTCCGGGGCGGTCACCGCCAACACCGCCTCCACCGACCAGGTTCGCCGGATCGTCGAGGCCGCGGACGCCGCCGCCGCTGCCAGCGGCCCGGCGGAGGACGCCGCCGAGCTTGCCGGGGGCGAAGCGGCCGAGGACTGGTTCGACGAGCCCGGCGAGACCTCGATCGAGGTCTACACCGACTTCGCCGCGGCTCTCGGCGAGGCGTTCGGCCGGGCCCAGGCGGAGGACCGGATCCTCTACGGCTTCGTCGACCACGACGTGACCACCAGCTACCTCGGCTCCTC
>DASSBE010000218.1:0-3545 GCA_035699065.1 Nocardioidaceae bacterium
GCCGGAGACACACTCATCGCGTTGGAGGCGGAGAACGGCGTCCATACGCCGCACGCATTCGTCGGCAACGACGGCGCCGGCCGTGCGCAGTTCCTGCACACTGGCCGAGCCAACCGCCGCGTCGCCAGCTGAGCGCCGATATAGGCCGCCGCTACGCTGTCAGCGCGGTTGCCCGCGCAGCGGCGCCCCCGGCGCCGAGATCGAGTTGGCGTGTCCCCGCTTGCCGATCCTCTTGCGGTCTTGGGGTTTCTCGCGGTCGGAGGCACGGGGCGACTCTGTTCGAGCCTGAAGGGCAGGCCCTGGGCGCGGCGGGTCAAGTGATGACGTCGAAGGTACAGCGGGGGCCGCTAGAAGCGGCGAGCCTGCTGTCGGAGGTAACCAGCGGGCCGTCGAGGCGTTCGGCGAGAGCGATGTAGGCGGCGTCGTAAGCGGTGACGTTCTCCCGGAGTTCCCACATGCGCTGTAGCAGAGGCGCCAGCGGCATCCGCCGAATCGGGAAGCCGGCGAGATGTCGTAGCGCCGTGGGTACGGCAGACCGGAGCGCGGGACGGTGCTTGGCCATGCCGCGCAATGCGGAGAGAACCTCAGCGTCGAGGTGAGCTGGGGCGAACAGAGCGTCGCCGACCGCCAAGCGATCCGCAACCGCACTGCGCCGTGGGTCGTCTGCCGCGTAGAAGGCGGTCAACACGGACGCGTCGATCACCGCCAGGCTCACGACGCTTCGCGTACCTCCCGCACCGCTGCCGTCGCGTCCTCGATGCTGATTCCGCTGCCCCGTGGTGGCGTGTAGGAGGCGACGTAGTCTTCCAGCCGCGTGGTCTGGGCGACCTCGGTGAGCCGATCGACCACAAAAGCCGACAGCGACTGCCGGTTAGCCTCGGCAGCCTCGGCCAGCGCGATGTAGACGTCGTCAGGCACGTCACGCAGGTTCATCCGCTTCATGGTGCCATTGTGGCACCAAGATTGGGAGTGGCGCAAGCTGCCGCGTTCCCGGTGGTGGATCCGCCTACGGCGCACTGAGTTCTCTCCGCATGCCGACGCGGGCCCGACTGTGATGTCAGACTTGAACGATGAAAGCGGTTGAGGCCATCACCAACCTGCACACCGACGACGTTGAGCGGGCGAGGGAGTTCTTTCGGTTCCTCGGACTGACCGAAGACGGAATGAATCAGGGCTGGGTTGCCCGGTTCACCTCCGCGGACTCGGGCGCGTGCGTCCAAGTCGTGACCCGAGACGCGACGGCGCCAGAAGACTCCGTCATGACCATAAAGGTTGATGACGTCGATGCTGCATACGAGGAGGCGCAGCAACGCGGCTACGAAATCGTGCATCCGATCACGAACGAACCGTGGGGCATTCGTCGGTTCTTCGTCCGGAGCCCTGATGGACAAGTGATCAATGTCGCCCGGCATCGCTCATGAGTGAACGCTGAACCTCGGTCACTGCACGTCGTCGCAGGCGGATCCCCAACAGGTTCTCGTCAACGACTCACCGACCGGCGCGGAGAATCGCGACTAGGGAACGGGGAACTCGCCTGGTGGACCCTCACCGGTGGCGCCGTCGACCGCTTCGCGCAACAAGTCGGCGTGACCGGTGTGGCGGGCGTACTCCTCGATGGTGTCGCTGATGAGCCGCCGCAGACTCATCCCGCCTTTGGGGGCGTAATCAAGACCCGACTCGGCGAGGGCGTTGGCGACCGCGTCGCGAGAGCGATGTACCGCCCGCGACCAGAGGTCGCGGAGCGCCTCGGGATCGTCGTCCTTGGCCGACTCCCAAGCCCAGGTCTCCCATGTGGAGTCGTGGTCGACGTCGCGGAACTCGGGCAGCAGGGGCGCACCGATCAGGCCGCTCTGAAACTTCAACTCCTCACAGAGCGCCAGGTGCTTGAGAAGTCCGCCGAGAGTGAGCGCGGACCGACCCAGACGCAATTGCAGGCCGTCCGAGTCCACCTCCCAGCACTTCCAGGCGAATGTACGACGATTGCGCTCCAGAGTAATGAGGGCGGTCTGGATCTCGTCGCCGTACTTGAAAATGGCGACGTCCCACTCTGGGGGTCGTCCGGGCGTGAACCCGGGCGCGCTCGTCAGCGGTGAAGTCGGAGCGGAGTTGTCCATGCTGGCAGCGTAGAACCGCGATCGGCCCGGCGGGTTCCACGGCGACGGGTTGCGCCTCTGCTCCAGCATCGGGGTTCAGCCATCGCCGACGCGGTCGCACGTACCAAGCGATGGATCATTCCTGCTCGGACGGGATCTCGCTGAGGTAGAGGGTGTTGCCGTGGGGGTCGCAGAAGTCGTACGTGGGCGGGATGCCTTCTCGCCGGCGGGGACATCGCCAGACGAGAGGTGACAAGTCAGGTCACAGAATGAACCCAGTGGCCGCCGTACGCGCCTTCCCAGCCAGGAGGACCCGTCCCGCCTCGGTGGTGACAACGGACAATTCTCCCCCGCGCGGAGACGCCTGTTCGGCGGACAGACTGGTCCCCAGCTCCTCGCGCCAGTAGGGACCGATCGTGCAATGGGCTGACCCTGTCACCGAGTCCTCGGGAATCCCGTAGGCAGGGGCGAAGTATCGCGACACGACACCGCCAGCCCTACGCTTGGCGGTCACGATCAGACCGCCAACCTGCAAACGGGAGATCTCCTGCAGATCGGGAGAGAGGTCGCGCACGGCTTCCTCCGATTCAAGCACTGCGAGGATGTTGCGCTCTCCGGGATCGGCGTTGCGCGTGACTCCTGTCCACACCGGGACCGCACCTGCGAGGGCGGCCAGCACCGTTGGGGACGTGGTCACCTCGGTCGCGGGGACCGCGGGAAAGTCGAGCACGACCCGGTCGTCATCGCGGGTCGCGGTGAGCCCTCCGCTTCGGGTGGCGAAGGCGGCGACAGCTCGCTCCTGAAGGACGCCCGACTCCCATAGCCAGTGGGCGCTGGCCAAAGTGGCATGCCCGCACAGCGCGACCTCCGCCACCGGCGTGAACCAGCGCAACAGGAACATGCCTTCCTCGCCAGGAGCAAGGAACGCTGTCTCTGCTTGCTGCAACTCGTTCGCCACCCCCTGCATCCAACCGGTGTCGGGGAACTCGTCGAGCAGCAGCACACCTGCCGGGTTGCCCGAGAACGGTTGCTCGGTGGTGAACGCATCCACGATCGCGAACGCTCTTCTGACGGACACGGGACGGCTCCATTCAGCAGACAACGGCATGGGCAGGCGTGTCGTGATGCTAGGCAACCTTGAGCTACCGCGAATCCAAGATGGTGCGATTGCCGCGGGCGACGCTTGTACAGCCGTGTCGGGGGGCTGGTCGAAGCTCGAGGCAGGACTTCCCGCTTCTTCGGATTTGGCGCGAGACTGGGTCCATGTCCCAATCGAAGTCCTCGGACGTGGATGCCATCTCCGCGCTCGAGCACGAGGACGAAGCCGTGCTGATCGAGCGGGTGTCGTCTGCCCGGAGATCCGGAACGGATGATCAGGCTGCGGCCGACGAGCTGCTGCGCCGAGCGGCCGCCGAGAACAAGGCGGCGCTGGATCGGCTCGGCCGCTAGCAC
>DASSBE010000219.1:0-2409 GCA_035699065.1 Nocardioidaceae bacterium
GGCTACGGCGAGCGCACCGGCAACGCCGACCTGCTCACCGTCGTCAGCAACCTGCAGCTCAAGCTCGGGATGCCAGTGGTCGAGCCCGACCGTCTGCAGGAGGGCACCCGGATCGCGCACGCCATCAGCGAGGTCACCAACATCCCGCACTACAGCCGCCAGCCGTATGTCGGGTCCAGCGCCTTCGCGCACAAGGCCGGCCTGCACGCCAGCGCGGTCAAGGTCGACCCCGACCTCTACCAGCACACCGACCCGACCGCGGTCGGCAACGACATGCGGATGCTGGTATCGGACATGGCCGGTCGCGCGAGCATCGAGCTCAAGGGTCGCGAGCTGGGCTACGACCTGTCCGGCGAGAAGGAGCTGCTCGGTCGCGTCGTGGCGCGGGTCAAGGACCTGGAGCAGCGCGGCTACACCTTCGACGCCGCCGACGCGTCCTTCGAGCTGCTGCTGCGCGGCGAGGTCGAGGGCGCGCCGATCAGCTACTTCGAGGTCGAGTCGTGGCGCGTGATCACCGACTCGCGCGGCCACGCGCCGGACGACGACGCACCCTCCGAGGCGACGGTCAAGCTGGTCGCCGCGGGCCGGAGGGTCGTAGCGACCGGCGAGGGCAACGGCCCGGTCAACGCTCTCGATCACGCGTTGCGCCAAGCCATTGCGGTGAGCTACCCCGAGGTGGAGAAGCTCGAGCTCATCGACTTCCGGGTCCGCATCCTCGACGCCGCCCACGGCACCGACGCCGTCACCCGGGTGCTCATCGAGACCACGGACGGCACCACCTCGTGGGAGACCGTCGGGGTGGCCGCGAACATCGTGGAGGCGAGCTGGATCGCGCTGGTCGACGGCGTGACCTACGGCCTGCGGCGTCAGGACGTCCCGGTCCGCTGAGTCCCGGGCGGAGTCGTTGTGCGGAATCTTCGTGAGGTTCCGGCCCCTCTCAGGGCACTTGGCCTCAAGGGGTGACTGCAACACCTGGCGTTGAGAGGTGTGCAGATGAGTGCTCGTCGGGGTAGTCCGCGGTTGCCGGTTGAGGTGGAGTATCGGTTCTGGGCTCAGGTCCGCGATTGCCTGACGGTTGAGCAGGCCGCGGTGGTGGTGGGCGTGTCGGCGACCAAGGGGCGGGCCTGGTTTCGAGATCGTGGCGGGGTGATGCCATCGGCGGATGCGGGACGACGCAAGCGATGTTTGGACTTCGCCGAGCGTGAGGAGATCGCGCTGCTGCGCGCGGAAGGGCTGGGCGTGCGGGCGATCGCTCGGGCGATCGGGCGGGATCCGAGCACGATCAGTCGGGAACTGCGCCGGGTGCAGCACAGTCCGAGCGCGCGAGCCTTCCATCGGGTCTATCGCGCCTCGACCGCGCAGGCGGATGCGGATCGGCGGGCGCGTCGGCCCAAGGAGGCGAAGTTGGCCACGAACGTGCGGTTACGAGGTGAGGTGCAACGACGGCTGCGGAAGAATCACAGCCCGGAGCAGATCGCGGCCAGGCTGCGGCAGGACTACCCCGACGAGCAGGAGATGTGGGTGTCGCACGAGACGGTCTACCAGGCGCTGTACGTGCAGGGCCGCGGCGCGCTCAAACGCGAGCTGACCAGGCATCTTCGCACCGGCCGGTCGCTGCGCAAGCCCCGCCGCAAGAGCGAGGAGCGGCGCGGCCGGATCCCGGACATGGTGCCCATCGCCGAGCGGCCGGCCGAGGTCGAGGACCGTGCCGTACCCGGTGAGTGGGAGGGCGACTTGATCCTCGGGTCGACCGAGTCGGGCTCGGCGATCGGCACCCTGGTCGAGCGGGCCAGCGGGTTCACCATGCTGTTGCACCTGCCCACCGATCACACCGCCGCGGCGGTCGCGGCCGCGATGATCGACAAGATGAGTCAGCTGCCCCAGCAGCTGCGCCGGTCGCTGACCTGGGACCAGGGCAGTGAGATGTCCAACCACGTGCAGATCGCCGAAGCCACCGGGCTGGACATCTACTTCTGCGACCCGCGCTCGCCCTGGCAGCGTGGCACCAACGAGAACACCAACGGGCTGCTGCGTCAGTACTTCCCCAAGGGCAGCGACCTGTCCACGTGGGGCCCGGGCTACCTGGACATGGTCGCCGCCGAGCTCAACGACCGGCCCCGCAAACGCCTCGGCTGGCGCACCCCCGCCGAAGCCCTCGACCAACTACTGTCGGAACAGTCAGATCCACACGGTGTTGCACCCACCGCTTGAATCCGCCGGCCGAAACCTCGCGAAGATTCCTCAGGAGGGGTGGGGTTCAGGACGTGGACCGTGCAGTGTCGGCGTCGACGGACGACCTAGCATCGAGACCATGCGCCGAGTCTCCGCCTTGCCGGCCCCGGTGCTGGTCATCGGCGCCGTGGTGTCGGTGCAGTTCGGCGGAGCCCTCGCCGCCACCCTTGTGCCGAT
>DASSBE010000220.1:0-6103 GCA_035699065.1 Nocardioidaceae bacterium
CCCCCGAGATGGTCCGGGAACGGTTCCCCCACATCCGGGTCGTCGAGCTCGCGCAGAACCACGGTGCGACGGCGCGCAACATCGGCGTGCAGCGCGCAGGCACGCCGTACGTCGCCTTCGCCGACGACGACTCCTGGTGGGACCCGGGGCGCGCTCGACATCGCGGCCGAGCAGCTCGACCGGCATCCACGGCTCGGGCTGCTCGCGGCACTGGTGCGGGTCGGCGTGACCGAGTGGCGGGACCCGATCTGTCTCGAGATGGACAGCTCCCCGCTCGGCCGAAGTGACGGCCTCCCCGGCCCGAACGTGCTCGGGTTCCTCGCGTGCGGCTCCGTGGTCCGACGTACCGCCTTCCTCGCCGCCGGTGGCTTCGACGACGTGGTGTTCTTCGCGGGCGAGGAGGAGCGGCTCTCCCTCGACCTCGCGGCGGCGGGCTGGGGGTTGGCGTACGTCGACAAGGTGATCTGCCACCACCATCCCTCACCGACCCGGCATCCCCACCGGCGTCAGGTGCGCTCCGCCCGGAACCGGGTCCTGACCGCCCTGATGCGTCGTCCCTGGCCGGTGGTCGCGCGCACCACGCTCACCGCCGCACGCAGCGGACCGGCCGGCCGCACAGGGGTGGTCCAGGCGGCACGGCGCGCGCCGATGGCGCTGTCGCGACGGCGCCGGCTACCGATGCAGGTGGAGGTCGCGCGGCAGTCGCTGCAACGCGGTCGCTAGTCAGCGGTCCGCACCCCACGAGACCTCGGTGCGTTCGCGGAGATCCTTCACGACAGCCCGTAGGTCTCCGGTCGCCTCGAACACGGCGCGCTGCCGGACCGCTCCGTTGCCGCGCGAGAGCAGCCGTTCGAAGCACGTCTCGATCATCTCGCGGTCCCCGGCGTCGTCGAGGGCAGCACGGGTGTGGTCCAGCAGGGCCGCGAAGACCTCACGCACCGACCCGAGCTGCATCGTGTCCGGGTTCACCAGCCGGCCGCCTGTGCCGTAGCGGGAGGCGCGCCAGTTGGCCACCCGCAGCTGGTCGCTCCGCCAGCCCGGCGCCGGGTCCCCGGCCTGGTGCGCGCGCGCAGCGGTCTCAACCAGGCCACGAGCCAGGGCAGCCACCATCCCGGCGTCCTCCACCTCGGTGCACACGTCCGCGACCCGGATCTCCACGGTGGGGTACTTCTCGGCGAGCCGGACGTCGAAGTAGATCATCCCCGGGTCGAAGGCCGCGCCCCAGCTCACGAAGTCAGACGACACCCGGCGGTAGGTCTCGAGGTCCCCGAACGGCTCCGACGAACCGTTGCTCGGCCACCGGGTCCACACCTGCGCCCGCCAGCTCGCATAGCCCGTGTTGCCGCCGCGCCAGAACGGCGAGTTCGCGCTGAGCGCCAGGAGCACCGGCAGCCACGGCCGGACCCGGTCGATCACGGCCACACCCTCCTCATCGCCGTCCACGTCGACGTGCACGTGCATGGCGCAGACCATCGACTGCTTGGCGATCTCCCCGAACTCCTCGTAGATCCGCTCGTAGCGGGGCTTCGGCGTGACGTTCTGCTGAGGGTCCACCAGCACCGGGGCGGACATCGCCACCGCCGCGGCACCCGCTTCCCGGGCGGACTGCCCCACCGCCCGCCGGCCGAGCCTGATCTCCTCCGCCACGTCGTCGACCGACTCGTGCGGAGTAGTGGTGGTCTCGATCTGCTGCAGGAACAGCTCATGCTCGACGCCCGGCTCCTGCCCCTCCATGCCGACGCCCACGGCCACCTGGTCGGAGCCCTGCTCGTGGGCGCGCACCGCCTTCTGCGAGACGGCGGTGAGCTCCCCGGTGCCGGGGTCCACCAGCATCAGCTCCTCCTCGACACCTATCTTGCGCACGCTCATCGCCGTCCTCGTGCCCGGTAGGCTGGGCGGCCCGCCCGACCCCCTGGAGGCAGCCCGATGCGCTTCGGCCTGGTGATCTTCGACTGCGACGGCGTGCTCGTCGACACCGAGCGGCTCACCGTGGCGGTCGAGGCGCGCGTGCTCACCGAGCTCGGGTGGCCGCACACGCCGACGGACGTGGTCACCCGGTTCATGGGCCGGAGCAGTGATGCGCAGCTCGCCGAGCTCGAAGACCGCCTCGGTCCCACGAAGACCCGGCTGTTCGACGAGCTCACCACCGCCGAGCTGCACGCCGCCTTCGAGCGTGACCTGGTCGAGGTGCCGGGGATCAGACAAGTCATGGACACCCTTGCCCGTTGGGGGGTCGCGACATGCGTGGCGTCGAGCGGCTCGCACACGAAGATGCGCAGGACGCTCGGTCTCACCGGCCTGTACGACCACTTCGACGGCCGGATCTTCAGCGCCTCCGAGGTCGAGCACGGCAAACCGGCGCCGGACCTCTTCCTGCACGCGGCCAGCACCATGGGTGTCGCTCCGTCCCGGTGCGCCGTCGTCGAGGACAGCGCGTTCGGCGTACAGGCGGCTGTCGCGGCGGGCATGGTCGCCTACGGCTTCGGCGGGGGGCTCGCGCCGGCCGGCTCGCTCGCGGACGCCGGCGCCACCGTGTTCGAGGAGATGGAGACGCTCGTCGACCTGCTCGGCCACTCTCCGGCGAGCATCGCGTAGGCCACCTCGTCGGTGAGCCCGGACAGGTCCACGCTCAGCGTTCCGTGTCGGCGACCGTCACACCGATCGGCGTGGGCAGCTCGACGGTGCGGCTCACCGTGCACAGCCGGTCGTGCGACTGGGCGACCGAACGAGGCAACGCGGCCCGGGCCGCGTCCCCCGCCTCGCCGTCCGGGAACGCGATGTCGAAGGTCAGCGACAGGTTCGTCATGTGGTTGCCGGTCTCGTCGCGCACCTTGTCGCCGGTGATCCGGACCTCGAAGCGGGTCGGTTCGGCGCGCTTGGCCGTGATGAAGTCCACGTCGGCCGCGCTGCAGCCGGCGATCGCCGTGAGCAGCAGCTCCACGGGTGTGAACTCGTCGCCTTCCTGGCCGCTGCCGAAACGCAGCGTGCCGCCCCGGACGTTCGTGGCCTCGTAGCGGCCGAGGCCGACCCGGGCCAGGTCGATGCTGCGCGCGGTGTCATCGGTCATGGCGGCACTCTGCCACAGCCGACGAGCCCGGTCACGACACCAAACAGTCCTCGAAGTAGTCGTCCGGGTCGAACAACGCCGGCATCTCCTTGCGCAGCAGCGGGTCGGCCGCGGCGTCCCGGATCTGCTCCGAGGAGACCAGGACGGCCCGGTTGCCCCGAAGCCGGTACGTCGACCGGTGCACGTCCCAGGCCAGGATGACGCCGGGAGGCTCGTGCGTGGTGGCGGTCACCGTGGCGATCCCGCCGGCGTCGGTGCACGTGGCCGTGGCCGGGGCCCCTCCCCCGTCGGTGGCCACGAACCCGACCACCGGATGTCCGTCGGCGAGCACCTCGCCGATCTCGTCGTCCGTGCCGCCGAACAGGTGCACCTCGTAGCCGCCGCGGGGATGTGGCTCACCCCGGACCAGCAGCAGCTGCCGCTCGGTGCCCCGGAGCTGGACGACCTGCACGGAGCCCGTGTCGATCCCGGCCTCCCCCAGAGGCACGGCAGACGGCTCCCCGTCGAACGTGGTGAACAGCGCGTTCGCGCACGGGCCGTCGGAGTCTGCGGGCACGTAGGCGATCTCGTTCCTCGCCGCGACGCCGTCGATGTTCGCCTCGGCGACCACCTCGGCGCGGTCGAGCGCAGGATCGTCGGCTGTGCAGCCGCCGAAGAGCGTGACATCCGGCGCGCTGGTCGTCTGCGGGTCGAGCGACTCGGTGCCGGACCCACAACCGGCCAGCGAGAGCGTCAGCGTCGCGGCGGACAGGACTGCTCCGAAGGTGCGCATGGCGGTGTGACGCATCGGCTACCGCGCAGGTTCCAGCCGGGTCAGCAGCTGCTGCCGTACGCCGGGCCACTCCGCCCGGGCGATCGAGTAGTACGCCGTGTCCGCCAGCGTCCCGTCATGGCGCCGCCGGTGCGCCCGCAGCACACCCTCGGGTCTCGCCCCGAGCCGCTCGATGGCCCGGGCCGACCGCTCGTTGCCGGCGTCGCAGCGCAGCGCCACGCGTTCGCAGCGCCACGTCACGAAGGCGTGCGTGAGCAGCAACAGCTTGGTGTGCGGGTTGGTCTCGCCTCCCCAGAACGGGCGCGCGTAGAACGTGTTGCCGATCTCCACCCGCGGCACCGCGGGATCGTGCTCGTAGAACGTCGTGACACCGCGCATCTCCCCGGTCGCCGAGTCGACCACCGCGAACGCCAGGATGAACGGGCTGTCGACGAACCGCGCGATGTTCGCGGCGGCAGCCTCCGGGGTCAGCGGCGGCGGCGTGGTGTGGAAGGCGTAGGCCCCGGCGTCACCCAGGTCGCTCCAGGCCGCGGCGTGCCGTTGCTCGAGCGGGATCAGCGAGACCACGGCGCCGGGCAGGGTCAGGTCGTGCTGCATGGGACCAACCCTGTCACGGCCATGCCCCGGCCGGCTGGCAGGATCGAGCAATGACTGCTTCCCGCACCCGCGAGGTCCGGCTCGTCTCTCGTCCGACGGGATGGCCGACGCACGAGAACTTCCGCATCGCTGAGACCGAGCTGCCCGCGCTGCGGCAGGGACAGGTCAAGGTGCGTAACACGGTGATGTCGGTCGACCCCTACATGCGGGGACGGATGAACGACACCAGGTCCTACGTGCCGCCGTTCGCCCTCGACACGCCCCTCGAGGGTGGTGCCGTCGGTGAGGTGGTCGAGTCGGAGAGCGACTCGGTGCGGGTCGGTGACATGGTCCTGCACAATCTCGGCTGGCGTGACTACGCGGTGCTCGACGCGGCGCATGTCCGGCAGGTCGACGCGACCCGCGCCCCGGCGTCGACGTACCTCGGCGTGCTGGGGATGCCGGGCACCACCGCCTATGTCGGCCTGACCCGGATCGCCGGGCTGCGTGAGGGCGACACGGTGTTCGTCTCCGGCGCGGCCGGCGCGGTGGGCAGTGCCGCGGGCCAGATCGCGAAGATCCTGGGTGCAGCCACGGTGATCGGCTCGGCCGGCACCCCGGAGAAGATCGACTACCTCACCGGTGAGCTCGGGTTCGACGCCGCCTTCGACTACCACGACGGACCGGTCGCCAGACAGCTCGCCCAGCACGCGGCCGACGGAATCGACGTCTACTTCGACAACGTCGGCGGCGACCACCTCGAGGGCGCGATCGCGCACCTGCGCGACTTCGGCCGGGTCGCGCTGTGCGGGGCGATCTCGCAGTACAACGCCGAGAAGGCCTCGCCGGGTCCGCGCAACCTGGGCCTGCTGGTGACCCGGCGCCTGCAGCTGCGTGGCTTCATCGTCCGCGACCACCAGGACCTCGCCGGGGAGTACCTCACCCGGGCGGCCGGCTGGATCGCGGACGGCCGGCTGCGCTACCGCGAGACCTACGTCGACGGGCTGGACAACGCCGTCGACGCGTTCCTGGGCCTGCACCACGGCAGCAACCTCGGCAAGATGCTGGTGCGGCTCGGCTAGGGCCTACTGTGTGCGGGTGCCCAGCCTCTCCCTCGACGACTCCCGTCGCCGCGCCGAGCTCCTGAGCGTGACGTCGTACGACGTACAGCTCGATCTCGCCGGTGACGACAAGACGTTCACCTCCACCACCACCGTCCGCTTCACCGCACACGCCCGCGGCGAGACGTTCGTCGACGTGAAGCCGAAACAGCTGCTGTCCGCACACCTCGACGGCGCTCCCGTCGACGTGGGGTCGCTGACCGACGGCCGGCTGCCGCTGCACGGCGTCGGCGGCCAGCACGAGCTGGTGGTCGCCGCGGTGATGGGATACCGGCACGACGGCGAGGGCCTGCACCGTGCGGTCGACCCGGCCGACGGGCGGCACTACACCTATGCGATGTCGTTCCTCGACGCGGCGCCGTGCATCTTCGCCTGCTTCGACCAGCCGGACCTGAAGGCTCCCTACACCTTCCACGTCACCGCTCCCACCGACTGGGTGGTCGTCGGCAACGGCCGCGCGGAGCAGGTGGCGCCTGGACAGTGGGAGCTGGCGACCACGCCGCCACTGTCGACGTACTTCGTGACGCTGGTCGCCGGCCCCTACCACGTGGTGACCGCCGAGCACGA
>DASSBE010000221.1:0-4163 GCA_035699065.1 Nocardioidaceae bacterium
CGCTCGCTCTACATCCACCCCGACGAGTGCGTGGACTGCGGTGCCTGTGAGCCGGTGTGCCCGGTCGAGGCGATCTACTACGAGGACGACCTGCCGGATGAGCTCGAGCCGTACCGTGACGACAACGCGCGGTTCTTCAGCGAGCCACTGTCCGGCCGGGACCAACCGCTGGGGTCGCCCGGTGGAGCGGCGAAGATGGGTGCTCTCGAGGGGGACACGGAACTCGTCAGGAGCTGTCCACCGCAGGGCTGAGCACCGGCCCGGGGCATGTCGACGCGAACCGGGGCTGCCTGTCCCTGACAGCGCCGGCCGCGCCCGACGTACTCAGCCGATCTTGACGACGCTGGTGCCACCGGCGAACTGGTCGTGCCAGCCCTGCCGGGTCGCGGCGTTGTTGCTGATCGTCACCGCGATCGCGATGACCGCGACCAGCATCAGGATCGGAGACAGGATCCAGCCGAGGATCGGAATGATGCCGATGACGCCGATCGCGGTGAAGGCGTTGCGCTTGAGCGCCTCCTCCATGGTCGGCCGGCCGCCACCGGGGCCGCGGGTCTCGAGCTTCATCAGCATCTTGCCGACAGTCTGTCCCCGGTTCGACTCCATGAACGCGAAGTACCCGAGTGCGATCGCCGCGGTGAGCAGGGAGCTCACCACACTGGCTCCGAAGCTGCTCCCGGAGCCCATCATGCTGCCGCTGTTCCCCATGAGGGCACCGACAATGACAACAGTGACGACGAGGATGTTCACCACGAACAGCAGTACGTAGTCGATCAGGCGGGCCAGGAACCGGTTCATCAGGTCAGCCGGTTGGCCGACGCCCGGAGCACCGGCCATGGGCGGCGGTGGTGCCATTCCGGGCTGATAGCTGCCCTGGCCGGGCGGGTACTGACCCGGCTCCTCGGGACGCGGGTTCTGTGTCGAGTCGCTCATCGCGCTAAACCTCGTTTCGAGTATCAGAGTCGCCTGGTTGCTGCGCTTGGAGTCGACGCTAGTGAGGTGTGCGTGGCTTGTCAGCGGTTCACCTTGTTCGGGGCTCGGCGCGTCGACCATGATGGACGCATGACCGCAACCGACCTGCCCGCCATCGAGGCTGAGCGCGAACGCATCCGTGGCGTCTACCTGAGAACGGCAGCGGAGCGGCCCGCCTCGACCGCGAGAGGCCTCCACCACACTGCGCTGGTCAGCAGTGATGTCGAGCAGACGGTCCGCTTCTACCAGGACCTCCTCGGCTTCCCGCTCACCGAGCTGATCGAGAACCGTGACTACCCGGGGTCGTCGCACTTCTTCTTCGACATCGGGAACGGCAACCTGCTCGCGTTCTTCGACTTTCCCGGCCTCGAGGTCGTGCCGTACGCCGAGGTCCTCGGCGGACTGCATCACGTGGCGATCTCCGTGGAACCCGGCAACTGGCGTGGCATCGTCGACCGCTTCGACGACGCGGGCATCGACTACGTCATCCACAGCGAAGTGTCGGTGTACTTCACCGATCCCGACGGCGCCCGGATCGAGCTGATCGCGGACCCGCTCGGTGAGATGTACGGCCAGCAGGTGCTCTAGTCAGATCGTGACCTCGAAGATCGTCTCCAGACCGTCCTCGTCATCCCACTGTTCGCCGGTGCGCGCGAAGCCGAACCCGGCGATCGTCGCCAGGGATGCGGCGTTGTCGGGACTGATCGTCGCGCGGACCACTCGAACGGCGTCCTCGTCGCCGGCCCAGCGCAGCAACTCGGCGAGCATCGCCCGGGCGTAGCCCTGACGCCGGTAGGCCGGGTCCACGCGATAGCCGACCTCCACCATGCCCGACTCGTCCGGTGGCCCGTGGAACCCGGCATGCCCGACCACCGCTCCGTCGGGTTCCGACACGGCGACGCGCGCGACCCAGTACGCGCTGGCAGGGTCGGTGGCGATCTGCGCCAAGCGGAGCCGCCAAAGCCAGGCGCACTCGTCGCCGGCGAGGTAGGCGCTCATTGCGACCCCTGCCTTCTCTGCCGCGGCCTCATATTGCCCCACACCGAGAAGGCCCATCACCTCGGGCGAGATCTCGACAAGGCGGACGGACACCCCGGGGCGGGATCGTGCGGGATTCTCCACGCACGAACGATCGCACAGCTGCCGCGGGGTGGTTCCCCGCCTACCCCTCGATGACGACTCTGAATCAACCTATTGCGACATTCCGCCATAAAACCCGCTCGTAAGCCATACGGTGCGCTTACCAGAGACTTCAGAAAGCAGGACTAGTGAACGTGCGCCCTCGGCTCCGCCCCACGTACTCCGGAGTGACCGCAACACTCGCACTCGTGATGGCGATGGGTGGCACGTCTTACGCCGCCGTGACGCTGCATCGCGACAGCGTCCGAAGCTTCCACATCGCCCAGGACACCATCCGAGCGACGGACATCCACAGCGGGGCCATCCGGTCGCCCAAGGTTCGCGACGGCTCACTGCGAGCCATCGACTTCCGCCCGGGCCAGTTGCCCGCCGGCGCACAAGGCCCCCAGGGCGAACAGGGCTTGCCGGGCGTTGACGGGGCGCAGGGCGAGACCGGAGCCCGGGGCGACCAGGGCTTGCCGGGCGTCGACGGCGAGCGCGGCGAGACTGGAGCCCGGGGCGAGCAGGGAGTCCAAGGCGAGACTGGTCTGCAGGGGGAGCTTGGCGCGACGGGCGAGCAAGGCCCCACGGGGGACGCTGGGCCACAGGGCGAGCAAGGCCTCAAGGGAGACGCCGGGCCGCAAGGCGAGCAAGGCCCCAAGGGGGACGCCGGGCCGCAAGGCGAGCAAGGCCTCAAGGGAGACGCTGGGCCGCAAGGCCAGCAAGGCCAGCAAGGCCAGCAAGGCCTCAAGGGCGACGCAGGGCCGCAAGGCGCAACAGGTGCGTCGCCGCTTACCGCCTTCGCGGTCGTTCGCACCGACGGCTCGCTCGTTTCTCAGCGAGGCGTGCAGTACGCCCAGAACATCGGGCCGGGAGCAGCTGGGGGGCAGGTCTACGTCATCGGGTTCACCGCCGATGTCTCCAAGTGCGCCGTCCAGGTGACCGTGGTCGAGACCAGCCCGTCCGGGCTCTACGCCGACGTACCCAACGGATACGGGACCGCCCGCATCACGGTCGGGAACTGGGGCGGCTCGGCCGTCGCCTACAACGTCCGCCTCTTCGATGGTGGCGTCGGAGTTGCGCGGCCGTTCGTCATCTCAGCGATGTGCTGATCTCTGCCTGACACGCTGCATTCTCCTGCATCAAGCGAAGCCGCCCCATCCAGTCCTTCCCCAAGGCCTGGGTCGGGTGGCTTCGTCGTCTGCAGCGCTAGTCCCGGAGGGAGCTACCGGACGCCAACTCCAGCCCAACCGCGGCCTCGCCAAGTCCGCCAGCCGCGACTACTACTACGACGACGACGACGAGTTGGCTTCGAGAGCCGCCACAACGGCTGATCTTCCTCACTGGATCCGCCGGAAGAGCGACTGAGCCGACTCAGACGTCGGAGCGCTCTGTAAGGTCCGGCCGCCCCGCCGTCGCCGGGTGCTTCCCGCCCCTAGCTGGGCGCCGGAGTCGTACAGCGTGACCGCGCCCGCCCCCGTCAAGATTCGGTCACCTTAGCCTCGCCTCCGGCGGACCTCGAGATGGGTCCTGTCCAAGGGAGTGACGCTCAAGGTCCGTTGCTGATGGAGCCTCCGGAGTTCTGCTAAGCGCGGACCGGTGATGACGTCGTCGGCCTGGCCGGTGCCGCAGCCAAGGCGGCGAAGACCCGTTTTCCACAGATCTTGTTTTGGGGCTTCCGTTGTGTCGGTGGCACCTCGTAGGTTCGAACAAACGTTCGACCATCCTTGGAGGTGTCCATGAGACCCGATACCGCACCACCACCCACACCACCTGGCGCCGCGCCACCGGGCGCCGGACCAGCACCGGGTGCGGCCGGACCTGGATCCGGGCCGGGATCCGGGCCGTCGGGGCCGCCGTTGGGTGGGGTCTCGGATGCGGGGTTGATCGACGCCGCGATCGACTGCCAGGTCGCCGAGAACGCCGCCCGGGCCCGCCGGTTGGCGGCGGTGGTGGAGTTCTACCGCCGCGAGGACGCCCGCGGCGGACAACGCTCACCCGGTGACCCGTCGTTCTTCGTGCTCACCGCCCTGGCCTCGACCAGCACCCAGTTCGCGGCCGCCCTCTCGGTC
>DASSBE010000222.1:0-4196 GCA_035699065.1 Nocardioidaceae bacterium
CGGTGCACGATGGCAGTATCGCAGGATGGCCGGGACCAGACCGCTCACCCAGTACCTCGTCGCCTCCAGCATCGACGGTTTCATCGCCGACGAGCACGACAACCTCGACTGGCTGCTGCAGTTCGGAGACGGGCCGGAGGATGACGACACCAACCCGTACAACGAGTTCATCAAGGACGTCGGGCCGCTCGCGATGGGTGCCACGACGTACGAGTGGATCGACCGGAACTACCCCGGCACGTGGTTCTACGACGACCGGCCGACGTGGGTGTTCACGCACCGCGAGCTGCCGCGGATCACCGGCGCGAACCTGATCTTCACCAGCGAGCCGGTGCCCGAGGTGCACGCGGACATGGTCGCGGCCTCGGGCGGGAAGAACATCTGGCTGGTCGGCGGCGGCGACCTGGTCGGCCAGTTCCTCGACCACGACCTGCTCGACGAGCTCTGGCTGTCGGTCGCGCCGGTCACGCTCGGCCGAGGCGCACCCCTGCTGCCCCGCCGGCACACCCGGCCGATGCGGCTGGTCGCCATGAAGAAGGCGCGAGGCGACACCTTCGCGCACCTGCGCTACTCGCTGCGCTGACCCGCCGCGTGCGGGGGGCGGCTCACACCAGCTCGGCGAGCATTCGGGCGGCGACCGCGGCCCCGTCGGACTCGACCGGACGGTAGGCGGTCTCGTGGTCGACCTCCTTGATGATCGCGTCAGCCAACCCGTCGGGGTCGACCGCCTCCGCGTAGTCCAGGCACCGGCCGGCGCCGTACCGCTCGAGCCGGTGGCGCACGTGGAAGTTCTGCTCGAAGTGGTGGCGCAGCGGCACGTAGACGAACGGGCGTTGGTTGGCGGTGAGCTCCATGCAGGTGGTCAGCCCGCCCTGGACCACCGCGAGGTCCGCGGCGGCGAGGTGCCGGTAGAGGTCCGGGACATGCCCACGGACGCTCACCCCGCGGCGACGCGGCAGCGCGGCGGGATCCAGACGTGGCCCGGCCACGACGAGGAACCGCAGGTCGGGAAGCCGGCGGCGCACCAGGGGTACGGCGTCGAGCACCCGGCGCAGCAGCGGGCCACCGACCCCCGAGCCGCCGACCGTGACGACGCAGAGCCGCTGGTCATCGTGGTAGCCGAGCTGTTCGCGCAGTGCCTGGCGGTCACCGAGCGGGGCGGGGTCGAACCCGGTCACGTAGCCGGCGAAGTCGAAGTGCTCGGCCACCCAGTCGCTGATCCTCGGCAGGCCGGGACCGAACCGGTCCGGGACCACGTCCTCGGGACTGCCGACGAACACCGAGCGGTCGCGCACCCGCGCGAACCGCGCCCGCTGCTCGAGCATCTCGGCGTTGTAGTCGGCGGTCAGCGCTGCCTCACGCGAGCCACCGTCGGGCATCGGCAGCCAGCCGACGAAGTCGGTCATCCAGGCGAAGGCGAACCGCTTCAGCTCCGGGTTCTCGTGCAGGAAGTAGTCGACGTCCCAGGACTCGTCGCCGACGACCAGGTCGTAGTGCTCCTGCTCCACGAGCTCCTGGAACACCATGAAGTTGTGGACCAGGATCGCGTCCATCCGCCGGATCGCCTCGAACGCGTGCAGGTCGTGCTCGCCGGCCTCGTGCTCGATGTGCGCGGACTCGTTGGCCAGCCAGGCCGACGCCGGGTGGATCCGCTCCCCCGCAGCCTCGAGCACCGTGGTCACCGGATGCTGCGCGAGCCAGTCGACCTGCAGGTCGGGACACAGCGCTCGCAGCTCCTGGGCGATGGCCAGGTCACGCCGCGCGTGGCCGAGCCCGATCGGGGAGGACAGGTAGAGGACCTTCCGGCCCCGCCGCGGGGCAGGGACCCAGGTGCGTCGTACGACGGGCGGGCGGACCCGGTCCACGAACTCGCGGACCAGCAGGTTCACCTTCACCGGCTGTCGCGCCATCGGCCCGTGTCCGACGCCCTCGAGCAGCACCAGGGAGCCGCCGGTGAGCTCGGCGAGCCGTGCGCCGACGGCGTGCGGACGGACCGCGTCGCCGGTGCCGTGCACGACGGTGACCGGGCAGCGCACCTGCGCGCACACCGCCTCGAGCGGGGTGCACAGGACACCGTCACAGCCGGTCCGGCCGGCGGTGGCATCGGCCAGCGTCTGCGGGCTGATGTCGGCGGCCCAGCCGAGGCAGTCCTCGATCTGCTTGGTGGAGTGCGGCTCGGTGAACATCTTGTGGAAGAAGAAGTCCAGGAAGTCGGGAAAGTCTCCCTCGAGCCAGTAGTGCCGGTTGTACTTCGCCCAGCCCTCGGTCGTGTCCAGCCGGGCGTCCCACCCGAACCCGTCACGGGCCGGCTGCTTGATCGTGAAGCCGCAGGACGGCGAGAGCGCGAAGAGGCCGAGCACCCGCTCGGGGTGGCTCGCGGCGACGTGCACCGACCAGGCGACGCCGCAGGACAGCGCGACGAGCACCGCCTGCTCCGTCCCGGTGGCGTCCATCACCGCGATGGTGTCGGCGGCGTACTCCTCGTTGGTGTACGCCGCCGCACCCTCCGGCCGGCCCGACCGGCCACTCCCCCTGCCGTCGAACGTGACCACCCGGTAGTGCCGGGCCAGGTAGCCGACCTGTGCCTTCCAGAAGCGGGAGTCGACGATGGTCCACGTCGGCATCAGCAGGACGGTGGTGGCACCGTCGCCGAACACCTCGTAGGACAGTGCTACGCCGTCACGCTCGGTGAAGCCGCTGACGTCGGGCTCCCTGGCCCGGAGCGGTTGCCGTGGGCTCACGGCCTGACCTCCAGCACCTGGTTGAAGGGTGTCTCGGCCACCTTGGCGAAGCGGCCGAACCCGCCCGTCGTGACGACGTCGCGGATGCGTGCCGGCCCGGCCTGCGTCCCGAGCGCGAGCCCGACCTCCTGGGACAGTGAGCACGGCGTGCACAGCAGCGTCGAGAACCCATAGTAGGCCCGTCCGACCGGGTTCAGGTTGTCCTCGACGCGGTCCCCGGCGATGGGCTCCACCACCATCCAGGTGCCGTCGTCGGCGATCCGCTCGCGCACCGCGCGGGCGGCACCCACCGGGTCGCCCATGTCGTGCAGAGCGTCGAAGGTGGTGACCAGGTCGTAGTCGCGGCCGCTGAACGCGTCCGACCCGGCGACCTCGAACCGCACCCGGTCACTGACACCGGCGGCCTCGGCGCGCGAACGAGCCTCCTCGATCGAGCCGGCGTGGTAGTCCGAGCCGAGGAACGTCGAGCGCGGGAACGCCTGCGCCATGATGATCGTCGAGGCGCCGTGCCCGCAGCCGATGTCGGCGACCCTGGCCCCGTTCTCGAGCTTGGCCACCACCCCGTCCAGCGCGGGCAGCCACTCGGCCACCAGGTGCGCGTTGTAGCTCGGCCGGAAGAACCGCTCACAGCCCTCGTGCACGTCGTGGTTGTGCTCGTGCCAGCCGTAGCCTGCGCCGCTGCGAGCGAGCTCGACGATCTTCCAGGAGTCCTGGACGGTCCCGAGGGCGATCTGGAAGAAGCCCGGGAGGTACGCCGGGCTCGACTCGTCGGTGAACGCGACCACCTGCTCGGGCGGCAGCGTGTAGTGGCCGGTGGCCGGGTCGTACTCGACGATGCCGCCGGCCGCCTGGCCGTTGAGCCACTCACGTGCGTAGGGCTCGGCGGTGCCGGTGTCCTCGGCCAGCCTGCTGGGCGTCGTGGGGCCGGAGGCGGCCATCGCCCGGTAGTAGCCCAGCTTGTCGCCCATCACGACGAGCCCGGCGTTCAGCGTCGCGCCGACCTCGTCGACGGCCCGGAACACGAATGCCATCAGCTTGTCGAAGTCGACCTCGGTGGTCCGTTCCTTGAGCTCGGTCATGTCGGTGGTCCTCTCTGGGTGGTCAGTGCGCCGAACGTAGGCCGCTGCCGGCGTGCGCCGCATCCGGTGCCCCACCTAGTCCTTGGTTCGGGTAGTCCTTGGTTCCTGGCGCCCGGAACCCGTCAGCGGCATAGACTCCGGAGATGCTGGTCGGCCGTGAGTCCGAGCGGCGAGCGATCACCGAGCTCCTGGCCGGGGCGAGGGTCGGGGACAGTGGTGTGCTCGTCCTCACCGGAGAGCCCGGCATCGGCAAGACCGCGATGCTGGAGGAAGCCGCGACGCTCGTCGAGAACATGCGTGTGCTCCGGGCCCGCGGCCTCGAGTCCGAGCAGTCGGTCCCCTTCGGTGGGCTCCTGCAGCTGCTGCGCCCGGTGCT
>DASSBE010000223.1:0-12525 GCA_035699065.1 Nocardioidaceae bacterium
GGCGTCGTAGCCCGCCGGGCTGTAGAGCCGTAGCGAGTCCCAGTGCCTGCGCCAGCCGTCGCCGACGCGTTCGCCGGCATCGAGGATCACGAACTCACGTCCTCGCTTGTCCAGGTGGTACCCGGCCGCCAGTCCCGCCTGGCCTCCGCCGATGACCACCGTCTCGATGTGCTCCGAGGTCTGCATCGCCTTGCCCCTTCCGTCTCGTCGATCGCTTGCTTCGACGCTAGGAGCGACGGGCGGGTCCGGCTTCGGCAGAACGACGCATGCGCCGCCGGCCGGCGTGGGTACTTCTACCCATGCAGCGGCTCAGCCGGGTGTACGGCGCTCGAGCAGGCCGTGCTCGTAGGCGTACGCCGTGGCCGCCGCGCGCGAGGCGAGGTCGAGCTTGGTGAAGATGTTGCTGACGTGCCGCGCGACGGTCTTCTCGCTCAGGAACAGCTGCTGTGCCACGGCGCGGTTGGTCTTGCCGGTGGCGACGGCGCGCAGGACCTCGACCTCGCGCGCCGTCAGCGGTCCGTGCACCGAGGTTCGGTCCTCGAACCGCTCCAGCGCGTCGAGATCCGGCTGGGCACCGAGCCGCCGGAACTCCTCGGCCGCCGCGTCCAGCTCCATCCGAGCGGCGTCGACGTCCTCGAGCTGCCGGCACGCGGTCGCCACGAGGATACGGGTGCGGGCCCGCCAGTACGGCGCATCGAGCTCGCGCCACAGGTCACCTGCCCGGCGGAACAGGTCCAGCGCCTCGCGCGGCTTCCCCTCGGCCATCAGCACCGCACCCGAAGCGTGTGCCGACATCGCGTCGAGCAGCGGCACCTCGTAACGTCCGGCGAACACCGCCAGCTCGTCGGCGGCCCGCCGGGCGTCGGCCAGCTCGTGTGCCGCGAGCCCGATCTCGACGTACGCGGCCAGCAACCGGGGACGGTCGGGGGCGTTGGCCTCGTCGACCGCGCGACGGATGCCGGCCAGTGCGGGACCGATCCGGCCCTGCGCCAGCCGGAGCAGTGCCAGCCCGGGTTGGGTCTCGTGGCCGTAGCGGCCGGCCTCGACGTACGCCTCCTCAGCGGTGACTGGCTCGCCGCGAAGCCGGTCCAGCTCGGCGCGTTCGTACAACGCCATGCCGGCGGCCCACTGCCCCGGTGGCTCGGCGAAGATCCGGCAGGCCAGGACCACCTGTTCCAGTGCCTCACTCCAGGACCCGTTGAGCTGAAGGATCTGTGCCCGGTGCACCAGGCACTGGCCGCGGAACGGGACGAGGTCGGGCTGCGCGGTGCACCACCGGTCGAGTGCGCGGGTCCACTGCGCCGCCCGCGTGACGTCATACACGTCACGACAGGCGAGGATGACCGCGCAGTACACCACGCCGGAGGCGATGGGGGAGACGTGGCCACCGGTCACCGCGAGCATCACCTCATCGAGCTTCGTCATCCCGGCTTTGACGTCGCCGAGCTCGACCCGCGCCTGCCCGATGCCCAGTCCGGCAAGCGCCAGCAGCTCGGGATGCCCGGCCCGCCGTCCGATCGCCTCCGCCGCCTCGAAGGTCGCCAACGCCGCTTCAGGGTCGCCCTGCATCATGCGTTCGAGGGCGGTGGGCACCAGCACCAGGCCGCTGACCGCGGACCCGGTTCCCTCGGCGGCCCCTTGCCGGGCACGGGAGAGCCACCCGCCCGCGCGCGCCATCTCGCCCCGGTGCATCAGGTTCAACGCCGCCCAGAAGGCGGACTCGGCTGCCGTGTCCGCAGCGCCCTCCGCCAAGTGCGCCTCGTAGGCGCGCTCGAGGAGATCCACGCCTTCCTCGTCCGCGCCCACCAGCAAGGCGGTGCGGGCGAACAGGTCGAGGTCGTCGGCGGACAGGGCGCCGCAACGGTCTGCCTCGGCGAAGTGGGCGTGGGCCTTCCCCCAGGCGAGTTCGGCGAAGGCTGCCCGTGCGTGGTCCAGATCGGCCGCCGTCATCATCAGCTCCGGGATCGACCTCCGGGTGCGAGGGCCCGCGGCGGGCGGAGGTGCTTGGCTGCTTGGCCGTGACTTTACGCTGCCCGGGCCGTTGCTGCCCGGGAAATCGTTGCCGCGGCGGAAAGGAGGTGAAAGCGTCGGTGCGCAAAGTTAGGGTCGAGCACGTGCCCACCTCACCTGAACCGATCCCGGGTACCTCCCTGCCCGCGCCGTCCCTGGACCACGCTGCGGAGGGACACCGCACCGGGCCGCCGATGATCCGCGCGCGCGGATTGCGCAAGAGCTACGGGGGCAAGGGGGGCAGCACCGTCGAGGCGGTGCGCGGCATCGACGTCGAGGTGACCCAGGGCGAGTCGTTCGGGTTCCTCGGCCCCAACGGCGCCGGCAAGTCCTCGACGATGCGGATGGTCGCCGCCGTGTCCCCACCGAGCGGCGGCGAGCTGAGCATCCTCGGGATGGACCCGGCCACCGACGGTCCTGCGATCCGCGCCCGGATCGGGGTGTGTCCGCAGGAAGACACCCTCGACAACGAGCTGAACGTGCGCGACAACCTGGTGGTCTACGGCCGCTACTTCGGGATCCCGAAGGCGGAGGTCAGCGCGCGCGCCGACGAGCTGCTCGCTTTCGTGCAGCTGACCGAGAAGGCGAAGGCGAAGGTCGAGGATCTCTCCGGGGGGATGAAACGCCGGCTGACGATCGCCCGGTCCCTCGTGAACAACCCCGACCTGCTGCTGCTCGACGAGCCGACCACCGGCCTCGACCCGCAGGCACGTCACCTGTTGTGGGACCGACTGTTCCGGCTCAAGCAGCAGGGCGTGACGCTGGTGCTCACCACGCACTACATGGACGAGGCCGAGCAGCTGTGCGACCGGCTCGTGGTGATGGACGGCGGGCTGATCGTGGCCGAGGGCTCACCGCTGAGCCTGATCCGGGAGCATTCCACCCGTGAGGTCGCCGAGCTGCGGTTCGGTGTCGGCGAGCACGAGACGCTGGCCACCAAGGTGGCGGACCTCGCCGAGCGGGTCGAGGTGCTTCCCGACCGGCTGCTGCTCTACACCTCCGACGGTGAGGAGACGCTGGCCAGGGTGCACGAACGGGGCCTGGACCCGGTCGCGGTGCTGGTGCGTCGCTCCACGCTCGAGGACGTGTTCCTCCGGCTGACCGGTCGGACGCTGGTGGACTGATGAGCACGATCTCACCGGCCCCGAGCTGGACGATGGTTCGGCGGCAGGGCGCGTACTGGGCGACGGTCTACAAGCGGACCTGGAAGGGCACCGCGATCACCTCGTTCGTGATGCCGCTGTTCTACGTCGGCGCGATGGGTGTGCTGCTCGGCGGCTTCATCGACGCCGGTGACGCGAACCTCGAGGGAGCCGCGTCGTACCTCGCCTTCGTCGCCCCCGGCCTCGTCGCCGCGCAGGCGATGCAGACCGCCACCGGGGAGATGACCTATCCGGTGATGGGCATGATCAAGTGGCACCGCACCTACTACGGGATGACCGCGACCCCGCTCGCGGTGGCCGACGTGGTGGCCGCCCAGCTGCTGTTCGTGCTGTTCCGGGTCGGCAGCAGCTGCGGAGTGTTCTTGGTCGTGATGTCGTTCTTCGGTGTCTTCGAGTCGGTGCTCGGCGTGGTCGCCGCGTTCTTCGTGCAGCTGCTGGTCGGTCTCTCGTTCTCGGGCATCCTGTTCGCCTACTCCGCGACGCTGAAGAGCGAGGCCGGTTTCGCCCTGGTCTACCGGCTGATGGTGATGCCGTTGTTCCTGTTCTCCGGGGCGTTCTTCCCGATCGCGAACCTGTCGGCGCCGCTGGAGCTGCTGGCGAAGCTGACCCCGCTGTGGCACGGCGTGGACCTGACCCGGATGCTCGTCCTGGACCGGGTCGACGGCTCCCTGGCCCTGGTGCACCTGGCCTACCTGCTGGTGCTCAGCGTGGTGGGCTGGTGGCTGGCCGTGTGGCGTCTCGACAAGCGGCTGGAGGTCTGATGGCGCTCGTCGGTCTCGCCGTCTCCCGCTCCGGTGCGCCGTCCGGTGGTCCGCCCGGTCCGCCCCGGACCTCGGGCTGGCCGATGGTCCGGCGCAACTTCCGGGTCTACCGGTCCGCGTGGCTGATCTTCCTGACCGGATTCCTCGAGCCGGTGTTCTACCTGTTCTCGATCGGCGTCGGGGTCGGCCAGATGATCGACAGCTTCGAGTTCAACGGGCACGCGGTGGCCTACGCCTCCTTCGTCGCGCCCGGGATGCTGGCCGCGTCGGCGATGAACGGTGCCGTCCTCGACTCGACGTTCGGGATCTTCTTCAAGCTCAAGTACGACAAGATCTACGACGGCGTGCTGGCCACCCCGATGCGCACCGTCGACATCGCGGTCGGCGAGCTGATCTGGTCGCTGCTTCGCTCCGGGGTCTACTCCGGTGGCTTCCTCCTGGTGATGGCCGGGATGGGCCTGGTCGACTCCTGGTGGGCGGTGCTGGCCTGGCCCGCGACGTGGCTGATCGGCTTCGCCTTCGCCGGTGTCGGGATGGCGCTGACCACGTTCATGAAGTCGTGGCAGGACTTCGAGTACGTCCAGCTCGCGATCATCCCGATGTTCTTGTTCTCCGCGACGTTCTTCCCGGTGAGCACCTACGACGGCTGGCTGCGCTGGGTGGTCGAGGTGACCCCGCTCTACCGGGGCGTGGCGCTGTGCCGGGAGCTGAGCACCGGGGTGCTGTCGGTCGACTCGGCGATCTCGGTGGTCTACCTGCTGGCGATGGGAGCGGTCGGGCTGCTGGTCGCCTCCCGACGGTTCGACAAGCTGCTGCTGCACTGAAGTCCCGCGGGGCTGCGGGCCACCCTCGTGTGCTGCACAAGTCGCACACGTGCTGCACAAGTCGCACACGTGTGCCGTTGCGGTCCTCTCCGCCGCCGATCTGGTGCACAAGTCGCACACGTGTGCAGTTCGTGCAGTCGGACTCGCTGGGGTCCCCCGTGCGGCGTCGCGGGCTAGGTTGGTCCGGAGTGGACGGTGCCGGACAACTGAGGGGCTGCGAGATGGCCGAGTCGACCGAGTGGACCTTTGAGGGGTACGACGGGGGCGAACGTGTCGCACGCACCTGGCTGAACGAGGACCCCCGCTACGTCGCGCTGCTGTGCCACGGCTACGGCGAGCACATCGGGCGCTATGAGTACGTCGCCGACCGCCTCGTGGCCCACGGCGCCATCGTGCACGGCATGGACCACGTCGGGCACGGGAAGAGCGCCGGGGAACGGGTCCTGGTGACGGACTTCGAGCCGGTGGTCGAGGACTTCCATGTGCTCGACCTCGCCGCCCGCGCCCAGAACGAGGGGTTGCCCGTCGTACTCGTCGGACACTCGATGGGCGGGATGATCGCGGCGCGCTACGCGCAGGTCTACGGGGACTCGCTGGCAGCACTGGTGCTGTCCGGGCCGGTGGTCGGCTCGTGGGCGGTGCTGGGCGAGCTGCTTTCGCTCGAGGAGATCCCGGACGTCCCGATCGACACCGCCACCTTGTCCCGCGACGAGTCGGTCGGCACGGCGTACGCGGCCGACCCGCTGGTGTGGCACGGCCCGTTCCAGCGGCCGACGCTGGAGGCGCTGCAGGCCGCGATCGACAGGATCCGCGAGGCCGGCCGGCTCGGCGAGGTGCCTACGTTGTGGGTGCACGGTGAGGAGGACCAGCTGGTGCCGATCGAACCGTCCCGGGCCGGGGTCACCCAGATCAAGGGCGCGAACCTGGCGCGGAAGACCTATCCGGGCGCACGGCACGAGATCTTCAACGAGACGAACAAGGACGAGGTCCTCGACGACGTCACCGGTTTCATCGACGAGCAGATCGGCCGCGACGGGCCGGGTGTCTCCCTGTTGTGACGGCTCGGCAAGGCCGCTCGGCGGCCTAGTCCAGGAGCTTCTGGAACCATGCCACGTCGATCCACTGGTCGAACTTGTTGCCGACCTCACGCATGGTGCCCACGTGCTCGAACCCGCAGGCCTCGTGCAGCTTGATGCTGCCTGGGTTGGGCAGCGCGACCAGCGCGACCGCACTGTGCACACCGGAGGCCTGCAGCGTCTGCAGCAGCGCCGGGTAGAGCACCCGGCCGATCCCCGTGCCGCGCACCGACGGGTCGAGGTAGATCGACGTCTCCCGGGTGGTGTTGTACGCCGGCCGGGGCCGGTAGGACCACGAGTACGCGTAGCCGACGACGTCGTCGTCCTTGTCGACGGCCACCAGCAGATGGTCCCCGGGGTGGTTTCCGCGCAGCTTCTCCTGCCAGTACGTCAGCGTGGGCGGCTCGAGGTCGAACGTCGCGATGCTGTTGGCGATCTCGTGGTTGTAGATGGCGGCGATGTCGGTGAGGTCGTCGTCGTGGGCCGGACGGATGGTGACGTCGGGGGACATGGGCCCCATTGTTTCAGGCACACTTCTCGCCATGACCATCGATCCTGACACCAAGGACTGGACGTGGGTGCTGGACCGGCCCTGCGACGACTGTGGTTTCGACTCGTCGGCGTTCGAGGTGGAGCAGCTGCCGGAGCTGATCCGGGACAACACCCGCGGCTGGTCGCTGGCGCTCGCGGCCGACGACGTGGCGGTCCGGCCGTTGCCACAGGTCTGGTCGCCGTTGGAGTACGCCTGCCACGTCCGCGACGTGCACGTGCTGTTCGACCGGCGGGTCGCGCAGATGCTCGAGCACGACGACCCGGCCTTCGAGGACTGGGACCAGGACGCGACGGCGGTCCGGGACGCCTACGGCGACCAGGATCCCGCAACCGTGGAGGTCGAGCTGATCGAGGCCGCCGCCGCGGTCGCGGGACGGTATGCCACGGTTTCGGTGGACCAGTGGTCGCGCCGCGGAACACGCAGCAACGGCTCGGTGTTCACCGTGGAAAGTCTGGGCAGGTACCACCTGCACGATGTCGTGCACCACCTGTTCGACGTACGCTCGTGAGGTTCGAGGAGAGGGGCAGGCAGTGCGGCACACCGAGTTCTGGGCACGCATGGAGGCAGCCCTCGGGCCGGCCTACGCCCGGACCTGGTCGCAGCAGCACGTGATGGCGAACCTCGACGGACGCACCGCCACCGAGGCGTTGGAGGCCGGCGAGAGCCCGAAGACCGTGTGGCGGGCGGTCTGGGAGACCCTGGGCCTGCCGCCCGCGCAGCGATGAGCATGCCGCCCGGCCGGGTCGGCCGACGCGTCGCCGGCTGGGTCGGGGGGAGCACGCTGGGCTTCGCCCGCGGCGTGTACGGCGGGGTGCGCTGGCCCGACCACAAGGTGCGACAGGTGCAGCGCCGGACGATCTGGACCCTCGTCGTCGCACAGAGCCTGGGCGGCCTCGGCATCACGATCGGGATCGCGGTGGCCGCGCTGCTGGCGGAGCAGATCTCCGGCTCGGAGAAGCTGGCCGGCCTGGCGCAGACCATGCAGGTGCTCGGCGCCGCGATCGCGTCGTTCCTGCTCGCGCACCTGATGGGCCGCAAGGGCCGCCGGCCGGGGCTGATGCTCGGCTACGTCCTCGGCGCGGCCGGGGCGGCGCTGTGTGTAGTCGCCGGTGTCGTCGACTCGTTCACCCTGCTGCTCGTCGGCGCCACCCTGCTCGGGTCCACCACCGCGGCCAACGCGCAGTCACGCTATGCCGCCACCGACCTCGCGAAGCCGGCCCACCGTGCGCGTGCGCTGTCCCTGGTGGTGTGGGCGACCACGATCGGGGCGGTGGCCGGACCGAACCTGACCGGCTGGGCCGGCGGGCTCGCCGTCGACGTCGGCCTGCCGAAGCTCACCGGCCCGTTCGTGGTCGGCGTGGTGGGGATGGCCCTCGCCGCGGCGGTGATCGGAGTGTTCATGCGGCCCGACCCGCTGCTCGTGGCCCGTGCAGCTGCGCTCCAGGCCGGCAGCGGCAGCGGCGTACGCACCGGCACCTCGTGGTCGCGGGTGACCGCCGTGGTCCGGCAGCGCACCGGAGTGGCGGCCGGGGTGGCGGCGCTCGCGCTCGCGCACGCGGTGATGGTGGCGGTGATGGTGATGACGCCGCTGCACATGCACCACGGCGGCGCGACGTTGGAGATTATCGGTGTCGTGATCAGCGCCCACGTGCTCGGCATGTTCGCGTTCGCGCCGCTGGTCGGCATGGCCACCGACAGGCTCGGCCGCCCGGCGATCCTGATGTGGGGCGCGATCGTGCTGTTCGCGTCGCTGTTCCTGGCCGGCACCTCACCGGCCGGCGCGTCCTGGCAGATCGGGATCGCGCTGTTCCTGCTCGGCCTCGGCTGGTCGCTGTGCACGGTCGCCGCGTCCACGCTGCTCTCCGAGTCGTCCCCGCTGGACGCCCGCACCGACGTGCAGGGCGCGGCGGACCTGGTGATGGGCCTGACCGCCGCGGCCGCCGGGGCGCTGGCCGGCGTGATCGTCGGGTTCATCGGATACGGCGCCCTGAACGCCTTCGCCGCGCTGCTGGTCACCGGCGTCGCGACCGCGGCGGAGTTCGCCCGGCGTACGACGGGGCGCCCGGCCGCCGATGACGCGGAGACGCCGGCGATCTAGGGACGGCCGGCCGACCCACCGGCCGAATTACCCGAGACGGCGGGGCGATGTTGGCCCTACAGTGCGACTCATGTCTGAGATGAGCATGAACAAGGTGATCCATGGCGCGTTCCGTCGTGACCTCGATCGATTCATCACCGCGCTGGATGCGTTCCAAGCCGGGGACCGGCGGCGGGCCGAGGAGCTGAACACGGCGTGGGCGAACTTCGACGACCAGCTCACCTTCCACCACGAGGGCGAGCACGAGACCGCGTGGCCGGCGTTGCAGGAGGTCGGCGTGAGCCCAGAGCTGCTGGCGACGATGGACGCGGAGCACGAGACGATGGCCGAGGCGCTGAGCGGCGCACGGACCGCGATGGCCGACCTCGTCCGGTCGCCGGGCCGCGAGCAGGCCGAGAGCGCCCGTGCCGCGTTCGTGCAGCTGCGCACGGTCACGGTGACCCACCTCGACCATGAGGAGGGCGAGCTCGAGCAGGTCTACCTCGACAACGTGGACCACCCGGCGGTCGTGGCGATGGGCAAGACTTTCGCGAAGGTGAGCCCGGCCCGGGGCGGCCGCTTCTTCGCGTGGCTGCTCGACGGTGCCTCCGAACAAGAACGCGCCGCGGTCAGCGCGACGGTCCCCGGTCCGGTGCTGAAGATCATGACCGGCGTCTTCGGCCGCGGCTACAAAAAGAATGTCGCGCCCGTCTGGTCACACTAAGCCCGGCCGCCCGTCGTACCGCTGCTGCGCCCGCCGCCGATCTGCATGTGCGCAGGTCGTTCTGACAGGTCGTTCTGCCGCGCGTGTCGGCCTCGGGTCGAACACGTGTTCGGGCTAGGGTGGTGTCACCGAAAAGCCAAGAACGGCGCACAACCAAGGCACGTGGGGTCGAGATCCACAGGCTGAGGCGGAGAGCCCAAACTGTCGGAGGTCCGATCTAATGTCACTGTCAATGAAAAAGACTGCAGGTCCCGCGAACAGGCGGACAGACGGACGGATTACTTCAATGGCTGGTGGAGACCGCGAAAAGGCACTCGATGCCGCACTCGCAAACATCGAGCGGCAGTTCGGCAAGGGCTCGGTCATGCGGCTCGGGGAGGAGACCCGCGCATCGCTCGAGGTCATTCCCACGGGCGCGATCGCTCTCGACGTCGCGCTCGGCATCGGGGGACTCCCGCGCGGACGCGTGGTGGAGATCTACGGACCTGAGTCGTCCGGCAAGACCACGGTCGCGCTGCACGCGGTGGCGAACGCCCAGCGCGGCGGCGGCATCGTGGCGTTCATCGACGCCGAGCACGCGCTCGACCCGGACTACGCGAAGGCGCTCGGTGTCGACACCGACGCGCTGCTGGTCTCCCAGCCCGACTCCGGTGAGCAGGCCCTGGAGATCGCGGACATGCTGGTCCGCTCCGGTGCGCTCGACCTGATCGTGATCGACTCGGTCGCCGCGCTCGTGCCGCGCGCCGAGATCGAGGGCGAGATGGGGGACAGCCACGTCGGCCTTCAGGCGCGGTTGATGAGCCAGGCGCTGCGGAAGATGACCGGGGCGCTCAACGGGGCCGGCACGACGATGATCTTCATCAACCAGCTCCGCGAAAAGATAGGGGTAATGTTCGGCTGCTTCCAGGCAGACGCTCGCGTCGTGCTGGCGGACGGCTCGACGGAGAAGATCGGCAAGATCGTCAACCAGAAGCTGGACGTCGAAGTGATGTCCTACGACCCCGAGACCGACAAGGTCGTCCCGAAGCGGATCGTCAACTGGTTCGACAACGGGGTGGCCGACCGGTTCCTGCAGTTCACCGTGGAGAAGTCGCACGGCAACGGCCGTGCGCAGTTCGGTGCGACCGAGAACCACCTGATCCGTACGCCCGGTGGATGGCGCGAGGCCGGCGAGCTGATCGCCGGTGACCGGGTGATGGCCACCGAGACTCACCGGCTCAGCGACATGCAGTGGCAGGTCGTGCTCGGCTCCTTGCTCGGGGACGGAAATCTCTCGCCGAACCGGCGTGACCGCAGCGGCGTGCGCTTCCGGCTCGGTCACGGCGCAAAGCAGCGTGACTACCTCGACTGGAAGGTCGCGATGCTCGGGAACATCCCCTGCTCGCGGCGTGAGAACGAGAAGGGTGCGGTCTTCGCGGACTTCACCCCGTTGCCCGAGCTCGGCGAGCTTCAGCGCACCCTCTACATGGGGGATGGGAAGCGCACGATCACCGAGGAGTACCTCAAGGCGCTCACCCCGTTGGCGCTGGCGGTCTGGTTCATGGACGACGGATGCTTCACGCTCCGCTCCAAGGGCGTCCAGGCCCGCACCCAGGGTGGCAGCGGACGCATCCAGTTCTGCATCGAGGCGCTCTCCGAGGGCTCGCGGGACAGGCTTGTCGACTATCTGCGCGACAGTCACGGCCTGGACGTCTCTTGGCGGCTGTCTGGAGCGAGGCAGAAGGCCGTGCTGACCTTCTCGACCCACGCCTCGCGGCGCTTCCTCGCCCTGGTCGCGCCCTACGTGCACCCGTCGATGGACTACAAGCTCCTCGAGGACCTGCGCGGCCAGTTCGAGGTCGAGCCGGAATTCGTGGAGCCGGTCGTCCGACCGGTGCCAGCCCGGATCCTGGACATCCACATCAAGCCGCCCACACGGTCCATGCACAAGTTCGACATCGAGGTGGAGGGCAACCACAACTACTTCGTCGACGGCGTGATGGTGCACAACAGCCCGGAGACGACCACCGGTGGCCGTGCGCTGAAGTTTTACTCGTCTGTTCGCCTCGATGTCCGCAGAATTGAGACCTTGAAGGACGGCCAGGAGATGGTCGGCAACCGGACCCGGATCAAGGTGGTGAAGAACAAGGTCGCGCCGCCCTTCAAGCAGGCCGAGTTCGACATCATGTACGGTCAGGGCATCAGTCGTGAGGGGGGTCTCATCGATGTAGGGGTCGAAGCAGGTCTCGTTCGCAAGGCCGGCGCCTGGTACACCTACGAGGGTGACCAGCTCGGCCAGGGCAAGGAGAACTCGCGCAACTTCCTGCGCGACAACCCGGACCTGGCCAACGAGCTGGAGAAGCGGATCCTCGAGAAGCTGGGGGTCGGTCCGCAGGTGGACGCGATCGCTGACGCTCCGG
Organism: Nocardioidaceae bacterium; assembly: GCA_035699065.1. GTDB lineage: Bacteria > Actinomycetota > Actinomycetes > Propionibacteriales > Nocardioidaceae > Nocardioides_C. Next base: position 11,588 of record DASSBE010000223.1, read on the forward strand.
CGGAGCCGACGAACGTCGACTTCTGAGCGGCTTCATGGCTGAGCACACAGGCAACTGTCCGTCTGGTCCTCCCCTCCCAGGGGACCAGGCGGGCGGTTCTGTGCATCCCGGGGCGGACGGCACGCTCGACGTATGCGAGGGCGTCGAAGCCTGGCTCGCCTCCCATGGACGCAGCACGGCGTCTCGGCCTGCTGCCCTGCTGCCGGAGGACAGGACCGCGCTCGGTCCCGAAGCGGACGCGGAGGCCGTCGCCCGCAAGATCCTGCTCGACCAGCTCACCGGCCAGGCCCGCAGCCGCGCCGAGCTGGCCACCAAGCTCGCGAAGAAGAACGTCCCCGCCGAGGTCGCCGAACGACTGCTGACCCGGTTCGAGGAGGTCGGCCTGATCGACGACGCGGCGTTCGCCCGGATGTGGGTGCAGTCCCGTCAGGCCGGCAAGGGCCTCGCACGCCGGGCGCTGGCCCAGGAGCTGCGCCGCAAAGGGATCGACGACCAGGTCGCCAAGGATGCCCTCGACGACGTGGACCCGGACGACGAGGTGGAGTCCGCGCGTGTGCTCGTGCAGCGCAAGATGCGCTCGGTGCAGCGCGTCGACCGGAACACCGCGATCCGCCGGCTGACCGGGATGCTCGCCCGCAAGGGATACCCGCCCGGCGTCGCTATGCGGGTCGTCCGCGAGGAGCTCGAGGCGGCGAGCGCGGGGGCCGAGGATCTCGACGGCCTGGCCGACCCGGTCGACTGAGCGGACGTGCCGCGGCGGCGTGGGCAGCGCGATGGGCAGTTCCTTGACCGGCCGGACTCGGCGACCTAGCCTCACAAGAGAAGCAATATGTCCGGATGACCGGGCAGCCTTGAGATGACATATGACTCCGGCGCGAGCCGGAATGCACGGCACACGGCTAGATGTTGAGGAGCGGCGGACCGTCGCCTGTTGTGGC
>DASSBE010000224.1:0-19247 GCA_035699065.1 Nocardioidaceae bacterium
GGCTTGGCGAAGTAGCGGCGGCGGTGCACCTGCTGGATGAAGAACCGGAGCATCTGCTCGGTGGAGTCGAAGTCGGCGATCACGCCGTCCTGCAGCGGCCGGATCGCGGTGATGTTGTCCGGGGTGCGGCCGATCATCCGCTTGGCCTCGTGGCCGACCGCGAGGATCTCGCCGGTGGTGGAGTTGAGCGCCACGACCGACGGCTCGTCGAGCAGCACGCCCTTGCCGCGGACGTAGACAAGCGTGTTTGCGGTGCCCAGGTCAACGGCCATGTCCCGACCGATGAAGCTGTTCGCCATGTTGCCCCTCGAGATCCCACGTCACCTGGGTACGGCGACCGCGCGCACCGACCCTGGTGGAAAGCCTAAGAGCGGAAGGGGGCTTAACCCGGCACGACACGCGGCGGGTAGGGCGGGGCGTGCCTTGACGGGTGGGTTCCCGGCATCACGTGCCGGCGGCCAACCCGACAAAGGCTCAGAGGTCGGGGAACCAGATCTTGATCTCGCGCTCGGCGGACTCGGGCGAGTCGGAGCCGTGCACGAGGTTCTCCCGGTTGGACAGCGAGAGGTCACCGCGGATGGTGCCAGGAGCCGCCTTCCGGCCGTCGGTCGCGCCGTTGAGGAGCCGGACGACCTCGATCGCCTCGTCGCCCTCGAGGATCGCGGCCAGCATCGGCCCGCTGGTCACGAAGTCGCGCAGCGGCGGGTAGAAGTCCCGGTCCACGTGCTCGGCGTAGTGCTCGTCGGCCTTCGCGGCGTCGATGGTGCGCATCTCGAGCGCGACGACCGAGAGGCCCTTGGCCTCGAACCGGCTGAGGATGTTGCCGACGAGCCCGCGACGGACCGCGTCGGGCTTGAGCAGGACGAGTGTGCGCTGGGACATGGCCGAAACCCTATCTGCCGAAGGTGTCGTCGGCGTGCTCGGCCGCCCACTGCTCCTCGATCACGGCCCGTTCCGCCTTCTCCGCATCGATCCTGCCGCCGAGGAAGTAGGCACCGGCCCACAGCGCCGCGAAGATCACGCCGAGGAAGAACATCATCGGGATGACCACGCCCAGCGCGAGTGAGGCGACCTGGATCGCCCACCCGAGCAGATAGGCCCAGCTTCGGCGCAGCAGGCCGGCGGTGACGACACAGGCCAGGGTCAGCCCCAGGCCGACCCACAGCGCCGTGCCGAGCCCGACCTCGGCGACGCTGATCATCACCGGCGTGGTGAGACCGAGGACGACCGCCTGCAGAATCAACATCGCGGCACACATGGAGCGTCGGGCGGAACGCATCAGCGCTTCTGCCCCTCGCGCGGCTTCAGCATCGAGCGGGCCTCGCCGACCGTGACCACCGACCCGGTGACCAGGACCGCACCGGAGCCGATCGCCTCACCGTAGACACCGCCGATCTCCGCGATGGTCGCGGCCTTGTCGACGGCGTCCTCGAGCCGGCGCGCGACGTGCACCCGGTCCTGGCCGAAGATCCCGCGGGCGACCTCGGCCAGCTCCTCGGCCGGCATCGCGCGTGAGGTGGAGTTCTGCGTGCAGACGATCTGGGCCATCACCGGCTCGAACGCCTCGAGCACGCCCTCGTAGTCCTTGTCGGCCATCACCCCCACCACGCCGATCAACGGGCTGAACGCGAACGAGTCCTGCAGCGCATCGGCCGCCGCGGCCGCACCGTGCGGGTTGTGGGCCGCGTCGAGCACGATCGTCGGGCTGCGCCGGATGACCTCGAGCCGGCCCGGGGAGGTCACCTGCCCGAACGCCTCGCGGACCAGCTCCACGTCGAGCGGCTCCTCGCCGGCGAAGGCCTCGACCGCGGCGAGTGCGACCACGGCGTTCTGAGCCTGGTGGGCACCGTAGAGCGGGAGGAACACCTCGTCGTACTCGCCGCGAAGCCCCTGCAGCTGGAGCATCTGGCCGCCGACGGCGGGGAGCCGGTGCCGCACCCCGAACTCGACTCCCTCACGGGCCACGGTGGCGCCCATCTCGACGGCCCGCTCGAGCAGCACCTCGGCCACGGGGGCCGACTGCTCGGCCAGGATCACCGTCGCGCCCTGCTTGATGATGCCGGCCTTCTCCAGCGCGATGTCCTCGGGGCGCTCACCGAGGTAGCTGGCGTGGTCCACGCTGATGGGCAGCACGACGGCGACCTTGCCGTCGGCCACGTTGGTGGCGTCCCACGAGCCGCCCATGCCGACCTCGACCACGGCCGCGTCGACCGGGGCGTCGGCGAACGCGGAGTAGGCCATCGCGACGATCGTCTCGAAGAACGAGAGCGGGTGGTCGTGCCCACGGTCGACGAGGTGGGTGTAGGGGGCGATCTCGTTGAAGGCGTCGACGAACTGCTGCTCGGTGAGCGGTTCGCCGTCGATGCAGATCCGCTCGGTCATCGACTCCACGTGCGGGCTGGTGAACCGCCCGGTGCGCAAGCCGATCGCACGGACCAGCGTGTCGATCATCCGCGACGTGCTGGTCTTCCCGTTCGTCCCGGTGAGATGGACGACCGGGTAGGCCTTCTGCGGGTCCCCGAGCAGCTCGGTGAACGCCCGGATCCGGTCCAGGGAGGGCTCGAGCCGGGTCTCCGGCCACCGGGAGAGCAGCGCCTGCTCGGCCTCGTCGAAGGTCTCGGCCGGCCGTGGTGAGGAAGAGGTGTCTGACATCGCGACCCGAGTCTACGGGCCGGTCCGCTGCCCGGTTCCCGCGAGGAACCACAGCCGCGGGGAACTGAGTCGCAGCAGACGGAGGCCGGACCGTAAGATTTCGGACTATGACTCAGAAGCCGGCTCCGGACCTGTCCACGCCGACCGCCGAAGCCACCGCGGTCGTCGTACCGGGCCGGCCCGCTCTCGAGGGACTCGAGGCCAAGTGGTCGCAGCGGTGGAAGGACGAGGAGACCTACCGGTTCGACCGGACGAAGACCCGGGAGCAGGTCTTCTCGATCGACACTCCCCCGCCGACGGTGTCCGGGTCGCTGCACGTCGGGCACGTCTTCTCCTACACGCACACGGACCTGGTCGCGCGGTTCCAGCGGATGGCGGGCAAGGAGGTCTTCTACCCGATGGGCTGGGACGACAACGGCCTGCCCACCGAGCGCCGGGTGCAGAACTACTTCGGCGTGCGGTGCGACCCGTCGCTGCCCCACGACCCCGACTTCACGCCGCCGGAGAAGCCGGACGCGAAGAAGCAGGTCCCGATCAGCCGCGCAAACTTCATCGAGCTGTGCGAGCGACTGGTCGAGGAGGACGAGAAGGTCTTCGAGTCGCTGTGGCGCACACTCGGGCTGTCGGTGGACTGGAGCCAGCACTACACGACGATCGGCGAGGAGTCCCAGACCGCGTCGCAGCGGGCGTTCCTGCGCAACTACGCCCGCGGGGAGGCGTACCTGCAGGAGGCGCCGACGCTGTGGGACGTCACCTTCCAGACCGCGGTCGCGCAGGCGGAGCTCGAGGCGCGGGAGTACGCCGGCAGCTACCACCGGGTCGCCTTCCACCGCCTTGACGGGAACCCGCTCTACATCGAGACCACCCGGCCCGAGCTGATCCCGGCCGTGGTCGCCCTGGTCGCGCACCCCGACGACGAGCGCTACACCGACCTGTTCGGGACGACCGTGACCTCGCCGGTGTTCGGCGTGGAGATCCCGGTCCTGGCGCATCCGGCGGCCGAGCCGGACAAGGGTGCCGGCATCGCGATGTGCTGCACCTTCGGCGACCTGACCGACGTCATGTGGTGGCGCGAGCTCCAGCTGCCGGTGCGCACAGTGGTCGGACGTGACGGCCGGCTGCTCCGCGAGACCCCCGAGTGGCTCGCGCACGAGCCGGCCTCGTCGGCGTACGAGGATCTCAAGGGCAAGACCACGTTCACTGCCCGCGAGCTCATGGTGGCCAAGCTGCGCGACACCGGTGACCTGGCCGGCGAGCCGACGCCCACCCAGCGGATGGCGAACTTCTACGAGCGGGGCGACAAGCCGCTCGAGATCGTCGCGACCCGGCAGTGGTACATCAAGAACGGCGGACGCGACCCCGAGCTGCGCGCCGAGCTGATCGAGCGCGGCGCCGAGATCGAGTGGACGCCGGCCTACATGCGGCACCGTTACGACAACTGGGTCGGCGGCCTCAACGGCGACTGGCTGGTCTCGCGCCAGCGGTTCTTCGGGATCCCGTTCCCGGTCTGGTACCCCCTCGACGACGCCGGCGAGCCCGACTACGAGCATCCGCTGATGCCGACAGAGGCCGAGCTGCCGGTGGACCCCTCGACGATGGCCCCCCGCGGCTACACCGAGGACCAGCGCGACAAGCCGAACGGGTTCATCGGGGACCCGGACGTGATGGACACCTGGGCCACCTCGTCGCTCACCCCGCAGATCGCCGGCGGCTGGGAGCGCGACGACGACCTGTTCGAGCGGGTCTTCCCCATGGACCTGTGCACCCACGCGCACGACATCATCCGGACCTGGCTGTTTTCCCGGGTGGTCCGTGCCCACCACGAGAACCACGCGGCGCCGTGGTCGCACGCCCTGATCTCCGGGTTCATCGTGGACCCGGACCGCAAGAAGATGAGCAAGTCCAAGGGGAACGCGGTGGTCCCGACCGAGATCCTCGACAAGTACGGCGCCGACGCCGTGCGCTGGCGCGCTGCGATGGCCAGGCCGGGCCTGGACTCGCCGTTCGACGAGACCCAGATGAAGGTCGGCCGGAGGCTGGCGATGAAGGTCCTCAACGCCTCGAAGTTCGTCCTGGGCCTCGGCGCCGTGGAGACCTCGGCCGCCTCGGTGACGGCGCCGGTCGACTGCGCGATGCTCGGCGGCCTGGCCACCGTGGTCGAACGGGCGACGGACGCGTTCGCGGCCAACGACTACACCAGCGCGCTGGAGGCCGTCGAGAAGTTCTTCTGGGAGTTCTGCGACGACTACCTCGAGCTGGTCAAGGAGCGTGCGTACGGCGGACGTGGCGACTCGGCCGCGGCGTCGGCGAAGGCAGCCCTGGCGATCGCGTTGCACGTGCAGCTGCGCCTGCTCGCGCCGTTCCTTCCCTACGTGACCGAGGAGGTCTGGTCCTGGTGGCAGGAGGGGTCGATCCACCGCTCCTCGTGGCCCACCGCCTCGGACCTCGGCTCGGCGGCGGCTGCCACACCGGACATGCTGGCCGCCGTGGCCGACGTCCTCACCGGCATCCGTGGCGCGAAGTCACAGGCGAGGGTGAAGATGCGCACCGCGCTGTCCTCGGTCACGGTGACCGGCCCGGCCGCTGCCCTGGAGCTCGCCGAGCGGGCCGCCGACGACCTGCGGGCCTCGGGCAACATCATCGGCGACCTCACCTTCACACCGGCGGCCGGCGACGAGATCAGCGTCCGCGCGGAGATCGCTCCGACCGAGCCGTCCTGAGCCGTCGCCCTGGGTGGTCGCCGGTCAGTGCAACCGGTCGAGGAGCTTCCGCGACCGCTGCACGACGAGCGCTGTCGCGTCCGCGTCGTACGACACCAGCGAGCTGTCGGTGAACAGGTGGGCGTCGCCGGGGTAGACGAACAGCTCGGCCAGCTCGGGTCCAACGCGCTCGACCAGCTCACGGGCGGCGTCGATGTCGCCCTCCAGCGCGAAGAACGGGTCGTGGTCCATGCCGTGGATCTGCACTGGCAGGCCTTTCGGCCACGGTCCGACGGCCCACTCGCCGGTGATCGGCAGGCACGACTCGTACAGCAGCGCTCCGCGCGCCCCGGGACGCGTCTGCGCGAGCCGCTGCGCCGTGCCGGCACCGAAGGAGAAGCCGGCATAGACCAGGCCTTCGGGCAGGTCGGCCACGGCCCGGTCCGCGCGCTCGTCGAGAACCGCGTCCCCGAGCTGCTGGGTGTGCGCGACCCCCTCGTCGATCGTCGCCGGCAGCTCGCCGTCGAACAGGTCGGGCGTGTGCACGGTGTGCCCGCCGACGCGAAGCTCCTCGGCGAACGCGCGCACGCCGTCGGTGAGTCCCTGCACGTGGTGGAACAGCACAACCTCAGTCATCAATGCACTCCTGTCGTCTGTCAGTCCTGTCGGGTTACCCGTCGACGGATCGGGTCGAGCTCCCTTGCTACCGCACTCAGCCCTGGTTGAGCCAGGTCTCGAACGCGTCGAAGCTGTACGGCCGGCCCAGGAAGTCCTCGACCAGGTCGGCGGCGTCCCGGCTGCCGCCGGCGGCCAGGACCAGGTCGCGGTACCGGTGCGCCACCTCGGTGTCGAACACGTCGTCGGCGTCGAAGGCGGAGAACAGGTCCTTCGCGATCACCAGGCTCCACATGTACGTGTAGTAGCCGGAGGTGTAGCCCTGCAGATGTCCGAAGCTCGCCTGGAAGTGGGTGCCGGGCACGTAGGAGAACAGGTCGTACTCACCCTGGAGCCGGCGCACCACCGCGGTGACGTCGTCGGGCACCTCCTGGTGCAGCCGGTAGGACAGCGCGGCGTAGAACATCTGGGTGCGTGCGGCGTACCCCTTGCCGAACTCCTTGGCGGCGCGCATCTTCTCGACGAGCTCGGCGGGGATCGGTTCACCGGCCGCGTTCGTCGCGAACGACCGGAGGACATCGACGTCCCACGCCCACTCCTCGAGCATCTGCGACGGCGCCTCCACGAAGTCCCACTCGGTGGCGACCCCGGAGAACCGTGCCCAGGCATGCCGCCCGGCCAGCACGTGGTGCAGCAGATGTCCGAACTCATGGAACAACGTGACCACGTCGTCGTGCTCCATCAGGCCGCGACCGAAGTTGCAGACCAGCACTCCCTCCGGCAGCTGCCGGTCCGCGATCCCGGGGATGAGGTCGAACTGGGCAGCGTGCTTGTACTTGCCCTCACGCGGGTGCAGATCGAGCCGGATCCGGCCGAGCAGCACGTCATCGGCACGTACGTCGTACGTCGCGACGTCCTCGTGCCACCCCGGCGCGTCCGGAACGTCGACGTACTCGAGGTCGAACAGCCGGCCGGTGACCTCGAGCAGCCCGGCACGGACCTTCGCGAAGTCGAAGTACTCGCGGACCTCCTGCGCGTCGACGTCGAAGCTCTCGCGGCGGATGACCTCGGCGTAGTAGCTCTTGTCGGTGCTGTCGACCGTGTCCGCCTCGGGGACGTCGACCCTGAGCCGGTCGAGCAGCACCGCGTAGTCGCGCCGTGCGGAAGCCTCGGCCGCAGCGGAGATCCGGTCGATGAACTGCGGAATCGCGGCGCCGTCGCCGATCATCTTCACCTCGGCGTCGTAGCTCGGCCAGTCGTCGTAGCCGAGGATGCGGGCATGCTCGTGACGCAGGTCGAGGAGCTCGTGGAGCAGCCGGTCGTTCACCGGCCAGGCTCGGTTGAGGAACTCCTGGAGCAGCTCGCGGCGGGCGAACCGGTCCTGGGCGAAGCTCATGAACGGGATGTAGTCCGGATAGTCGGTGGTGATCTCCACCGTGCCGTCGTCGCCGGCCGGGTGCGCCGCGACGTAGTCGGCGGGCAGCCCCTCGAGCTTCTCTGCGTGGACCCGGACCCGGCCCACGGCGTCGCGGACGTTCTTCGAGAACTCCTGGGCGACCGCGGTCTCCCGCTCGGCGAGCTCGCGCAGACGGGCCCGCACCTGCTCCTCCTGGTCGACGCCCGCCCGCCGGAAGTCACGCAGTGAGAGGGAGAGCACCCTTTCGGCATCCGGGTCCAGGCCGCCGGGGTCGACGGCCGCGAGCACGTCGTAGAGGTCGCGGTCCAGGCCGATCTCGGTCAGCAGCCGGTGCGCCTCCTGCTCGCCGTTCTCCGCCGCCGAGCGCATGTCCTCGTCGGGGTGCACCTGCGCGAGCAGAGAGGAGAGCCCGAAGGCGTTGCGCATCGCGATGTTCACGTCGTTCCAGCCGCGCAACGTGTCCGACGCGGACGCCGCCTGCGTCGTGCCGCTCTTCAGACCGCTCACGAGCGAGCGGGCGCGAGCCAGCTGCTCGGCGCAGTGCTGGGTGTACCACTCCTGCCACCGGTCTGACGTGTCGGGCAGGGCGAGCGGGGCGAGATCAGAGGTCACCGGCTGAGCCTAGACCGGCGGCCGGCGTGGCCGGTTCCAGGTCGGCGCAATCGTTACCCGCGGCTGCCGCCGTGACCGTGCCCGTGGCGATGACCGTGGCCATGACCGTGCTGCTGGCCGTTGCCGGGGAGCACGCCGGAGACCTTGCGCAGCAGGCCGGGCGCAAGCGCCCCGCCGCGGTGTGCGAAGCGTGCCTGGCGCTGTCGCGCGCGGTTGAGCGCCGCCTTGGCGTGACCGTTCAGGTGGCCGGTCGCGTGACCGCTGGCGTGGACGTTGCGATGGGCCGCCCGGCGGGTGTCCTGACCTCGGTCTGCACGCGCGGCGGCGGGATGCTGCCGGTTGGCACGAGTCTCGGACTGTGCGGCGGCGGTCGCGGCCGGGCCCGGCTCGGCGGCCGGGCGTTCCTGCGGCGTGTCCACCGTGCTCCCTGGCTGGTGGGGGGCGCCGTGCGCGCCGACCGCCGGCGCGCTGACGACGGTGGCGTGGTCGTAGATCACCGCAGCCGCCGGGAGGCGGTCGGTGCGATTCCTGTCCGGCGTGGCGGCAGGCGCATCCGGGACGGCAGGAGCCCCGTCCTCGACCGCGATGATGCCGTGAGCACCGGTGGAGTGCGCGGAGATCGGCCCGGCGGCGATGAACCTGGACAGCTCCGCACCGGCCCTCAGCTGGTTTCCGACCACGGCGGCAGCGAGCACGACGAGCAGGATGAAGACCATGGTCGGCTTCTTGTGGTGGTTGCTCACCGGGCCCCCGAGAATTGCGAGTCGTGTTGGTTCGCTTATTCTCGCCGAGCTCGACCGCCCTGTCCGGAAAACCGCCGAAAACGGACATGGCCTGCATCACAGCACGAGGCGCTGCCGAGTCCCGCGGCAGCGCCTGTGCCGGTGCTGTGTCTCAGGCGGACTTCTTCTTCTTCGGCTCCGCCTCGCGTGGCACCAGGGTGGGGTTCACGTTGTCGCTGACCACCTCACCGGTCACCACGACCTTGGCGACGTCCTCGCGTGAGGGCACGTCGTACATCACGTGGAGGAGCACCTCCTCGATGATCGCGCGCAGGCCACGTGCACCGGTCCCGCGGACCATCGCGAGGTCGGCGACGGCGTCCACGGCATCCGCGGTGAACTCGAGCTCGACGCCGTCGAGCTCGAAGAGCTTCTGGTACTGCTTGATCAGCGCGTTGCGCGGCTCGGTGAGGATCTGCACCAGCGCCTCGCGGTTGAGCTTGTCGACGGTGGCGATGACGGGCAGGCGTCCGATGAACTCCGGGATCAGGCCGAACTTGAGCAGGTCCTCGGGCATGACCTCGGCGAAGATCTTCACCATGTCGCGCTCCTCCTTGGTGGGGAGCTTGGCGCCGAAGCCAAGGGTCTTCTTGCCGATCCGCTGCTCGACGATGCTCTCCAGACCCGAGAACGCGCCGCCGACGATGAACAAGATGTTCGTGGTGTCGATCTGGATGAACTCCTGGTGCGGGTGCTTGCGTCCCCCCTGCGGCGGCACCGAGGCCGTCGTACCCTCCAGGATCTTCAGCAGCGCCTGCTGCACTCCCTCACCGGACACGTCACGTGTGATGGACGGGTTCTCGGCCTTGCGGGCCACCTTGTCGATCTCGTCGATGTAGATGATCCCGGTTTCGGCCTTCTTGACGTCGTAGTCCGCGGCCTGGATCAGCTTGAGCAGGATGTTCTCGACGTCCTCGCCCACGTAGCCGGCCTCGGTCAGCGCCGTGGCGTCCGCGATCGCGAACGGGACGTTGAGCATCCGGGCCAACGTCTGTGCGAGATAGGTCTTGCCACAACCGGTCGGGCCGATCACCAAGATGTTGGACTTGGCGATCTCGACCGCCTCGTCCTTCGTGTGCCGCCCGGTCGCGACACCCGCCTGCACCCGCTTGTAGTGGTTGTAGACCGCGACCGCGAGCGACTTCTTGGCGTTCTCCTGGCCGATCACGTACGAGTTGAGGAACTCGAAGATCTCGCGCGGCTTGGGCAGCTCCTCGAGGCCGACCTCACTGCCCTCGCTGAGCTCCTCCTCGATGATCTCGTTGCACAGGTCGATGCACTCGTCGCAGATGTAGACACCTGGTCCAGCGATGAGCTTCTTGACCTGCTTCTGGCTCTTCCCGCAGAAAGAGCACTTCAGCAGGTCACCTCCGTCACCGATGCGTGCCACAGGCACGACTCCTCACGACTCAGGCCGATGACGCGAGCTCGGGAGCGAACGTCGACCGACTGCATTTCCAGATTTCCTACGAACTCGAAGGTACCCCGTCGCGCCCCCAATTGGGATGGCAACACGGCGAGTCCTTCCGCCGGCCGGACGTCACCGCACGGGGTGCGCGTCCGGCCTGCGACGACTAGCGTCCGGTGCCCGCACCGGTGGGAAGGGTTCCTTTGCGCGACTCCATGATCGAGTCGATCAGGCCGTACTCCAGGGCACCGTCCGCGGTCAGGATCTTGTCCCGGTCGATGTCGCGGCTGACCTGCTCCTGGTCCTTGCCGGTGTGCTCCGCGATCATCTTCTCCAGCAGCTCCCGCATCCGCAGGATCTCGTTGGCCTGGATCTCGATGTCCGAGGTCTGGCCGTAGGTGCCTTCGGTGTAGGGCTGGTGGATCAGGATCCGGCTGTTCGGCAGCGCGGACCGCTTCCCGGTGGTGCCGGCCGCGAGCAGGATCGCCGCCGCGGAGGCCGCCTGGCCCATGCACACGGTCTGGATGTCGGGCTTGACGAACCGCATGGTGTCGTAGATCGCGGTCAGCGCGGTGAACGAGCCGCCCGGGCTGTTGATGTAGATGGAGATGTCCCGCTCGGGATCCATCGACTCCAGGCACAGCAGCTGCGCCATCACCGCGTTCGCGATGTCGTCGCTGATCGGCGTGCCGAGGAAGATGATCCGCTCCTCGAAGAGCTTGGCGTAGGGGTCGATGCGGCGGATGCCGTACGACGTACGCTCCTCCCACTGCGGGATGTAGTAGTTCATGTTCGGGGCGGAGCGCTCGTCGGCCTTGCCGGTGCTGCTCAGCCCAGGGATGTGAGTGCTGCTCATGTCTGTTCCTGCCCTCACTTGTTCCGCGCCGGACGGCCCTCGTCAGCGGCCTGGTGGGCGCTGGAGATGACCTTGTCGATGAAGCCGTACTCGAGTGCCTGCTCGGCGGTGAACCAGCGGTCGCGGTCGGCGTCGGTCTCGACCTGCTCGAGCGGCTGGCCGGTGTGCTGGCTGATCAGGTCGAACAGCACCCGCTTGATGTGCAGGGACTGCTGCGCCTGGATCTTGATGTCCGAGGCCGAGCCGCCCATGCCGCCGGACGGCTGGTGCATCATGATCCGCGCGTGGGGCAGGGCGTAGCGCTTGCCGGCAGCGCCCGCGCAGAGCAGGAACTGCCCCATCGACGCCGCGAGGCCCATGCCGACCGTGGCCACGTCGTTGGGGATGTAGTTCATCGTGTCGTAGATCGCCATCCCGGCGTCGACCGAGCCACCGGGGCTGTTGATGTGCAGGAAGATGTCGGTCTCGGGGTCCTCCGCACTGAGCAGCAGCATCTGCGCACAGATCGCGTTGGCGTTCTGGTCCTTCACCTCCGACCCGAGGAAGATGATCCGCTCCTTGAGCAGACGCTGATAAATGTGGTCGTCGAGTCCGTACGACGCGCCACCGTTCATCTGGGGAACCGTAGTCTCATTCACGTCCCCGACCCTAGCCGGAAGGGCGGACACATCCACGGGCAATCCCGCTGTGTTCGCCAACAGCGGATTCGCCCCGGCTGCGCGTGTCGTGGGGCGTCAGCGCAGCCAGGACTTCATGGCGTCGTACACGTCCGGGTGGTTCAGCAGGTCGAAGTGGCCGGCGCCGGGCACGTGCAGCACGTCCGCCCCAGGGAACATCGCGCGGCCCCGGCGAGCCTTGCCCACCGCGGAGGGATAGCGCACGAACAGGTCCCCGAGCACCTCGCTGACCGGGTGCCGGTGCGAGCCGGCGAGCGTCGCGGCGACGAGGTGGTAGCGGGCGTGCGGCAAGTGCTGCACGTCGGCGGCCAGTCCGCGGCGAAGGTCCAGGATGCCGACGCTGCGGTACTCCAGGATCCGGCCGAACGGCGCGGACTCCGGCAGCAGGCCGAGCACCCGTGCCCCGACGTGGACGGTCCGCTCCAGAGGTGCACCCAGGTGCGGGGTGCCGAGGGTGACCACGTCGCTGACCCGTGCGGCCCACGGTTGCTCCGCGTCGGTGAGCACCGCGCAGGCGGCCCGGATGATCAGTCCGCCCATCGAGTGGCCGACCAGCGCGATCCGTCGCACCTCGACCGGCCAGGCCGCCACCAGGTCGTCGAGCAGGCCGGCGAGCGCAACGCCGTTCTCGGCCAGCGGCAGGCCGGTGTTCGCGCGCAGGTACACAGGCGTCCACGACGTCTCCGCCGCCAGCCGGGAGCCGTAGCTGCCGCCGTTCTCCTCGCGCCGCCGGTTCCACGAGTCGTCGTTCTCGCCGAGGCCGTGCAGGAACACCACGACGTCTCCGGTGGCGCCCGGGAACGCGGTGGCCATTTGGGGAGGCTCGAGCGGTACGTCGGACCCGCGGCTGCGCACCGCCATCACGATCGCGAGCTCCGGCCGCTCGTCGCGCAACCGGTCGCCGAGCAGGCCGTTCACCGCCGCGAGGACCTGGCGTCCCCCGGCGCCCGCCTCCAGCCGTGGGCCGATGCCCCGACGGTCGGCGGCCCGCAGGCCCGCTGCCGTGGACTTCACCCCTGCGCCGATGCCGGCGTAGACCGACCTCGAGATGCCGTCATGGACCCGCTGCGGGAGGCCGACCGACCCGCGGGTGGCGCGGTTGGCGAACCCGAACACGCGTGCGGCGAACGCACCGTGCACGTCGCGGGCGGTGCCGACGACCACGTCGCCGAGGTACTCCGCGGCGAGCGCGTAGGCCGCCGCCACGCCGGGGCGGCTCAGGCCTGCGTCTTCTCTGCCTGGCCGGCCGAGGCCTCGTCGGCCGCCTCGGTCTCGTCGGCCGCCTCGGTCTCGTCGGCCGCGCCCGCCTCGTCGGCGGTCACCGTCTCCGGCGCCTCATCGACGGGCTCGCCGATGGTGCCGTCCGGCTGCAGCAGCTTGAGCTCCACGTGGTTCCCCGACTCGTCGGTGACCTCGGCGGCCTCGACGATCGTGGCGAGCGCCTTGCCCCGGACGACCTCGGAGACCATCTCGGGGATGTGGTTGTGCTCGACCATGTGCCGGGCGAACTCGTCGGGGTTCTGGCCGGACTGCTGGGCGCGCGAGAAGATGTGCTGCGAGAGCTCGTTCTGGTCGACGCCGAGCTGCTCCTTCTTGGCGACCTCGTCGAGGATGAACTGCGCGGCCACGGCTTCCCGCACCCGCTTCTCGAGGTCAGCCTCGAACTCGTCGACGGTCTGTTCCTCGGAGTCGAGGTACTGCTCCATCGTCATCCCGGCCGCGTTCAGCTGCTGCTCGACGTTCTCCCGACGGGCCTGAAGCTCGGCGTCCACGATGGCGTCCGGCAGAGGCACGTCGACGAGGTCGAGGAGCTTCTCCAGCACGGCGTCACGCGCGGTGGCCGCCTGCTCGAGACGCTTGCTGCGCTCGAGGCGCACTCGCACGTCGTCGGTGAGCTCAGCGACGGTGTCGAACTCGGAGGCCGTCTGCGCGAAGTCGTCGTCGAGCTCGGGCAGCTCCTGCTCCTTGACCGCGGTGACCTCGACGTCGACGTCGACGTCCTCACCGAGCTGGTCGCCGCCCACGAGCTGGGAGGTGAAGGTGGTCTCGTCGCCGGCGCTCATCCCGGTCAGGGCCTCGTCGAGCCCGTCCAGCATGCCGCCGCGGCCGACCTGGTAGCTCATCCCGGTGACCTCGGCGCCCTCGACGACCTCGCCGTCCTTGGACGCCTTGAGGTCGATCACCACGAAGTCACCCTCGGCGGCGGCCCGGTCGACCTCGTTCAGGGTCGCGAACCGCTCGCGCAGGGTCTGCACCTGCTCCTCGACGTCCTCGTCGGAGACCTCGATGTCGTCGACCGTCACATCGATGCCGTCGTACGCCGGCAGCGTGATCTCCGGGCGGACGTCGATCTCCGCGGTGAACTCGAGGGTGTCGTTGTCCTCGAACTTGGTGATCTCGATCTCCGGCTGGGCCAGTGGCTCGAGGTCGTTCTCCTGCAGCGCCTGCACGTACAGCTTCGGCAGGGCGTCGTTCACGGCCTCGTCGAGCACCGGGCCGCGGCCGACCTGGCGGTCGATCACCATCGGCGGCACCTTGCCCTTGCGGAAGCCCGGGACGTTGATCTGCTGGGCGATCTTCTTGTACGCCGCGTCGAGGCTCGGCTTGAGCTCCTCGAAGGGCACCTCGACGGTGAGCTTGGCCCGAGTCGGGCTCAAAGTCTCGACGGCGCTCTTCACAGGTGTTCTCCTCAGTCGTTGGTGACGGTTGCAGGCACGCTTCTGTGTCCTTGAAAAGACGTGATGCGCATGGTCGGGGCGACAGGACTCGAACCTGCGGTCTCCTGCTCCCAAAGCAGGCGCGCTAGCCACTACGCTACGCCCCGGTGGACAACCCCGGGGAGTCTAGTGGACCAGGGCCCGCTCCCCGTAATCGCACCGAAGCCGTGGACCCGGGAGCGGCGGCGCTCGTACGACGCGCATGGGGCCGGTGCGCCGATTGGGACGAAGCAAATGTCCTGTGGCACCATGGATCCGCTGTCGTGCCGGACCAGGTCGGCATGCCATGCGGATGTAGCTCAATGGTAGAGCCTCAGTCTTCCAAACTGATTACGCGGGTTCGATTCCCGTCATCCGCTCCAATCTCCTGGCATCCCGCGACGAGCGCCCCGCCACGGGCCGGCGCCTCAGCGGCGGTGCAGCAGCAGCAGCGCCCGGTCGTCGTTCATCGACTCCATCCGGTCGATCAGCCGGTTTGCGCCGCCGACGAAGCCGTCCCGCAGCATGCGTTCCGCCTGCCCCACCAGCTTGTCGATGCCCAGGGAGATGTCGCGCTCCGGTGTCTCGACCACGCCGTCGGTGTAGAGCAGCAGGGCGTCGCCACGCTGCAGGCTGCCCTTGACCCCGACGAACTCGGCGTTGGACATCAGCCCGAGCACCGGCCCCTCGGAGTCCTGCACGCCCCAGCGACCGGAGCCGGCGTGCAGCTGCACGGCCGGTGGGTGCCCGGCGGAGCGGATGTCGAACTCGCCGGTCTCCAGGTCGATGGACAGGTGGACGGCGGTCGCGAACCCCTCCTTCCAGTCCTGGCGCAGCAGGTACTCGTTGGCCGCCGGGAGGAACTGTCCCGCGGGCAGGGCACCGAGCAGGCCACCGAACGCCCCGGACAGCAGCAGTGACCGGGTGCCGGCCTGCTCGCCCTTGCCGGACACGTCGACCACCGCGACCTCGAGATGCCGCTCGTCCTGCGACCTGCTCGCCACGAAGAAGTCCCCGGCGAACGACGAGCCGCCGGCCGAGCGCATCACCGCCTCGACGTACCAGTCCGCCGGCAGCTCGGGGATCAGGCTCTGCTTGGTGATCCGGTCGCGCAGGTCGACCAGCATCGACTCGCCCCGCGATCCCGCGACCCCCAACCGCGAGCGCCGGAACGACGAGAGCAGGATGACCAGCCCGACTGCGAAGCAGACGACGATGCCACCGATCCGTCGGCTGTCGACCGTCTGCGCGTCTTTGCCCGACGAGATGGCGATGGCGATGACCAGCACGAACAGCACCGTCACCACGAACCAGGGCAGCGTGCGTGGACTGAACAACAGGTTGGCGATGATCATCGGGACGACCAGCGCGGTGATCGGGAAGTCGCTGGGCCACTGCACGATCGCGGCGCCCATCACACCGGCCACCAGGACCAGGAGCAGCACCCAGGAGATCTCGGACTGCCGGACGCGGCGCATCGCCATGGTCGATCGCCTGCTCAGCCGACGTGCCGGACGGCGCGTCAGCCGACCGCTGTGCGAGGCTGCAACCACAGGGCGACCTTAGTGTGCGGATGTCACTGGTGTGAACGGTTTGAACTTACGTGAGGCGCCCGTGTGGTGAGCGTGACACGGCGCGTGAGCGAAACGTCGGCTGACACTTCGGGCACCAGAACAGGTTCCGCGTGGCCAGCACCTGGGTCCGGACGATGCTGCCGCACACGTGGCACGCCTGGCCGTTGCGACGGTAGACGTACACCTCTCCCCCGTGGTCGTCGCGACGTGGGTCCCGGCCCATCGCCTCCGGGGTGTGCGCGTCGCGGACCGTGTCGATCCGCCCGGTGCCGACGCCGTCGTGCATCAGCTCGACCAGGTCCTCCCAGATCGCCGCGAACTGGCCCCGGCGCACGGTGTTTCCGGGCCGCAGCGGATGGATCCGGTGCCGGAACAGCACTTCGGCGCGGTAGACGTTGCCAACGCCGGCGAGCACGGTCTGGTCCATCAGCAGCGCCCCGATCGGCGCCCGGCTGCGGTGCACCCGCTGCCAGGCCCGTTCGGGGTCGGCGTCCTCGCGCAGCGGGTCCGGTCCGAGCCGCTCGATGATCGCCGTCCGCTCCCGGTCGGTGACCAGGTCGCAGGCGGTGGCGCCGCGGAGGTCGGCGTACGCCGAGCGCCCGCTCTCCCCGTCCCGGGTGGACCCGGGCCACGCGATGCGCAGCCGGACCTGTCCCACCGGCGCCGGGGCGGGCCCGGGCACCACGTCGAACTTGCCGTACAGCCCGAGGTGCACGTGCACGAACCGTTCAGCCTCGAACCGGATGAACAGGTGCTTGCCCCACGCCTCGGCACCGAGCAGCAGCGTGCCGTCGAGGATCGCCGCGGCCTCGGCGAAGCGGCCCTGCGGGCTGGTGACCTCGACGAGGTGGCCGGCGAAGGCGTCGGCGAGGGACCGGGCGAGCCGGTGCAAGGTGTGCCCCTCGGGCATCTCAGTCCTGCGACTTGAGCGCCGAGTCCGGCAGCGGCGGGAGCTGGCCGGTCTTCTCGTAGTCGGCCAGCATCGCGATCCGCCTGCTGTGCCGCGCTTCACCGCTGTAGGTGGTGGTCAGGAACACGTCGATGAACCGGGTCATCTGCTCCAGCGTGTGCATCCGGCCGCCGATCGAGATCACGTTCGCGTCGTTGTGCTCGCGGGCGAGTCTGGCGGTCTCCTCGCTCCACACCAGCGCCGCCCGCACGCCGCGCACCTTGTTGGCCGCCATCTGCTCACCGTTGCCGGACCCGCCGATCACGACGCCGAGACTGTCGGCTGCGTCGTGCAGGTCGGCCGCCACGTCCGCGGCCGCCCGCAGGCAGAACACCGGGTAGTCGTCGTCGGCGTCGTAGACGAACGGTCCGTGATCGACCACCTCGTGACCCTGGTCGGCGAGCCAGGTGAGGAGGTGGTCCTTGAGCTCAAGTCCCGCGTGGTCGGAGCCGAGGTGAACGCGCATGCGGCAAATCTTGTCAGACGCGGCGTCGGGCCACCGGCCGTGGCCGCTCGGGGCGACGCGACGTTACGCCCGGCGGAGCCTGGGTACGTCGGGCGGGACAGCGCCGTACGACGAAGGAGACTGCCGTGCCGACCACCCGGATCACCGTGCTCGACCCCGCTGACGGGTCACCGGTCGGCGACCTCGACATCGCCACCACCGAGCAGGTGCACGGCGCCGTCGCCGCCGGCCGCAAGGCTGCCCCCGGCTGGGCCCGCACGGCACCGGCCGAACGGGCGGGGATGGTCGCGGCAGCCGCCGACCGGGTCGGCGCTGCCGCCGACGAGCTGGCGCGGCTGACCACCCGGGAGATGGGCAAGCCGCTCGACGACGCGCGAGGAGGCGTGCACGCCGGGGTGGGTGCGTTGCAGCAGTACGCCCAGCTCGGCCCGCTGCACCGTGGCCGTTCGCTGCAAGGTGGCTGGGAGGCCACCGACCTGATGGTGCACGAGCCCCGCGGTGTGGTGGCGGCGATCACCCCGTGGAACGACCCGGTCGCCGTACCCGCCGGACTCCTCGGCGCCGCACTCGTCACCGGCAACACGGTCGTGTTCAAGCCGTCCGAACGCACCCCGCACACCGGACTCGAGCTGGCCCGGCTGCTCGCCGAGGAGCTCCCGCCGGGCGTGCTGGAGGTCGTGGTCGGCGACGGCGGCACGGGGGCCACGCTCGCAGGCGCGAACGTCGACCTCGTGGCGCACGTGGGTTCGACCCGAACCGGGCGCTCGATCGCCGCGGCCGCAACCCGCACGGGCGCGAAGGTGCTGCTCGAGAACGGCGGCAACGACCCGATGCTGGTAGACGCCGGAGTGGACCCGGAGTGGGCGGCGGCGCAGGCGGCGCTGGGGTCGTTCGCCAACGCCGGCCAGATCTGCACCTCGGTGGAACGGATCTACGTGGTCGAGGAGATCGCCGAGGCGTTCCTGGACGCGCTGGTACGGCGGGCGGGGCAGCTCGTGATGGGCCCCGGCACCGACCCGGCCACCGAGCTCGGCCCGCTGGTCGACGCCCGGATGCGCGACGCCGTGCATGCCCAGGTGTGCGCCGCCGTCGAGTCGGGTGCACGGGTCCTCGCGGGCGGCGAGCTGCCCTCCGGTCCCGGCACGTTCTACCCGGCGACGGTCCTGACCGGCTGCACCGACGAGATGACGGTGATGAATGAGGAGACGTTCGGGCCGGTCGCACCGGTGCGGGTCGTCGCCTCGTTCGAGGAGGCGCTCGTGTCCGCGCGGCGGGGGCCGTACGGGCTCGCCGCCTCGGTGCTCACCGGGTCGATGGCGCACGCGCAGCAGGCGTGGCGCGAGCTGCCGGTCGGCACGGTGAAGGTCAACGCGGTGTTCGGCGGCGCACCGGGAGGCGCGGCACAGCCCCGTGGCGCGAGCGGGACCGGGTTCGGGTACGGCCCCGAGCTGCTCGACGAGATGACCACCACCAAGGTCGTCCACCTCGCGCTCCCCGGCTAACCCCCTCCCGTTGAGCCGCGGGCTTTCCCCCCGTTGAGCGATTCCGGCGCGGGTCAGTGGAGGGTGCGGTCGAGGAACACGGCGATCTCGGCCAGCGACTCCTCGGCTGCGTCGAACAGCTCCGGATGCCGCCAGAACCCGTGGATCATCCCCGGGTACGTCGTCCGCTGCACCGGTACGCCGGCCTTCTCGATCCGGCGGGCCAGCTCCTCGTCCTCGTCGCACAGGATGTCGTGCTCGGCGGCGATGACCAGCGTCGGCGGGAGCGTCCCCAGCCGCACGGAGTCGAGCGGGGCCAGGTCGGGATCCGTGAGGTCCGCCGCCGAGGCGGCGTACTGCCTC
>DASSBE010000225.1:0-6516 GCA_035699065.1 Nocardioidaceae bacterium
CGCGCGGTCGCCGAGATGACCGAGACCGACCTCGACCCGTACATGGGCCGGGCGCTCGGCGCCGACGGTGTCGCAACCGCGCTCGCCAGCGCGTTCGGTGCCTCGCCGACCACGACCTACGCCGAGAACATCGGCGTCATGTCGGCGACCCGGATCTACTCCACGGCTGCCTACTACGTCGCAGCGGTGGTCGCGATCATCCTGGGTCTGTGCCCGAAGTTCGGGGTCGTGATCAACGCGATTCCCGGCGGGGTCCTCGGCGGCATCACGGTGGTGCTCTACGGCATGATCGGTCTGATCGGCGCCAAGATCTGGGTGGACAACCGGGTCGACTTCGGCAACCCGGTCAACATCGCCCCGCTGGCAGCCGGCCTGATCATGGGTATCGGTAACGTGACGCTGCACATCAGCGACAACTTCGAGCTCGGCGGTATCGCGCTCGGCACCATCGTCACGATCGTCTTCTACCACATGGTCGCCTGGAAGAAGGCCGACCTTGTCGACGCCGACGTGACCTACACCTCCGAGCCCGACTCCTATCTCGGGGAAGCCGACGAGCCCACACCGCCGAGCCCGCACGTCCCTCGTCACTGACCACCCGCCACACAAGATTCGGTCGCATCCTCCATGAAGCCTTCCCCGTTCACCTACCACCGTCCCAGCAGCGTCTCGGAAGCCGTCGAGGTGCTCGCTGAGCTCGGTGAGGACGGGAAGGTGCTGGCCGGCGGCCAGAGCCTGGTGCCGTTGATGTCGATGAGGTTGGCCGCGCCCGGCCACCTCGTCGACATCAACCACCTACCCGAGCTGGACAGCGTCGAGGTGACGGACACCACTGTCCGGGTCGGGGCGCTCGCCCGGCACTCGCGGGTCGAGCACGACGCGGCCGCCTACGCGGCGATCCCGCTGCTGCGTCAAGGGCTGCTGAACGTCGCCCATCCGACGATCAGGAACCGGGGTACGACGGTCGGCAGCCTGGTGCACGCCGACCCGGCCGCCGAGATGCCGGCGGTGCTCGCCCTGCTCGACGGGGTCGTGCAGCTGAGCTCCACGACGGGAAGCCGCGAGGTCCCCGCGTCCGAGTTCTTCCTCGGCCCGATGGAGTCCGCCCTGCGTGCCGGTGAGCTCGCGGTCGCCGCAACTTTCCGGCGACCGCCGGACGGCAGCGGATCTGCGTTCCTGGAGCTGGCCCGGCGCCACGGTGACTACGCCATGTGCGGGGTGGGCGCCGTGGTGACCCTCGACGCCGACGACGCTCTCACCGCCGCACGGGTCGCGCTGATCAGCGTCGGGGGCGGTCCGGTGCTGGTCGACGTCACCACGGCGATCACCGGCAGCGGAGGCGGCTTCGATCCGGCCGTCCTGCGCGAGCTCGTCGACGGTCCGATCGACCCGGAGGACGACATCCACGCCAGCGCGGACTACCGCCGCCACCTGGCCCACGTGCTCACCGGTCGCGCGCTGACCCGGGCGCGCGAGCACGCCGTGCGGGGCCGACGGCAGGAGAGGGCAGCATGAACACCCCGGCCAGCACCACCGAACCGCTCGTGCGCGTGCGCTTCACCGTCAACGGCACCCCGCACGAGCTCGACGTCCCGGCACGCCGGCTGCTCTCGGACGCGCTGCGCCACGACCTGCGGCTGACCGGCACCCACGTCGGCTGCGAGCACGGTGTCTGCGGGGCATGCACGGTCCTCGTCGACGGGCGGCCGGTCCGGTCGTGCCTGGCGTTCGCCGTCACCCTCGAGGGCGCCGCGATCACCACGGTGGAGGGCTGCTGCACCGCCGACGGGTCGATGGGACCGGTCCAGCAGGCCTTTCAGGACTGCCATGCGCTGCAGTGCGGGTTCTGCACGCCGGGCTTCGTCACCACGATCACCGCCTACCTCGACGATGTCGCCGACCCGAGCGCCGAGGAGGCTCGGGAGGCGATCTCGGGGAACCTGTGCCGGTGCACCGGTTACCAGAACATCGTCGCCGCGGTGCAGCGGGCCGCCGAGCTCAAGCGCGGTGAGACCCCGTGACGACCAAGCTCTTCGGCCAGCGGATCAAGCGCAGTGAGGACCCGCGGCTGCTGACCGGCAACGGCCGCTACCTCGACGACCTCGGTCACGACGCGTTCGAGGTGGCCTTCGTGCGCAGCCCGCATGCGCACGCGCGGATCACCGGCATCGACGTCTCCGACGCCCTCGACGTGGACGGGCTGGTGGCGATCTACACCTACGACGACCTGCTCTCCGACGAGGCGTCGCGGATGGCCGAGCCGCTGCCCCTGCTCATCCCGCACCCGACGCTGACCCACGGGCGCACCCAGCACGCCCTGGCGCGCGAGGAGGTGAACTACGTCGGCGAGGCGATCGTGATGGTCGTCGCGGCCAACCGCTACCTCGCCGAGGACGTCGCCTCCCGGATCGTCGTCGACTACGAGTTCCTGCCCGCCGTGGTCGGCATCGAGGCCGCCCGCGAGGCCGAGCACCTGGTGCACCCCGACGTACCCGGCAACGTGGCCGCGACCATGGTGCAGCAGACCGGCGACGCCGAGGCGGCCATCGACGCGGCTCCGCACCGGCTCGAGCTCGACCTCGCCGTCGAACGCAGCGCGTCGATGCCGATGGAGGGCAAGGGGGTGCTGGCCCGCTGGGACGACGACGACAAGTCGCTGCTCGTGCACACCTCCACGCAGACCTCGACCAGCGTGCGGCAGGCGGTCGCCGCGAAGCTGTCGCTGCCGGTGGACCGGGTCGAGGTGGTCACCCCCGACGTGGGCGGCGGCTTCGGCGTCAAGATCGTGCACCCCTGGCCCGAGGAGGTGCTGGTGCCGTGGGCCGCCGTACGCCTCGGCCATCCGGTGAAGTGGACCGAGGACCGGCGCGAGCACTTCATCTCCGCGGCCCACGAGCGCGGCCAGCTGCACCACGTCCGGGTGGGGTACGACGACGACGGGGTGCTCCTGGGCCTGTCGGTCACGTTCTGGCACGACCACGGCGCCTACATTCCCTACGGGCTGATCGTGCCGATCATCACCTCCACCCAGCTGCTCGGGCCCTACAAGCCCGGCGCCTACCGGGTCGAGTTCCAGAGCCTCTACACCAACACCGTCATCGTCACGCCCTACCGCGGCGCCGGCCGGCCGCAGGGCTGCTTCGTGATGGAGCGGACCATGGACGCGATCGCCGAGGACCTCGGGCTGGACCGGATGGTGGTCCGCGAGCGCAACTTCATCCAGCCCGACGAGATGCCCTACGACCAGGGCCTGATCTTTCAGGACGGCCGGCAGCTGCTCTACGACTCCGGCGACTTCCCGGCCACGTTGGACAAGCTGAGGAAGCTGGTCGGCTGGGACGACTTCGAAGCCATCCGCGAGCAGGCCCGCGCCGAGGGGCGCACGGTCGGCATCGGAATGGCTTGCTACGTGGAAGGCACGGGCGTCGGGCCCTACGAGGGCGGCCACATCCGAATCGAGACCGACGGGTCGGTCGTAGTGTCCACCGGGCTGACCAGCCAGGGGCAGGGACACCAGACGATGCTCGCGCAGATCGTCGCCGACGAGCTCGGAGTGCCGTTCGACCGGATCAAGGTCACCACCGGCGACACGCGCAGGTTCAAGTACGCCGTCGGCACGTTCGCGTCCCGGACCGCGGTGATGAGCGGGTCCGCGGTCGCGCTGACCGCCCGCAAGGTCCGCGAGAAGGCACTGCGGATCGCGGCGCAGGCCCTGGAGGCATCCGCGGAGGACCTCGAGATCGTCGACGGAATCATCGGAGTAAAGGGCACGGTGCCGACGAAGACCTCGCAGATCGACCTCGGCGCGGTCGCCGTCCTCTCGAACCCGCTGCGCTACGCCTTCGACGAGGCGGCCCAGCGCGCCACGCAGTTCGCCGCACCGGCCGACCCGGACCGGCCTCCGGTGGACGCCGGCGACGCACCCGGGCTCGAGGGCAGCGACTTCTACTCACCGACCCGGTCCACGTTCGCGAACGGCATGCACGCCGTCATCGTGGAGACCGACCCGCAGACCGCTGACATCAAGATCCTGCGCTACTGCGTGGTCCACGACTGCGGCACGGTGATCAACCCGATGATCGTCGAGGGCCAGATCCACGGCGGGGTCGCGCAAGGCGTCGGCGGAGCGCTCTACGAGCGGATGGAGTACGCCCCGGACGGCCAGCTGCTCAACGCCTCGTTCATGGACTTCCTGATGCCCTACGCCTCCGAGGTCCCCACCATCGAGATCGACCACCTCGAGACCCCCTCGCCGCTGAACCCGCTCGGCGTCAAGGGCGCCGGTGAGGCCGGCGTCATCCCCGGCTCCGCCGCGATCGCCTCCGCCATCGAGGACGCCGAGGGCATCTCCATCCGGCGGATGCCGATCTCCCCGAGCGAGCTCTACCACCTCCGGCTCGAGCAGCAAGCAGCCGAGGAGCAACCGGAGTGACGGTGGTTGAGGCGATGTCTTGAGGAGGGCGAGGGACGAGCCCGTCTCGAAAGAAGCGAACGAAGTGAGCGTCTCGAAACCCGTCTCGATACCCGTCTCGAATCCCCACCGCTGAACCCCCGAAGAACGAGGACCCCGATGAAGATCTCCGGAATCTCCACGCTGACCGCCGACCGCGAGACGGTGTGGCAGGCGCTGACCGACCCCGCCGTCCTGGTGCGCACCATCCCGGGCTGCCAGCGACTCGAGGCGCTCGGCGAGGACTCCTACAAGATGACGATCGCCGCCGGGGTCGGCTCGATCAAGGGCGTGTACGACGGACAGGTCCGCCTCACCGACCAGGAGCAGCCCGGTTCCTTCCGGATGCACGCCCAGGGCGCCGGCGCACCCGGCACGATCGGCGCCGACGTGCTGGTGACCCTCGCGGACGGTGCTGACGGTGGCACCGAGCTGACCTACGACGCGGACGCCACCGTCGGCGGGATGATCGGCGGTGTCGGTCAGCGGATGCTCACCGGTGTCTCGAAGAAGATGGCGGCCGAGTTCTTCGGGAACGTCGATGCGGTGCTGACGGGAGCCGTCGCCCCGGGGTCCGCGGGCCTGCCCACCGGCACCGGGGCGCCAGAACCATCCGGCCTCGCTTCGCTCGGCCTCCCGCCAGACCCATCCACTGTCGCCCCGGCGCCGCCAGTCCGGCCCGCGGGTGTCGCTGCCGGCGCGTCCGCGGGGCAGGTGTTCACGGCGCCCGCTTCCGCATCGGACGGGACCGGCGCATCTCCGTTCCTGCTCGGTGTCGCGGTGGGCGCGGCGGCTGCGTTGGCGGGCGCGGTCGTGGGCGGCTGGCTCGCGGGACGCAGGCGCTGAGCGACGACATGACTGACATCCACATCTACAGCACGGCGCGGGAGATGACTGCCGCGCTCGCGGACCGGCGGATCTCCGCACGGGAGCTGCTCGACCTGCACCTGGCCCGGATCGAGCAGGTCAACGGCGACGTCAACGCAGTCGTCAGCCTCGACCCGGAACGCGCCCGGGAGCAGGCGGCCGCGGCAGACGACGCGACCGCGCGTGGGGAGCGGGTCGGACCGCTGCACGGGCTGCCGTTCGCGTTCAAGGACACGCACCAGGTCGCCGGCTGGCGCACCACCTTCGGCTCGCCGTTGATGGCCGACCACGTGCCGACCGTCGACGACCTCGTGGTCGAGCGGGTCCGCACGGCCGGTGTGGTCACGGTCGGCAAGACCAACGTGCCGGAGTGGGCGGCCGGCTCGCACACGTTCAACCCGATCTTCGGCACCACCCGCAACCCGTACGACGTGTCCCGGTCGGCCGGCGGCTCCAGCGGTGGCGCGGCGGCCGCGCTGGCCAGTGGCATGGTGCCTCTGGCCGACGGGAGCGACATGGGCGGGTCGCTGCGCAACCCCGCGTCGTTCTGCAACGTGGTCGGGCTGCGTCCGAGCCTCGGCCGGGTGCCGAGCTGGCCGAGCGACAACGCGTGGGAGGCCACGTCGGTGCCGGGTCCGATAGCACGCAACGTGGCGGACCTGGCTCTCCTGCTGTCGGTGATGTCCGGTCCGGATCCTCGTTCGCCGCTGGCGCTCGAGACGCCGGGGGAGGCCTTCGCCGGCTCGCTCGCGGGCGGTCTCGACGGGCTCCGTGTGGCGCTCTCGGTCGACCTCGGTGGCGCCTTCGCCGTCGACACGACCGTGGCGTCCGTCGTACAGGCCCAGCGTGAGGTGTTCACCGAGGCCGGTGCGCAGGTCACTGATGCGCAACCGGTGCTCACCGGCGCCGAGGACACGTTCCGGACCTTGCGGGCGTGGGGGTTCTGGCACAGGTTCGCGGCGCTGCTGGCGAAGAACCCCGACGCGTTCAAGCCTTCGCTCGCCGAGAACATCCGTGCAGGCGAGCACCTGACCGGTGAGGACATCGCCCGGGCGTACCAGCGCCGCACCCGGCTCACCGAACGGGTCCGCGGCTTCTTCGAGGACCACGACGTGCTCGTGCTGCCGGTCAGCCAGGTGCCACCGTTCAGCGCGGACGAGGAGTACCCGGCGACGATCAACGGTCAGGTCCAGGCGACG
>DASSBE010000226.1:0-10437 GCA_035699065.1 Nocardioidaceae bacterium
GGCCTGGCCATGGGAGACCGCCTGGGCAGCGCTGTTCGACCGGGTCAGCGACCCGCCACCAGCACTCACAGCCTGACCACCCTGCAGCCAAGGCTGCGCGACCAAACACCCCAAGTGGAACACCCGGACACAGAGGTCCGGCGGATCCTCACGCCCTGACGCCCTCACCCCACGACGGCAACGATCAACTCATCCCGGCCCGGTCCATCGGTGGATCAAGGTTTAGCTAAGAGCAGCAAGCAACTTGCAGCGAGCTCGATGACAAGGAGCGTTAGGGGTGCGACGCCGCGGTCAAGGACTTCCTTGCTCAATACGGTGCCACCACCCCAGCAGGCCGTGGCAGCGGCAACGAGAAGGACATGGCGATAGGAGAATCGTGGGGGCATGGCTGTGACTCCGGTGAGACGGGAGGGACAAATCGGCTGAGCATGAGGGCGCTGAACGCCATCAGAAGTCAGGCCGAGTGATCCTCGTCGTCACAGCGGTCGTAGGCAGGAAGCCTCGTCGAACCGACGACTGTGCGAGTCCTAGCCACACCGTCACTCTACCGCCAGGGCACGGTCTAGGGCTTCCCCGCAAGCGGAACCGCTACTGGTCCGGACGTGGGTGCCGCCGGTCTACAGCGCGATGGTTGTGCCTGTCACCGTTGGCAGATGGCTCTGGCGTGGGGTGGCTCGCGTGCGGGTGATGGCGCCTCTGGTGACCAATCGTGATGACGTCGCGTCTGGCGCTCACCGACAACCGAAGTCGCCGCGCAGGCGCACCGACGCAGGGCACGTCAATGCTTTCGGAGTTGCGGCGCGCATCAGCTGGGTCTGGCGTGACCGCTCTGTCTCTGCGGGGCGGCAACGCTCTACGGTGAAGGGATGACAGCCAATCCGTCGCCGGGGGCCGGAGAGGTCCGGCTGGCCGACGTCCTTGGCGCTTTGTCGTTGGCGGTGGATCTGGGGCTCGGTCAGCCGATGGGGCACGTGGCTCGTGCGACGGTGGTGGCGAGCCGGATCGGCGACCGGGTCGGAATGTCCGCGGCGGCCCGCTCCACGCTGGTGCATGTGGCGATGATGGGTTGGGTCGGATGCATCGCGGACTCTCGGGAGGCGGCGGCGTGGTTCGGAGACGACATCGGTTATCGCGCCGGTGTCTATGACCTCGACATGGCCCCGCTGCCGTTCCTGGGATACCTGCTGCGTCGCGCCGGGCGGGAGGACCCGCTGCCACGGCGGGCGGCCAAGGTCGCCGGGGTCCTGATCGATGGCGGACGATCCGCCCAGCAGTCTCTACGCGCCCACTGTCAGGTGACATCCAACGTCGCCGCCCGGCTCGACCTGTCACCCGAGGTGTGCGGCGCGCTGGGGCACATCTTCGACCGTTGGGACGGCAAAGGGTTGCCGCCGGGCGTGGG
The DNA here is from genome assembly GCA_035699065.1 of Nocardioidaceae bacterium. GTDB lineage: Bacteria > Actinomycetota > Actinomycetes > Propionibacteriales > Nocardioidaceae > Nocardioides_C. Next base: position 1,403 of record DASSBE010000226.1, read on the forward strand.
TGGAGCGGACGTCCCAGTGCCGGTGCGCGTGTGGCAGCTGGCCGACGTCGCCGAGGTCCACTACCAGCGAGGTGGCGCCGAGGCGGTGGCGGCCGTGGCCACGGCGCGCCGAGGAACCGCTTTCGACCCGGAGCTGGTCGACGAGCTTCTGACCGGGATCGATCCCCTCTTCGACGGGCTGGGACCCGAGTCGGGTTGGGACGCGATGGCCGAGCTGGAGCCCACGCCCGCCCTCAGCGGTCGCCGGCTCGACGGCGCATTGGAGGTCGTCGCGGACTGGGTAGACCTTAAGTCACCGTGGTTCAGCGGTCACTCACGCGCGGTGGCCGGCCTGGCCGAGAACGCGGCAAACCACACGGGGCTTGACCCCGCCAGGGTGGCCTTCGTACGGCGCGCCGGGCTGCTCCACGATCTCGGCCGCACCGGCGTACCCAACACGCTGTGGGACAAGCCCGGTCCGTTGACCGCGAGCGAGCGAGAACGGATCCGGCTGCACTCCTACTACACCGAACGGATGTTGGCGCACTCGCCCGCGCTCGCGGAGTGCGGTGCTGTCGCGGCGATGGCCCACGAGCGGCTGGACGGGTCCGGCTATCACCGTGGACTGGCGGCCGGTGCGCTTCCGGTCGAGGCGCGGCTGCTTGCGGCGGCCGACACCTTCCGCACCAAGACCGAGGACCGACCCCACCGCCGCGCTCTCCCCGCGCGCGCAGCGGCCGCCCATCTGGCGGAGGAGGCGGCCTCAGGGCGCCTCGACCAGCGTGCCGTGGACGCGGTGCTCGCGGTGCAGGGCCAGCAGATCAGTCGTACGTCGCACGCGTTGCCCGCCGGCCTCACCCCCCGGGAGGCCGAGGTTCTCGGGCACATCGCGCGGGGCGCCACCAACCGACAGGTGGCCGGCTGGCTCGGCATTTCGCCGAAGACGGTGGGCAACCATGTGGAGCACATCTACGCCAAGACGGGAGTGTCCACCAGGGCCGCCGCCACCCTGTTCGCGATGGAACACCGGCTCGTCGACGGGCTGGGGTGAACACCTCATGCCTGGCTGACGGACCGGGGTCAGGGTGGGAGGGACGGCGGCCACCGGGCCGCCCGGAACTCCTGAGGAGGAGCCATGCCGAAGTACCTGATCACCCGCGAGGTCCCCGGCGCCGGTCGCCTGGACGCCGACCAGCTGCACGACCTGTCCGCGAAGTCCAACGCCGTCCTGGCCGGACTGGGTGGCCGCGCCCAGTGGGTGCACAGCTACGTCACCGGCGACCACCTGTTCTGCGTCTACAACGCCGACGACGAAACTGCGGTGCGCGAGCACGCGCGCGTCGGCGGCTTCCCGTGCAACGAGATCCGTCAGGTCGGCGCGATCATCGACCCGATCACCGGCGAGGACTGATCGTCGTGCCTCCCGAGCTGGCAGCAGCCAGCCTCGAGGACCCGGATGAGGTCCGCGAGTTCCCGCACGGTTCGATGGCCGTCGTCGAGGTAGGCGAGACCGTGGTGGGGCGGGTCGTGTTCGAGCCGGGCTGGCGCTGGTCCGAGCACGTGCGTGCGACCGCCGGAACCGACTCCTGCATGGTTCTGCACGTCGGCTACATCCTGTCTGGACGCCTCGCCGTGCGGATGGACGACGGCCACGAGGCCGAAGTCGGGCCGGGGGAGGTGTTCGTCGTCCCGCCCGGCCACGACGGCTGGGTGGTCGGCGACGATCCCTGCGTGATGCTCGACTGGGCGGGCGGCGCATCGTACGCCCGTCCGTCGGCACCGCGTCCTGGGGACAGCGCCACCGACCGCTGACGTCAAGGCACCTGTGCAGTGCCACCAGACCCAAACGTCCCCGCCTACAGGGCGGATAGGCGACACGGCCACGTCCACGACGCCGGCCGTCGCATCTGAGCGTCAACCACACCGAGGAAGGAAGTCCCATCATGAACCGAACGACCTATCGGTCCTGCACGACGGCCCTGCTGACCGGAGCCCTCGCGGTCGCGGTGGCAAGCGGATGCTCGGCCGAGGACGCCACGGCCGCGCCTCAGGACGGAGGCGCCGGATCCGCTGCGATCCACGAAGCGGCCCACAGTTCCGGCAGGCACGGTCCGCCCAACAGGGCAGTTCGCGAGACCTTGGCGACGGCACGAGCCACCAGCGCGAACTGGCATCGGGTCGAGGAAGCCGAAGCGGACGGCTACGCCCTGCCTCCCGCCCCGGCACCTCTGCACGAGTGCATCAGCGCCACCGACGGGCCGGGGGCCATGGGCCTGCACTACATCAACGGCACCAACGCCGAGGACACCGTGCTGGACCCCGCCCGGCCCGCCGCGCTTGTCTACGAGCCCACCAGGAACGGTCGGCTTCGCCTTGTCGCCCTGGAGTACGTCGTGTTTGTCGATGCGTGGGAATCCGCGCATCCGCACCGCGTGCCCCGGATGTTCGGACGCAAACTGACGCTGGTCCCGGACGGCAACCGCTTCGGGCTGCCTGCGTTCTACCAGGTGCACGCCTGGGTGTGGAAGCACAACCCGCACGGACGGCACGCCGACCACAACCCGCGGGTCTCATGTCGATACGCCGACCGGCTGGCTGACTGAGTTCGCGGCTCGGCGGTTGAACTGTCGCGGCCCGCGACCGCCGCGACCGGTGCCTTGTCCCCAGTCCCAGTCCGAGGCTACCGACGAGGTCCCGGCCTCAGGACCCGGGTAAGGAACTCGACGTGGTCGATGGCGGCACAGGACGCTCGAGCGCGTCTCGCACCAGCTCCAGCTCCGCGCTGCGGCCGACGAACCCGTGTTGTCGCCGCGCCACAAGCAACTCGCTAAGCGGCTGTTGGGAGCGGGAAGCATCTGCCATCCGAACAACGATAGCCTCGCGCGAGGCATCGGCCGCCTGCGAGCACCGCCGCAGGCGGGATCTCGTTCTGTGTCCGAGCGGACTCCTAATGCAGCGAACTGACCTCGTGTCCCGTAGGTCAAACGTCGTGCGGCGACCGCCAGGCTCAGCGTGCCGCGCCGTCGCCGCAAGCGGATCCGCTTGCGGAGAGCCTATTGAGCGTGATGGATTCGATGGGAGTCATGACGATCACGACAGGTGAATGACGGGTCGCGGGTTCTCGATTCCTGACCGTCAGTGCCTCGGCACCCGGCCGAGGAAGGCCACCAGGCGCTCACTTGCGGAGGCGTTGCTGGGAACGTCGAACGGCGCCGCGAAGTTCTCGCCCCGGGCGCTGACGCCGAGGGCCGGTGAGACGAGCGCGAGCACGTCCTCGGCCAGCGATTCCGGGATCCGGTGGTCGGGGTGGCGGGCCAGACCGATGTCCCAGCCATGCGTGGTCAGCTCGACCGCGCCGGCTATCGCTGCGTTCTCGACCCTCGTCGCATCGGCCGCGACAGAGAATGCGTGGGTCAGCTTTGCCAACCGCTCGTCCACCAGCGCCACGGGGTCGAGATCGTTGGTCCGTGGTGTCTGCGGAAGGGCGAGCGTTCCCGTCTCGAGCAGCCCGATGAGAGCGTCGATGACGTCGGCGAGGTGCAGGACGACCCTTCCCGCGTCCCAGCCCTCACAGGGCGTCTGTCGTCGGAGATCGTCGTTGGTCAGCTCGGAGAGGACGCCACGCGCGTAGTCGGTGGCACGTCCGAACAGCTCGGTGTTCATCCGCGCGACCCCTCCGGCATGTTCCAGGGCGCCGTTGGCAGGACTTCGCCGGTTTCCAGCAGGGACTTGAGGTTGGCGAGCACTGCGGGCCAGCCGCGTGAGATCCCGTTCAGCATGTCGGTGTTTGGGAGGTTCTCGTGGGTCACGGTTAGCCGGACGATGTCGTCGTGGGGTTCGACGAGGAAGGTGACGACGGACGGTCCGTTCGGCCGCTGGTCCTCGGAGTCTTCGAACGTGATCACGAGCCGCGTGGGTGGCTCGGCCTCCAGCACCGTGCCGGTCACGTCGATGGCACCGGAACCGTCCACTCGTCGATGTTCCCAGGGGGAGCCGGGTTGCCAGTCCGACACGTTGGCGTGTCCCCAGTAGCGCGTGGTCAGGTCGGCGTCGGTCAGGGCCTGCCAGACGTCCTCGCTTCTCGCGCGGATGTAGGTGACGTAGACGTAGGTGGGCACGGATGTATTGGTGTCGGTCATTGCATACTCCTTTGCTCGGTGTTTGATGGCGCTGATCGTGGCCAGTCGAGGTGCGTCGTACGCCGCGATCCAGCGCTCGCCTATCTCGTGGATCGGCGCGGGGTTGAGGTAGTGCAGGCGCTCTCGACCTCGCCGCACCACGGAGACGAGGTTGGCTTCGGCCAGGAGGTCGAGGTGCTGCGTTGCCGACTGGCGGGCCATCTGGAGACTTCCGCAGAGCTCGGTGAGGGTTTGCCCGTTTCGGTGCCGGAGACGGTCTAGTAGGAGGCGCCTGGTCGGGTCGGCCAACGCCTTGAAAACTGGACCCAGCGCCTCGTCGGTCATGTCCACATCATGCAGGCAAATACCTGCGTATGCAAACCCAGCGGTCCACGGTGTGTGGTTGCAGAGCCAGAGGCGACCTCACGTTCAGCGCTAGCGAGGACCCGCAAGCCGAACGACCATCGGTGACTGCGGAGTCGCGCGACGTTATCCCGACGTCGTACCGAGATCACCGGATGCGGATCCCTTGCGGGGATCGGTCACCGGTCGTCTCTTGCTCCCGTGCTGTTCGAGTGTGCGACGTCGTGCGTGTCCTTCTTGCGGCGGGCTGCAAGCTGGGGATCCAGCTGCACACGGCAGCCCAGTACCAGAGCGCTCCGGGGACGCCTTACGATCGCAGCTATGCCCAAAGCCGACACCACGCTGGAGACAGTCCTGGCTGCGGCCCGCGGTGCCCTCACCGGTGAGCAAGTGCGCCTGCGCGAGCTGCGCGAGGCCGACCTGCCGGAGCTGGTGGGCTGGTGGCGCGGTCCGGAAGTTGCCGTCTTCAACGACCGCGTCCAGCCGCGTCCGGACAAGCCGCTCGAGGAGATGTTCCGCACCTGGAGCGACAACGGGTCCTCCGCAGGTGCCGCGTTCTGCGTCGAGACCCTGGACGGGGAGCTGGTCGGTCACGTGTCCCTGTGGGGTGCCGAGGTCCGGAACCGGTGCGCCACGTTCGGCATCCTGATCGGCCCGGAATACCAGTCTCAAGGGCTCGGCACCGAGGCGACGCGGCTCATGGTCAGCTACGGGTTCACCGAGCTGGGACTGCACCGGATCGAGCTGATGGTCCATGCGGAAAACGACCGGGCCATCGCCGCCTACCGGCGCGCCGGCTTCGAACAGGAGGGGCTGTTCCGGTCGAAGCTGTTCTACGGTGGCAGCTTCCACGACCAGGTCCTCATGGCGGCCCTCAGCCCTGTCGGCTGACGACGGAGCGAGGTCCGAGCGCGGCGCCGCCCAGGCCCGAGGTGCCCCACTGGCACCGACGCGAAGTCAGCCACTAAGACTCACTGATCGAGGACGAACCATGTGGCCGTGTGCCGGATGCGGATCCCACTGAGGTAAAGGCAACGTCAGTGGTCAACTGGTCAGTTGTCGTTCCGCTTGCTCTCGGAGACGCGCCAGGCGATCACAGCCACGATGAGGATGGCGATGATCGAGATTATCCACTCGGGTCCCACTCGTCTCCTTCGCTAAAGGCCTTCGACGTCACGACAGTATCGGTCGGCACACAGACGAGAACGTTCGGGAGCACTCAAGACCCTGCGTGCTGAACCCCTGCTGCCACGCCTCGCGGGGCTGGCGCGGCTCCATTCTCTCCGGACGATCGTGATCGGGACGTTAGAGCTCCGGATACCATCGCACGCAAAGTGCGTCGTGGACCAGCGGTACGGCGTCCGTCCCGGCCTCCGCGCATGCCCGGGCTACCCGCTGCTCGATCTCGTCGAGCGTTGCCTCTCGTTCATCGGCCGGGAGCAGCGCGACGTGCGAGACCGTCGACTCGAATCCGCGCCACTGTTGCGGTGTGAGTGTCCACGTCCAGCGGAACGCCTTCTTCTCGGCGCGGCCCGTCGAGAGCCCGAGGAGGTCCAGCGGGTCATGGTCGCCGTCGCCAGGAACATGCAGCATCGGGTCGAGCCGGAGCGCCTGCCACTCCCAGTCGTGTTGCGGCGCGGAGATGTTCCACACGCAGCCGAGCCATCCGCCAGGACGAAGCACCCGGGCGGCTTCCGCGGCGGCGGTCGTCTTGGGGAACCAGTGCCACGCGTCCGCGACGATCACCGCGTCGACCGACGCGGCGTCGAGCGGGATGCTCGTGGCGTCCGCCAGGTGGGTGCGAATGTGCGGGTACCGATCGCCGACCAGCTCGAGCATTCGGCCGTCGGGCTCCACGACATCGAGGTCGAGTCCGCGCTCCAGGAGGCGGTCGGTCATCTTCCCGGTGCCCGCTCCGACCTCGGCCACCCTGGTTGCGCTCGGAGGAATCAGCCAGTCGACCGCGTCGTCGGGGTAGGTAGGGCGCCAAGAGTCATACGCGTCGGCCCGTGCCCCAAACGAAGTTGCCCGCTCGGTGTCCATGCCCGACATCGTGTCAGTCTCGTCGAACGATGCGTGTGGTCGACATGAAGATCACTCACGTGAGGTTTTGGCCCACGCGCTGGCTGATCGCCATCTGCGGATGGCCCGCAAGCCGATCCCTCAGCGGTCGGAGCGGAGATCGTTCGAGCCGGTAGATGTGTTCGACGACGTATTTTCCGGCGCCGTCGGCCCACGACGTTTCTTCACCGATCTTCACAAATCCGTTCCGTTCGAGCACCCTGCGCGACCCAAGGTTGTGCTTCGCTGCTCGCGCGAAGAGCGGCCGTTGAGGCTCGACCAGGATGAAGAGTCGCACGGCTCCAGAGGCAATGCCGCGCCCCCACCGTGATGGATCGATCCAGTAGGTCAACTCTCGGTCGCCCTCCATTGTGAAGCTTGCGATCATGCCGACAAGCGCGCCGTCCTGGTCGATCGCCCGGGTGGTGTTCTCCGGGTCGGATCGCACTCGTTGGTAGTGAGCGTCAAACGCCGCCCGGTCCGTGGGGTCGGGACGGGTGAAGGCGGCCATGCTGGCCGCCGCAGGATCACTCTCCCATCGGAAGAAGTCGTTGAGATCGTCATCATCGAGCGCGCGGAGAGTGATCGTCACAACTGTCAACCTAGAGAATCGGACCGACAGTCCGGGGCCGGCCGCATGCGGATCGGCGTGACGCAAAGCCCCGTTGGCGTGACCACCGACCCAAGCCGACCCGGGCCAGCCCCAAACACGGCCCCTACGACTCGCGGGCCCGCGCCTCCGCGCGGGCGAGGAAGTCTGCCCTGGTGTTCTCGTGCGGGAACGGCGGGTCCGGCACCGGTACGCCGAGGGCACGGCAGATCGGCTCCCACCCGTCAGCGGGCTGCCACTCGACCAGACGCTCCGGCCCGATCTCGGCGCGAACCTGCGCCAGGCGACGCTCGTAGCCCGCCATAACATCGGCTGGATCGTCGGGATCGGTGAAGACGTCGTCGAACATCACCCTGAACAGCGGCACCATCGGGTCGGCGTCGTCGTCCATCGCCAACATGTCGCGGGTGCGGGCCAGGACGGTCACGTCCATGCTGCGATACCAATCCTCGGCGCTGCTGCGGTGCGACAGCAACACCGGCGTTTCCGGGTAGGCTGCGGCCAGGTCGCGCCAGCAGGTCGAGAACGGAGTGTCGATCCCCGCGGCGTATCCGACCAGGAAGTCATCCCAGACCGGCGGGTCGCCCTGGATCGCCGCCACCCACGTCGGGGCGTGCTCGGGATGCGCGAAGGCCTCGCTCATGTGGTAGATCGGGCGTCGAGCAAGTACCGCAGTGCCTTGCGCAGGGAGGACGTGCCGGTGCGGGGCAGTCTGGCCCCGATTAGTCGCAGGGTCACGGACCCACGATAGGCCCGGAGCGTGTCCCCGCTGGCGCTGCTGGGTAGTCCGCAGATTCGGCCGTGCCGCAAGCAAGTGGCCTCCTGTGGCCGTGTCGGCGAGATCGTCACGAACACCCCGGGTCATCCCGACAGGGGATCGCTATCGTGGCCGTTGCCGCACGAGGCGGCGCCGCATGACACGATTCGACTCATGGCGGACTGGGTGATGGCAGTTGAGCAGGTCGAACCAAATCCGGCCAGTCGCCCCGGGACTGATGACGCGGTGACGCATGCCTACGACGCGGAAGCCGGCGAGGCTGCCCACCCCATTACCCGGCGCAGCTATCTCGTGCGCGCGGACATGCCTTGGAGCGGCCCAGCAACGCGCGAACGCTGCCTGAATCACGCGGAGCGTGCCGGTGTGGGATCGATCACCGGACCGTTCGATCAGGGAACTGCCCGGGAGTCCGCAATCAAACGTGGAAGCCAACTCGCGTAGCTGGGATGAGCAAGCCGGAGACCGACAATCTGGTCGGAGCTGAACCAGTTCAGTGCGTCGTGTTCCTCTGGCGCTGCGTTCATTGGCTCCCCGGTCCATCGAGTCACGAGGAACGCGTGAGCGCGGAGATTCGGATCATCGATATTGACCTCCACCGGCCGTAGATCCGAGACATCAACGGCAATCTCCTCGCGGCATTCCCGCAGAACAGCGTCTCTAGGACTCTCACCGCGTTCAACGTGGCCCCAACCAAGTCCCAGCAGTCCGGGTACCAGCGCCGCGCAGGGTGTCGGTGAGCCAGTAGCAACCTCCCGTCTCTGACTAGCGCCGCGATCGCGATTTCATCCGTCATGGTCTACCTCCGGCCGAGCAGCCTATCCACGCTGTGAGTCAGAAGTGCTTGCCCGAAAGCCGAACCCGCCACGGCGACGTCCGGACAGGTGTGGGGGCAAGCTGCCGTCGTCCCGCAGGGATCCGCATCCGGGACACGGCCACATGGTTCGTCCTCGATCAGTGAGTCTTAGTGGCTGACTTCGCGTCGGTGCCAGTGGGGCACCTCGGGCCTGGGCGGGCGCCGCGCTCGGACCTCGCTCCGTCGTCAGCCGACAGGGCTGAGGGCCGCCATGAGGACCTGGTCGTGGAAGCTGCCACCCTAGAACAGCTTCGACCGGAACAGCCCCTCCTG
>DASSBE010000227.1:0-6423 GCA_035699065.1 Nocardioidaceae bacterium
CATCCACGCCGCCCACGGCACCGAGCTGACCGCCGGGTCGTGGCAGACCGAGGCGCCGCTGCGGATGCTGATGAACAACCTCGACCCCGCCAACGCCGAGCGACCGGACGACCTCGTCGTCTACGGCGGCACCGGCAAGGCGGCCCGGAGCTGGGAGGCCTACGACGCCCTGGTCCGCACCCTGCGCACGCTCGAGGCCGACGAGACGATGCTGGTGCAGTCCGGCAAGCCGGTGGGCGTTTTCCGCACCCACGAGTGGGCGCCGCGGGTGCTGATCGCCAACTCGAACCTGGTCGGCGACTGGGCGAACTGGGAGGAGTTCCGCCGGCTGGAGGACCTCGGGCTGACGATGTACGGCCAGATGACCGCCGGCTCCTGGATCTACATCGGGACGCAGGGGATCCTGCAGGGCACGTTCGAGACGTTCGCGGCGGTCGCGGACTCGCGCTACGGCGGCACCCTGGCGGGCACGATCACGTTGACCGCCGGGCTTGGGGGCATGGGCGGCGCGCAACCGCTGGCGGTCACCATGAACGACGGCGTCGTGATCTGCATCGAGTGCGACCAGACCCGGATCAGCCGACGGATCGAGCACAGGTACCTCGACGTGCAGGCGGACTCACTCGACCACGCGCTGGAGCTCGCCATCGAGGCACGCGACGAGCGCCGTCCGCTCTCGATCGGTGTGCTGGGGAACGCCGCCGAGATGCTGCCCGCCCTGCTCGAGAGGGAGGCGCCGATCGACATCGTCACCGACCAGACCTCCGCGCACGACCCGCTCTACTACCTGCCCGCCGGGATCGCCTTCGAGGACTGGGCGGCGCTGCGGGAGAAGGACCCGGCCGGCCTCACCGAGCGGGCCCGCGAGTCGATGGCCCGGCACGTGGAGGCGATGGTGGGATTCATGGACGCCGGCGCCGAGGTGTTCGACTACGGCAACTCGATCCGCGACGAGGCGCGCAAGGGCGGCTTCGACCGTGCCTTCGCGTTCCCGGGCTTCGTGCCGGCCTACATCCGGCCGCTGTTCTGCGAGGGCAAGGGGCCGTTCCGCTGGGCCGCGCTGTCCGGCGACCCGGCCGACATCGCCGCGACCGACAAGGCGATCCTCGAGCTGTTCCCTGACAACGAGCGGCTTCGCAAGTGGATCACGATGGCCGGCGAGCGGGTGCAGTTCCAGGGACTGCCGGCGCGGATCTGCTGGCTGGGGTACGGCGAACGCCACCGCGCCGGGCTCAAGTTCAACGAGATGGTGGCCTCCGGTGAGCTGAAGGCCCCGATCGTGATCGGCCGGGACCACCTCGACTGCGGGTCGGTGGCCTCGCCCTACCGGGAGACCGAGTCGATGCTCGACGGCTCGGACGCGATCGCGGACTGGCCGCTGCTCAACGCGCTGGTCAACACCGCGTCCGGTGCCTCCTGGGTGTCGATCCACCACGGCGGCGGGGTCGGGATGGGGCGCTCGATCCACGCCGGGCAGGTCTGTGTCGCCGACGGCACCGATCTCGCCGCCCAGAAGATCGAGCGCGTCCTCACCAACGATCCCGGGATGGGCGTGATCCGGCACGTCGACGCCGGTTACGAGGAGGCGGTCGCGGTCGCCGCGGAGCGTGACGTCCGGGTCCCGATGCAGGAAGGCTGAGGACGGTGCGTCGTACCGGAGGAGGTAGTTCGTGACGAAAGACAGGTTCTCGCGGCCGCAGACCTGCCGTTCGTCACGAACTATCCGTACCGTGACGGCGCTTGCGGCGCCACCACCGCGGCCGGCCCTCGTCGGCCGACGACGCGCTGAGCTCGTCGAGCTGCCGACGCTGCTGCTCCCGGCGGGCGGCGCGGCGCTCCGCCCAGGCGGTGACCTCCTGCTCCGGGTCCCGGGTCGGCGTGATCACCGGCGGGCCACCCTGCAGCTGCCGCCGCGCCTCGACCACCCGGTGGTTGAACTCGTCGACGACCCGGCGCACCCCGTCCGGGGTCGTTTCCCGGTCCAGCTCCGCGTCCAGCCCGGCGTCGTCACGCCGCAGCGCGAGCGCGGGCGGCAGCACGCCGGTGATCTGCTCGCGCTCGATCAGGCCCTTGACCCACCAGTCGGGGTCGTGCCGGTCCGGCAGCTTCAGCGGCTTGCCGGCACCCGGCAGGTTGTCGAAGTCGCCGCGGGCCATCGCACGCTTCACCTGGAGATCCACCCACAACGCCTGCTGCTGCATCCGCAGCGCCGGATCGGCGTCGTCCTCCGGCTCCTCCTCGGGTTCCGCGGGTTCGGGTGGCTGTCGCGCGGCGGCGGTGAGCGCCGCCTGCCGCAGTCGCCGTTCCCGGTCGATCCGGCTCTCCTGCTCAGGCATCGTCGTCACTCCCTGACGAGGACTTCATGTCCCTCCAGGTTAGCGACCCGCTCACCACGAGCCGCGGTGCACGACCTCCTCGACCGGTCGCCGCGACCTGGTGGACGCCGAGCCACGCGCCCCCGCACTGTCGCTGCGCTTCCCCACGGTGATCGCCCCGATCGGCGTGTACTCCTCCGGGACGCCGAACTCCGCGCGGAAGCGACCGATCACGGCAGGCGGGATGCCGAAGAAGCACGCACCAAGGCCCGCGTCGACCGCCGTCTGCAGGATCAGCAGCGACGCCATCCCGGTGTCGATGTCCCAGTAGGGCACCGGCCACCGCGCCTCATCCCGGTCCGTCCAGCCCTTGTCCGGCTCGGCGTACCTGCCCAGGTAGGCCGACTTGTTCGACAGCGGCACGATCAGCACCGGCGCGGTGCGCATGCCGCGCAACCAGTCGTCGGGCTCGCCCACGTCCGCCGGTGTGGTGGCCGCCCAGAACCGGTCCACGTCCCCCGGCTCGTCCAGGCGCAGGAACGCCCAGCCCTGGCTGAACCCGGCGCTCGGCGCATGCAGCGCGTTCTGCAGCATCCGGTCCACCAGCGCCGGCTCGACCGGCTCGGAGGAGTAGCTGCGCACCATCCGGCGCCTTCTCACGACCTCTTGGAACTCCATGGAGCAGATCATGTCCTTTGAGCAGATGTGGCGCGACCTCGCCCCGATCGGCAGGTCGGCGGCGACCGGGGGCTACTTCCGGCAGCCGTTCAGCTCCGCGGAGCGTGAGTGCGCCGCCTGGTTCGAGCAGGAGTGCGCCCGCCGGGACCTCGACCTGACCCGTGACGGGAACGGGAACGTGGTCGCCTGGTGGCGCCCGGACGGTACGTCGGACGGCGGTGTCGTCACCGGTTCGCACCTCGACTCGGTCCTCGACGGCGGGGCGTACGACGGACCGCTCGGCGTCGTCTCGGCGCTGGCAGCCGTCGACGTGCTGCGCGCCCGGGGCTTCACGCCGTCCCGGCCGATCGGGATCGGTTCGTTCGTCGAGGAGGAGGGGTCGCGCTTCGGCCTGGCCTGCCTCGGGTCGCGGCTGATGACCGGGAGCACATCCCCGGAGACCGCACGTGAGCTCACCGATCGCGAGGGCGTGCGGCTCCTCGACGCGATGGCCGCGACGGGGCTGGAGCCGGAGCTCGGCAGGTCCGGCCTGCTCGACGGCGTGGACTGTTTCGTGGAGCTGCACGTCGAGCAGGGCCGCGACCTGGTCGACCGGGACGCGCCGGTCGGGGTGGCGAGCGGGATCTGGCCGCACGGCAGGTACCGCTTCGACTTCACCGGGCAGGCGAACCACGCCGGCACCACCCGGATGGAGGACCGGCAGGACCCGATGCTGAGCTACGCCATGACGGCCCTGGCCGCGAACAAGCAGGCCCGGCTCACCGGCGCCCGCGCGACGTTCGGCAGGGTCGACGTACGCCCGAACGGCACCAACGCGATCCCGTCCGCCGTGACCGCCTGGCTGGACGCACGGGCGGAGACGTCGCAGGCGCTGAACACGTTGCTGGTCGACATCACCCGGCTGGCCACCGAACGAGCGGACCGCGACGGCACCCGGGCCGCGATGACTGCCGAGTCCGTCTCGCCGGAGGTGGCCTTCGATGCCGCCCTCGCGCGGCGCATCGCGGACCGGTCGGGCGGCGACCCGTGGCCGGTGATCCCCACCATGGCCGGCCACGACGCCGGCGTGATCTCCGCGGCCGGGATCCCGACCGCGATGCTGTTCGTCCGGAACCCGACTGGCATCTCCCACTCACCCGAGGAGTTCGCGGAGACGGCCGACTGCCTGCGCGGCGTCGAGGCACTCGCCGACACGTTGGAGATGCTGACCGCATGACGCAGTACTGGCTCGAACGTGCCTGGCTCGGAGACGGCGGCGTCACCGACGCGGTTCTCGTCACCGTCGAGGACGGGCGGTTCACCGCCGTCGAGACCGATGTCACGACCCCGCCGCCGGAGGCGGAACGCCTTGCCGGCTTGACGATTCCCGGGCTCGCCAACTGCCACAGCCACGCGTTCCACCGGGCGCTGCGCGGACGCACCCAACGCGGGCAGGGCACATTCTGGACCTGGCGCGAGCAGATGTACGGCGTAGCCGGCCGACTCACCCCGGACATCTACTACGAGCTGGCCGCCGCGACCTACCGGGAGATGGCCGTCGCCGGGATCACCAGCGTGGGGGAGTTCCACTACCTGCACCACGGGCCGGACGGCACGCCCTACGACGAACCGAACGCGATGGGCCTGGCGCTGATCCACGCCGCGCGGGACGCCGGGATCCGGATCGCGCTGCTCGACACCTGCTACCTCGCCGCAGGGATCGGCAAGCCGCTGGAGGGCGTGCAGCTCCGGTTCGGGGACCGCGACGTGGCCGCCTGGGGACGCCGGGTCGAGGACCTAGCAACCGGGAATCACGGAAACGGTGTGATGGTCGGCGCCGCGATCCACTCGGTGCGGGCCGTTCCCCGCGACCAGATGGGACACGTCGTGGCGTGGGCGTCCGGGCGGCCGCTGCACGCGCACCTCTCGGAGCAGGTCGCCGAGAACGAGGCGTGCTGTGCGGCGTACGGGCTCACCCCGACGCAGGTCCTCGCCGACGCCGGCGCGCTCGGGCCGCGGACCAGCGTGGTGCATGCGACACATCTGGGGGCCCGCGACATCGAGCTGCTCGGACAGGCGTCGGCGTACTCCTGCTTCTGCCCGACCACCGAGCGCGACCTCGGGGACGGGATCGGGCCGTCGCGACGCTTGCATGACGCGGGGTCTGCGGTCACCCTGGGCTCGGACAGCCACGCGGTGATCGACCTGTTCGAGGAGATGCGGGCGGTGGAGATGCACGAACGGCTGGCCGCACAGGCGCGCGGCCACTGGACGGCCGGTGAGCTGATGAGCGCCGCGAGCCGCGACGGGCACCGGTCACTCGGGTTCGACGACGCCGGGCGGATCGCGGTGGGCGACCGCGCTGACCTGGTCACGCTCGACACCCGCACGCCGCGCACCGCCGGAACCGGCGCGGCCACGGAGACCGCCGTGTTCGCGGCCAGCGCCGCGGACGTCGTCCAAGTCATCGCCGACGGCCGGGTGATCGCGACCGGGGAGGCCAGGCAGCAGATCGGCGTCGAGCTCGACCGGGTGGTTGGCGCGGTCTGGGAGGAGCGTCCATGAGCAGCGTGCTGGTCACCGGGATCGGCGAGCTGGTGACCAACGACCCGGCCCGTGGTGACGGCTCCGCTCTCGGGCGCGTGCTCGACGCGGCCGTCGTCGTCGAGCACGGCAAGGTCGCCTGGGTCGGACAGCGCACCGACGCCCCGGCCACGGACACCGCCTACGACGTCGGTGGCCGTGCGGTCATCCCGGGGTTCGTGGACTCGCACTCGCACCTGGTGTTCGCCGGAGACCGCGCGGAGGAGTTCGCGGCCCGGATGACCGGCACCCCTTACTCCGCCGGCGGGATCCGGACCACGGTCGCCGCGACCCGGGCCGCCACCGACGAGCAGCTCGCCGCGAACGTGGCGCGGCTCGTCATCGAGATGCGCCGGCAGGGCACCACCACCGTCGAGATCAAAAGCGGCTACGGCCTCTCCGTCGCGGACGAGGCCCGCAGCCTCGCGATCGCCCGGCAGGCCACCAGCGAGACCACGTTCCTGGGCGCGCACGTGGTGCCTCCGGAGTACGCCGATGACCCCGCCGGCTACGTCGACCTGGTCACCGGCCCCATGCTCGAGGCCTGTGCCCCACACGCCAAGTGGGTCGACGTGTTCTGTGAACGAGGTGCCTTCGACGAAGACCAGACGAGGGCGATTCTTCAAGCAGGCAAGGCGAAAGGACTCGGCGGCCGGTTGCACGCGAACCAGCTGGGGCACGGCCCCGGCGTCCGGCTGGCGTGTGAGCTCGGCCTGGTCGCAGTCGACCACTGCACCTACCTGTCCGAGGGCGACATCGACGCCCTGGCCTCGACCGGGACCGTCGCGACCCTGTTGCCGGGGGTGGAGTTCTCCACCCGCTCGCCCTACCCCGACGCCCGCGGACTCCTCGACAGCGGCTGTGAGGT
>DASSBE010000228.1:0-3948 GCA_035699065.1 Nocardioidaceae bacterium
CTCTTCGGTTCCTACGACGAGAACCTCAAGAACATCGAGTCGCAGTTCGGCGTCCGCGTGCGGACGCAGGGGCACGACGTCATCGTCGATGGTCCTCCCGCCGACGTCAACAAGGTCGAGCGCCTCTTCAGTCAGCTCGGCACGCTCTTTCAGGAAGGCTACCGGGTTTCCAATGGCGACGTGAAGACGGCTGCGCAGCTGGTCGCCAGCGATCCCGCGATCGACCTCCGCGAATACTTCCTCAAGAGCACGCAGACCCAGTCGGGCAGACGGCGTGTCGTACCGAAGTCGATCAACCAGCGGCGCTATCTCGACGCGATCGAACAGAACGACATCGTGTTCGGCATCGGACCGGCCGGGACAGGCAAGACCTATCTGGCCATGGCGCAGGCCGTGTCTTTTCTGCTCGCCAAGCGCGTCAACCGCATCATCCTGGCGCGGCCCGCCGTGGAAGCCGGCGAGAAGCTCGGCTTTCTGCCAGGCGATCTCCAGGAAAAAGTGAACCCGTACCTCCGCCCGCTGTACGACGCGCTCTACGACATGGTGGAAGTCGAGCGTGCCGAACGGCTCATCGAGCGGGGCACGATCGAGATCGCCCCGATTGCCTTCATGCGGGGGCGCACGCTGAACGATGCGTTCGTCATCCTGGACGAGGCGCAGAACACGTCGGCGGAACAGATGAAGATGTTCCTGACCCGGCTCGGGTTCGGCTCCAAGATGGTGGTCACCGGTGACGTCACCCAGGTCGACCTGCCCACCGGCACGAAGTCCGGGCTGAGGATCGTCGAGGACATCCTCACCGGGATCGAGGACGTCGGCTTCAACCGGCTCACCGCCCACGACGTGGTGCGGCACCGTCTCGTCGGCCACATCGTCGCCGCGTACGACGAGTACGAGGCCCGCCGTGACAACGGGGCCGCCCTCAATGGTGGGGACCCGGCCGCGGAAGGGCGCCGACAAAGGAGCCACCGGGCGTGAGCATCGAGGTACTCAACGAGTCCGGCGCCGACCTAGGCATCACCGAGCTCTCCGCGCTCTCGCGTTTCGTGATGGAGCGGATGCGGGTGCACCCGTTGGCGGAGCTGTGCATCACCGTCGTGGACGAGGACACCATCGCCACGCTCAACGAGCAGTGGATGGACAAGACCGGCCCGACCGACGTGCTCGCGTTCCCGATGGACGAGCTGCGTCCCGGCCTGGTCACCGAGGATCCCGAGGAGGGTGTGCTCGGCGACCTGGTGCTGTGCCCGACGGTGGCAGAGCGGCAGGTCGAGCAGGCGCGTGCCGGCGGGCAGACCGGCTACTCCCTGGCCGACGAGCTCGAGCTGCTGACCGTGCACGGCATCTTGCACCTGCTCGGCTACGACCACGCCGAGCCCGAGGAGCACCGCGAGATGTTCGGTCTGCAGGCCCGCCTGCTCGCGGAGTGGCAGGCCTCCGGCCGCGGCGAGACGCTGCCCGGGGACGAGCCCCCGCCCGAACGAGCCGACGGGGGACAGCAGTGAGTGGGGTCGACATCTGGCTGCTCGTCATCGCGGCCGTTCTCGTGGTCATCGCCGGCCTGTTCAGCAGCGCGGAGGCGGCCTTCTCGTCGTTCTCCAAGGCTCGCGCCGAGGAGATAGCCGCCGAGGGCAAGGGCGGCGCGGCCAAGCTGCTGCGGGTCGTCGAGGACCCGCCGCAGTACGTCAACACCGCGCTGTTCCTGCGGCTGCTGTGCGAGATCGGCGCCATCGTGCTGGTGGCCGTCGTGATGACCGACCTGATCGTGTCCCGAGACCCGGTGTCCGAGGAGGTCATCGGTCGCTGGTGGGCGGTGGCCGCCACGATCCTGGTGATGGTCACCGTCTCGTTCGTGGTGATCGGCGTCGCCCCGCGCACCGTGGGCCGTCAGCACTCCGAACGGGTCGCGCTGTTCTCGGCCGGCCCGCTGATCGCGTTCACCAAGGTGCTCGGCCCGATCGCCCAGCTGCTGATCCTGGTCGGCAACGCGATCACGCCCGGTCGTGGCTTCAGCGAGGGCCCGTTCGCCAGCGAGGCCGAGCTGCGCGAGCTCGTCGATCTGGCCGAGTCCAGCAACGTGATCGAGTCCGGCGAGCGGGAGATGATCCACTCGGTCTTCGAGCTCGGCGACACGCTGGTGCGCGAGGTGATGGTGCCGCGCACCGATGTGGTCTTCATCGAGCGGAACAAGACCCTGCGCCAGGCGATGTCCCTGGCGTTGCGCAGCGGGTTCTCGCGGATCCCGGTGGTGGGGGAGAACCTCGACGACATCGTCGGTTTCGCCTACCTCAAGGACGTCACCAAACGGGTCTTCGACCGGCACGAGGCCGAGCAGACCGAGCGGATCGAGTCGGTGATGCGGCCGGTGTTCTACGTGCCCGACTCCAAGCCGATCGACGAGCTGCTGCGTGAGATGCAGGCCGAGCGCAAGCACGTCGGGGTCGTCGTCGACGAGTACGGCGGCACCGCGGGGCTGGTCACCATCGAGGACGTGCTCGAGGAGATCGTCGGGGAGATCACGGACGAGTACGACGAGGCGCAGGTCGACGTCGAACGCCTGGCCGGTGGAGTGACCCGGGTCAGCTCGAGGTACCCGGTCGACGACCTCGAGGAGATCTGCGAGGTCGCGATCGACGACGACGACGTGGACACGGTGGGTGGCCTGATGGCCAAGTACCTCGGACGTGTCCCGATCCCCGGCTCGGTGATCGAGGCGCACGGGCTGCGCTTCGAGGCGGAGGCGCCCTCCGGCCGCCGGAACCGGATCGGCGCTGTGTTGATCAGCCACCTCGAGCCGGCTGCCGCGGGTGAGTCCGAGGAGGCCTATCCTGACTCCCATGCCGGCTGACCCGACCAGCGAGCCCACCGACCCCGAGGACCGCAAGATCCTGACGCTGGCCCGCTCCACCCGGGCGCGCACACGTGCCAGCGAGGGCGCGTGCGTGCGCGACACGGACGGTCGCACCTACGCGGGCGCCACCGTCGACCTCCCCTCGCTGCGACTCAGCGCGGTGCAGGTGGCGGTCGCGATGGCGGTCTCCAGCGGCGTGGCCGGGCTCGAGGCGGTCGCGGTGCTCGGCGAGTCGGAGACCGCCCGCGACGCCGACCTGTCCGTCGTACGCGACCTCGCCGGTGCGGGCGTCACGGTTCTCGTCGCCGCCGCCGACGGCACAGTGGTCCAGTCCACCAGCACCTGACGGCAGCATGGGCAGGCGCGGCCGCTGCCCGAACCGAACCCTGTAGTACACAACTATTGCCGGGTTCAGTAGGTTGTACCTGTGAGTGTTGTCGTGGGATGGGCTGCGCACGAGCGGGCGGTACGCCGGCTGACGTCGTCGTACGAGGCGATCCCCCGCGGCGAACCGGTGCGCCTCGCGAAACGGACCTCGAACCTGTTCCGGGCCAGGGCGCGCACCGACGCGCCCGGGCTGGACGTGTCCGGCCTCACCGGGGTGGTGGCGATCGACAGCGGCGCCCGGACCGCCGACGTGCAGGGGATGTGCACCTACGAGGACCTGGTCGACGTGACCCTGCGGCACGGCCTGATCCCGCTGGTGGTCCCGCAGCTGCGCACGATCACGCTCGGCGGCGCCGTCACCGGGCTCGGCATCGAGTCGACGTCGTTCCGCAACGGCCTGCCGCACGAGTCGGTCCTCGAGATGGACATCCTCACCGGCGCCGGTGAGGTGCTGACCGTGCGCCCGGGCGACGAGCTGTTCGACACCTTCCCCAACTCCTACGGCAGCCTCGGCTACGCCACCCGGATCAGGATCGAGCTCGAGCAGGCGCCGGAGCACGTCGAGCTGCGCCATGTCCGCTTCGAGGACCTCGGCGCACTCGCCAAGGCCGTCGAGACCGTGGTGGACGAGCGGGAGTGGGACGGCATCCGGGTCGACGCCGTCGACGGTGTCGTGTTCGAGCCGACCGAGACGTACCTCACGCTGGCGA
>DASSBE010000229.1:0-5584 GCA_035699065.1 Nocardioidaceae bacterium
CCGCAGTCGGTCGACGTCGCTCTGCCCGATCGACGCCGCGTCCTGTGCCACCCGCGCCGCGAAGTCATAGACCGCCCGGTCTTGATCACTCAGGCCGGCACCGCTCGGGTCCCCCGCGATCGCGAGCATGGTGGCCTCGTCATCACACGCGTCCCGCAGAAGCTTCGAGTGCGCAGCGGTGCAGTACGTCGAGCGCAGAGCCCTGGCTGCGCCGATAGTGGCGATCTCGAAACGGCGGCGATCCATCCCGTCGCGCACAGCCTTGTTCAAGAGACTCCAGGCCATCGCCACCTCGGGGCGGGTCGAGAAGGCCGCAGCATAGTTCGGAAGGAAGCCCCAAGCACCCTTCTGCAACTGGTAGAACTCGGCGAGGAGACCCTCGGCGCCCTCTTCGGGGATCGTGTCGATGAACATGCTTCTCATCCTGTCGTTCCCGAGGTGACCTGACCACCGGTTCGAACGCATTGTTTCAGCCCTGGCGCTCAACTCGGCGAGAATGATCTCCCAGGAGCGATGAGTAATCACCCCTGATTGGGTCTCAAGCCTACGAAGACGTTGAGGCATCACGAGGGTCCCATACGTCCCGAGGCGGTGCAGACGAAGGAGGACGCGATGTCCAGGTTGTTTCCCTGTTTGTGGTTCGACGGCAACGCAGAGGAGGCTGCCAACTTCTATGTGACATTGCTGCCGGACAGCCACATCGTCAGGGTCTGGCACTCGCCGGCGGAGACGCCGTCCGGGCCGACGGGCATGGTGCTGAGGGTTGAGTTCACGCTCGCCGGGCAGAAGTATCAGGGCCTCAACGGTGGCCCCGACTTCAAGTTCAACGAGGCGGTGTCGTTCGTCATCGAATGCGATGACCAGGCCGAGGTCGACCGGCTGTGGGACGCGCTTACGGCGAACGGCGGCGAGCCTGGCCCGTGTGGCTGGCTCAAGGATCGCTTCGGGCTGTCCTGGCAGATCGTGCCGCGCCGGCTCGATGAGCTGCTCGATGATCCCGATCCCGAGCGTGCGCGCCGGGCGATGGAGGCGATGCTCAAGATGGGCAAGATCGAGGTCGCCGCGTTGGAGCACGCCGCCGAAGCCTCGTGAGGGAGTCTCATGGACCAGTCACTGCACTTCATCACCGTCAGCACCGCCGACCTGGATGCGGCCCGTTCGTTCTACGTCACCGGCCTGGACTGGCGGCCCCTCATGGACGTCCCCGGCGAGATCATCTTCTTCCAGGTCGCCCCGGGTCTGGTGCTCGGCCTGTTCGACTCAGCGAAGTTCAACGCCGATATCGCCACCGGTGCCGACTACTCATCGGTGTCAGGACTGAGCCTGTCCCACAACGTCGGTTCACGCGAGGCCGTCCACGAGGCCGTCGACGCCATGCAGCGGGCCGGCGGTACGGTCCTCAAGGCTGCCCAGGACGGCGCTTTTGGCGGCATTTACCACGCCCACGTGCAGGACCCGAACGGCATCATCTGGGAGGTCGCGCACAACCCCTCGTGGCGTATCGACGACGATGGCACGGTAGCCCTCGGCTGACGATGGATTCGCCAGCACAGAGTACGGCTCGCCGACCGATCGTCGCCTCACCTTCCGGCTGCGTGGGTCAGCTGCCAGACGCCCGGTGTGCCCTTCGTCATCAGCCCGTCGTTGACGAGTGCCAGACGCGCGCGGCGGGCGGCATACTGCCAGCGCAGCTCCCCCTCCGGTGTCGTCTCCCTGTCTCCAGGCAGCAGCCGATCATCGGCCATGATCTCCAGTTCGAGGAAGAGCTCGTCGGCGTCCAGCTCGCCCCCGGCCTCCTGCAACACGGCCAGGATCAGGGGCTTGAAGACCTCGGGGGGTGTCCAGCGACGGCTCACGGGCTTCTCCGGGACAGCGGAGACGCGTCGCCGTGCGGTCGCGCTCTTCCTCGGCTTGGGCGGCGACTTCGTCACGGGCCTCGGAGCCGTCGGGGGCAGACCGTGGACGCATTGGGACCTTGGCAGATCGCACAAGTCGCAGTAGTCGGAGGCAGCCATCGCGACCACAGTAATCAGGGTCCACCTTGCTCCAGAACTCAGGGCTGTCGATCTGTTCCGAGCGCACCTTACGACGTCGTACGGTGATACCGGCGCGATCGAAGGTGATGGAGTTGAGCGAGTACCTTGTCAGGCCTTTGGAGCCAGACACGTGGGATGGATTCGCGAGGATGGCCGAGCGGCACAACGGCGTGTTCGGTGGTTGCTGGTGCACGTGGTTCCACACCATGAGCTCCGAGAAGGCACGCACCTACGAGGGGAACCGATCCCTCAAACGACGCCTTGTCGACGAGGGACGGGCACACGCAGCGCTGGTGTACGACGGCGACGAGACGGTGGCCTGGTGCCAGTACGGGTCCACTGCGGAACTGCCCAACATCTATCACCGGAAGCAGTACGAGGAGGAGCTCGACATCCTCCCCGACTACCGGATCACGTGCATCTTCGTCGACAAGCGCTACCGGCGACAGGGGTTGTCGAGGGCAGCCCTCCAAGGTGCGCTCGAGCTGATAGCGGCGGCGGGTGGTGGCGTCGTCGAGGGGTACCCGCACGACACGGGAGGCAAGAAGAAGTCGGTCCTCTACAACGGGACCCGGACCCTGTTCGAGCAGGCAGGCTTCGAGCTCGTTCGCAGCAAGGGCACCGGCAACTGCGTCATGCGCCGCACCGTGCCCTGAGCCCGTCGCCGGTCAGATCAGCAACGCCGCGAGCTCGGTGGCCGCGGCGACCGCAACCGCGACGCTCAGCATCGCCGGCGCCCAGTGCTCACGCGACCGCACCGGGCCGGACGGACGCTGCTCCGTCATCGCCCGACCGGCTCGGAGGGCCGCCTTGTCCCGATAACGCCGCCGGCTCTCCACGAACACCCAGAGGCCGAGCGGCATCCCCACCAGGACGCTGACGAACGAGAACGGCCCCAGCCGGTCGAAGGTGAGTCGGGAGAGCAGAGCAGAACCGGCCATGAGCGAGAGCGCCGTGCGCTGCCAGGCCAGGGCGGTGCGCTCGTTCTGCACACCCCGGTCCCCGGCCGGCACGGTCACAGCCCGACGACCAGGACCGCCACCGCGACGAGCACCACGAGCGCCGCCAGCAGCGCGCTGAGGTTCGCCGCGGGCAAGGGCTCGTCACGGCGCATCGCCCGCTCAGCACGGGCCCACCGCACCCAGGAGGCCACCGCGCACAGCATGCCGAGCAGCACCAGTACGGCGGCCAGAGCCTCCTGCAGCGCGGCCGGGATGGACAGCTCGAAGGCATCCATCGCCACCCCGGCGGCGAGCAGCGCCAGCGCGGTGCGGATCCAGGCCAGGAAGGTCCGCTCGTTGGCGAAGCTGAATCGGTAGTCCGGCTCCTCGCCGGTGGCGTAGACCCAGTGCGGACGCCGTCGTCCGCCGGCGGGCGGCTCAGGCATGCTCGCGCACACGCCGAAAGCCGATGTTGCCGCACATGGTCTCGGGAGTGACCGGGCTGCGTGCCGCCACCCGGTAGCGGTGACAGTAGGAGCCGTGGCAAAGGTAGGAGCCGCCCTTGGTCACCCGGTGCGTCCCCGACTCCGGACCCCGGGGATCGGTGCGCGGTCCCCCAGCGTGGTGGCCGGCCTCGAACCAGTCCACGCACCACTCCCACACGTTTCCGGTCATGTTGTGCAGACCATAACCATTGGGTTCGAACTCGTCGACCGGACAGGTGCCGTACCAGCCGTCGTCAGTGGTGTTGTGCTCCGGGAAGCTGCCCTGCCACACGTTCATCCGGTGCTCTCCTTCCGGTTCCAGCTCGTCACCCCACGGGAACAGCCTGCCGCGCAGGCCCCCGCGGGCGGCGCGCTCCCACTCGGCCTCCGTGGGCAACCGGCCGCCGGCCCAGGAGCAGTACGCCGTGGCGTCCTGCCACGTCACGTGCACCACCGGGTGGTCCGCCAGCTCGTCCAGAGAGGACTGTGGTCCCTGCGGATGCCGCCAGTCGGCGCCCTCGACCTGCCGCCACCACGGCGCGACGGCCACCCCGCGCGTGGGCGGGAAGTCCTCGGGAAGCAGCCCCGCGAACACGAAGGACCAGCCGCTGCGCTCGGCCTCGGTGCGGTAGCCGGTCCGGCGGACGAACCGGTCGAAGTCGGTGTTCGAGACCGCGCAGGCGTCGATCCAGAACGCCCCGGTGCTCACCTCGCGCACCGGTCCCTCCCCGTCAGCCGGGTACGACAGGGCCGAGTCGTTGCCCATCAGGAACGACCCGGCGGGGACCATCACCATCGCGCCCGCCGGCCCGGACGGGGTGGAGGGGGCCGGCTCGGGCCAGGGCGTCACCGTGCCGTCCCGCGGTGAATCTGTCAGCGGCTGGACCGACTGCTGAGCCGACGGCGAGCAGCACGCGTGCGGCGCGGGAACCGGATCCGTCACTGCGCCCCCAGGACGCGACGCTCCAGGCCCTCCTGGCTGGGGGTCGAGACATCGTCCCCGAGGTCGATCCGCACGGTGTGCACTCGCCCGGTGAACTCGTTGTCCAGGGCCGGGTAGTCGTCGGTGACCGGTGTGCTCAGGTCCACGCCCACGTCAAGGGTCTCGTCGAAGGAGAAGTAGTACGGGATGGTCTCCTCGACCCGGCCGGTGCCGACCCGCGCGGCGTCCACGAGCAGCGCGACATCCCCTCCGAGCCCGACCCCTCCCCCGTCGTACCTGAACTGCATCCGGATCTCGTGCCGGCCCGGCGTCAAGGCGTTCCCACCGCGGACGGTGAAGAGCCGGAGGCCCAGGTAGTTGTAGACGTAGCAGGGCCGCCCCGCGCGACAGTAGAGCGACCAGCCGCCGAAGCGCCCGCCCTGCGCGACGATGACGCCCGACGCATCGGCGCCGGTGACCTCCACGTCCGCGGTGACACTGTGCGAGCGGTTCTTCACGTTCGGCGTGGTCTCCTCGGTGAACCTGCGCATCCCGCCGCGGTAGGTCACCGAACGCCGCGATCCCAGGAGGTCGAGTCGTCCGGCCACAGTGGGGTTCTCCCGCTCGGTCACCCGGTTGTCGAGCGGGAACACCTGGTGCTTGGCCGCTTCGATCAGGAACAGGTCCCGCAACCGGCGAAGCCGCTGCGGGTCCGCCTCGGCGAGATCGTGCGCCTGGCTCCAGTCGCGGTCCAGGTCGTAGAGCTCCCAGACGTCGTCCTCGAAGCGCTTGCCCGCCGGCGGGATCATCTCCCATGGCGTGCCGTGGCGGGTCACCGCCATCCAGCCCTCGTGGTAAATGCCGCGGTTGCCACACATCTCGAAGTACTGCGTCCGGCGCCGATCCGCCGCTTCGGGAGCAGACAGCGTGTAGCCGAGGCTCACTCCCTCGATGGGCTGCTGCGCGACCCCGTCCACGGTGGTCGGCGCGGTGATCCCGGCGCACTCCAGCACGGTCGGCAGCACATCGATCACATGGTGGAACTGGTGCCGGAGCCCACCTCGGTCGGCGACCCGCTCGGGCCAGTGCAGGATCATCCCGTCCCGGATCCCGCCCAGGTGCGAGGCGACCTGCTTGGTCCACTGGTACGGCGTGTTGAGGGCGAGCGCCCAGCCGACGGGGGCGATCGGGTACGTCGAG
>DASSBE010000230.1:0-5429 GCA_035699065.1 Nocardioidaceae bacterium
CTGGTAGATCTCCACCAGCGCGGTGCCGCGGTGCGCCGCCGCCGCGGAGAGCACCGAGGTGAGGTGCTTGCGGTCGGAGTCGATGGTGCGGGCGACGAAGGTGCCCTCCGCGCCGAGGGCGAGCGAGACCGGGTTGAACGGGTGATCCAGCGACCCGAACGGGGTCGACTTGGTGATCTTGCCCTGCTCGGATGTGGGCGAGTACTGGCCCTTGGTCAGCCCGTAGATCTTGTTGTTGAACAGCAGGATCTTCACGTTGACGTTGCGGCGCAGCGCGTGGATCAGATGGTTGCCGCCGATCGACAGCGCGTCGCCGTCGCCGGTGACCACCCAGACCGACAGGTCCTCGCGGGAGGTGGCCAACCCGGTGGCGATCGCCGGCGCCCGCCCGTGGATCGAGTGCATCCCGAAGGTGTCGAGGTAGTAGGGGAACCGGGAGCTGCAGCCGATGCCGGAGACGAACACGATGTTCTCGCGCTTGAGGCCGAGGTCGGGCAGGAAGCCCTGGACGGCGGCGAGCACCGCGTAGTCGCCGCAGCCCGGGCACCAGCGCACCTCCTGGTCGGAGGTGAACTCCTTGCGGTTCTGCGGCTCGTCGGTGGTCGGGACTCCGGCGAGTCCGGGGAACGGCAGTGACTCGGTGGTCATCGCACGGCCTCCTTCCGAGAGGTGGCTGCGGGTACCGCACCGTTGGTCGAGGCGCGGTGCTCGAGAGCAGCGCCTTGGGCTTCGGCCAGCTCGGTGATCGCGTCGGCGAGCTCCGCGGCCCGCAGCGGCAGCCCGCGCACGTGGTTGTAGCCGACCACGTCGACCAGGAACCTGGCACGGAGCAGCATTGAGAGCTGGCCGAGGTTCATCTCCGGCACCAGCACCGCGTCGTACGACTTCAGCACCTCGCCGAGGCCACGTGGGAACGGGTTCAGGTGCCGCAGGTGCGCCTGGGCCACGGACAGTCCGGTGTTGCGGACCTGGCGCACGGCGGCGCCGATCGGGCCGTAGGTCGAGCCCCAGCCGAGCACCAGCACCTTGGCGTCACCGGTCGGGTCGTCGACCTCGAGCGGCGGGATGCTCTCCGCGATCCGGTCGACCTTGGCCTGGCGGGTGCGGACCATCAGGTCGTGGTTGGTCGGGTCGTAGGAGATGTTGCCGTGGCCGTCGCCCTTCTCCAGTCCCCCGATCCGGTGCTCGAGGCCCGCCGTGCCGGGGACCGCCCACGGCCGGGCCAGGGTCTGCTCGTCGCGCAGGTAGGGCCAGAACTCGGTCTTGCCCTTGGCGTCGGTGTGGTTCGGCTCGGTGGCGAAGTTCGGGTCGATCGTGGGCAGGTCGACCACCTCGGGGATCCGCCACGGCTCGGAGCCGTTCGCGAGCATCCCGTCGGACAGGAGTACGACGGGCGTGCGGTACGTGACCGCGATCCGGGCCGCCTCGACCGCGGCGTCGAAGCAGTCCGCCGGTGACTGCGGCGCCACCACGGGCACCGGCGACTCACCGTTGCGGCCGAACATCGCCTGCAGCAGGTCGGCCTGCTCGGTCTTGGTCGGCAGGCCGGTCGAGGGCCCGCCGCGTTGCACGTCGACGACCAGCAGCGGCAGCTCCATCATCACGCCCAGCCCGATCGTCTCGGCCTTCAGTGCGAGGCCCGGTCCCGAGGTCGTGGTCACGCCGAGTGCACCGCCGAACGCGGCACCGAGTGCGGCACCGACTCCGGCGATCTCGTCCTCGGCCTGGAACGTGGTGACGCCGAACCGCTTGTGCTTCGACAGCTCGTGCAGGACGTCGGAGGCCGGCGTGATCGGGTAGGAGCCGAGGAACAACGGCAACCCCGACTGGGTCGACCCGGCGATCAGCCCGTAGGCCAGCGCCAGGTTCCCGGTGATGTTGCGATAGGTCCCCGCCGACATCGGGGCCGGCTTGACCTCGTACTGCACCACGAACGCCTCGGTCGTCTCCCCGAAGTTCCACCCGGCCTTGAACGCGGTCACGTTCGCGTCGCGGATGTCGGCGACCTTGGCGAACCGCTTCTCCAGGAACGCGATCGTCGGCTCGGTGGGCCGCCCGTACATCCACGACACCATGCCGAGCGCGAACATGTTCTTGGCCCGGCCGGCGTCCTTGCGCGACAGCCCGAACTCCTTGACCGCCTCCACCGTCATGTCGGTCAGCTCGAACGCGTGCACGGCGTACTCGTCGAGCGCGTCGGTCTCGAGCGGGTTCTCCTCGTAACCGGCCTTCTTCAGGTTCCGGGCGGTGAAGTCGTGGCTGTCGACGATGATCGTCGCGCCCTTCTTCAGGTCCGCGAGGTTTGCCTTCAGGGCCGCCGGGTTCATCGCGACCAGCACGTCCGGCGAGTCGCCGGGGGTGAGGATGTCGTGGTCGGCGAAGTGCACCTGGAATGAGGACACCCCGGGCAGCGTGCCTTGTGGCGCACGGATCTCGGCGGGGAAGTTCGGCAGCGTCGACAGGTCGTTGCCGTACGCGGCGGTCTCCTGCGTGAACCGGTCGCCGGTGAGCTGCATGCCGTCGCCGGAATCGCCGGCGAAGCGGATGATCACGCGGTCGAGCTGCTTGACCTGCTTGGTCACGCTGTCGCCTTCTTTCCGCGGGTGGCCCGGCGACGGCCAGGCGTGTACCCGTACTCCCTTAGGTTGCCCTATCCACTTCATGCTACGACCGCAGCCAACCGACCGCGCATGAAGTCCACAACACGGTCGGGGGCCTCATGTACCCGAACAAACCCACCGTCCGGCCTGTTCCCGGGGCGGCATTGTGGGCGACGCCGATCTGGGTACGACGGACGCATGGCTGCGATCACGGCACGGACCCCCACCGAGCGCGAACGGTGGGCCGAGGAGCTGCTCGACCGGCTGACCCCGATCATGAGTGCCCTCGGGATCCTGTTCCTGCTGGTGGTCCTCGCCGAGGCGCTGACGCGGGAGGCGAGCACGCTGAGCACCGTCCTCACCGTCGCCGGGTGGCTGCTGTGGGCGGTGTTCGTGGCGGAGTTCGTCGCGCGGATGGTCGTCGCGCCCGACACCGGCAGGTTCCTGCGACGCAACTGGTGGCAGCTGTTGTTCCTGGTGCTGCCGTTCCTGCGTTTCCTGCGGCTGGTCCGGGCCTTCCGGTTCCTGCGCACCGGCCGGGTGCTGTCCTCGGCGGTGCGGTCCTCACGCTCGGCGAAACGGGTGCTCGGCGGCCGGGTGGGCTGGCTCGGGGCCGTCTCGGCGATCACCGTGCTCGGGAGCAGCCAGCTGCTGTTCGAGTTCGGTGACTACCGAAGGTACGGCGACGCGCTGCATGCCGCGGCACTGGCCACGATCACCGGCGAGCCGCTCGCCCAGCCGGACGCGTTCGCGAAGGTGCTGGAGGTGGTCCTGGCCGCCTACTCGGTGGTGGTGTTCGCGACGCTGGCCGGCAGCCTGGGTGCCTACTTCCTGCGTCAGGACCAGTAGACGACGACCTTGTCCCCGACGTCGACCTGGTCGTAGAGCGAGGCGAGCGCGTCGTAGTCGCGGACGTTCACGCAGCCGTGCGAGGCGCCGGCGTAGCCACGGGCGGCGAAGTCGGAGGAGTAGTGGATCGCCTGGCCGCCGCTGAAGAACATCGAGAGCGGCATCGCCGAACCGTAGAGGTTCGAGACGTGGTCCCGGTCCTTCCAGCCGACGTG
Organism: Nocardioidaceae bacterium; assembly: GCA_035699065.1. GTDB lineage: Bacteria > Actinomycetota > Actinomycetes > Propionibacteriales > Nocardioidaceae > Nocardioides_C. The sequence goes on from DASSBE010000230.1 coordinate 3,665, forward strand.
GAACAGGCCCTCGCGGGTGGGGGAGTACTCCGCCCCGAACCGGACGTCGAGGCTGGAGAGCACCTTCCCGTTCACCACCCAGCGCAGGCTGCTGGTCGACTTGTCGATGCACAGTGCCCTGCCCGTCGTACACCTCGGGTCGAGCTTCGAGCCCTCCGCCGGATCCGGCTTGCGGTTGGCGAGCTCGTCGCGAGTCGGCTCGGTGGTCATCCCTTCGAGCAGGTCCAGGGTGCGCTGGTCGACCTTCCCGGTCGCGGGGACCTGCCGCTTCTCCTGGAAGCCGGACACCGCCTCGGCGGTCTGGTCGCCGTAGTTGTCGGTCACGTCCCCGAAGAACCACGCGATCTGGCGGAGCCGGGCCTGGATCTCGCGCACCTCCGCGCCGGAGTCGCCGGGGCCGAACAGCGTCGGTCCGGCCCGGTTGAACATCTCGTCGTCGGTGGGCATGCGGCTCATCTTCACGACCCGGCGCCAGGTGCGCTCGTCCACGACACCGGTGGCCTCGAAACCACGCTTGGCCTGGAAGCCGGTCACCGCCGTACGCGTCGCCTCGTCGTAGCTGCCGCTCATCGGCGGGGTGAACCACTCCAGCTGGTCGAGACGGGCCTGGAGCTCGCGGACCTTCTTGCCGGTGTCGCCGGGTTCGAGCACGGGTTCGGGCTCGGGCTTCTCGGTCGCAGGGGTCGGTGCGACCTCCGGCTCCGGTGTGGGTGAGCTTGTCGGCGACTCCGGGGTCGCGGTGGGCGTTGGTGTCGGCGTCGGTGTGTCCGGCGTCGTCGTCGACGATGCGGAGGCGGCCTCCGCCCGTGTGGTGCTGTCCGTGATGCCGCTGAGCGCGAGCACCCCGAACGCGGTCCCTGCGGCCGCTACCAGCACCAGCAGCGTGGTGATCACCGCCAGCACAATCTTGCGTCCCCGTCGCATTGTGTCCTCCACCCGAGTAGACAGCCCCGTTGGCGTCTCTTCTCCTGGATAGACGCCGTCACCACCGCAGAGGTTGCCTTCCGCGGCAAAGTCAGGACTCCGCACGGTAACGGGATCCGGCTCTCGTGGGAAACAGGCATGCCGACGGTGGCCGGGTCGACACCGAAATGTGAGAACACCCCTAGACTCGGGCCGTGGCGATCTACGCGGCGCAGGACTACTACGGCGGATACCTGCCGCTGCTCGCGATCCTCGTCATCGGCACGCTCCTCGTGGTCGCCATGTTCGTCGGGAACGCGCTGCTCCGGCCGACGCACGCCACCGCGGAGAAGCTGCTCACCTACGAGTGCGGGGTGGATCCCGTCGGTGAGGGCTGGGCGCAGAACCATGTCCGCTACTACGTGTACGCGTATCTCTACGTGATCTTCGCGGTGGACGCGGTGTTCCTGTTCCCGTGGGCGACGGTCTTCGGCGGCCTCGGCTGGGTCTCGGTCGGCGAGATGGGCGTGTTCATCGGTTTCATTGCCGTCGGCCTGGTCTACGCCTGGCGCAAGGGGGTGCTGACGTGGACGTAGCCGGTGGTCGAGGAGCGGGTGAGCTTGCGAGCACGCGTCTCGAGACCCCGACGACGGACCTGGGCATGCCCAACGTGGGTCGCCCCGAACCCCAGCTCGGCGGTCTGCAGAGACTGGCGCCGAAGCCGGCCCGCTACCTGCTGAACTGGGGCCGCAAGTACTCCCTGTGGGTGTTCAACTTCGGGCTCGCCTGCTGCGCGATCGAGTTCATCGCCACCTCGATGGCCCGCCACGACTTCATCCGGCTCGGCGTGATCCCGTTCGCG
>DASSBE010000231.1:0-2507 GCA_035699065.1 Nocardioidaceae bacterium
GGCAGCCCGCTCGACGAGGACCTGGTGTGGCAGGCCGAGCTGTGGCGCCGGGTGGTGGCCCGCGTCGGCGTGGTGCCGCCGGATGTGCGGCATGCGGAGACCATCGCGCGGCTCCGCACGGGCGAGGGAGCGGGCCTGGAGCTGCCGCCACGCCTCTCCCTGTTCGGCCACACCCGCCTGCCGCGCACCGAGGTGGAGCTGCTCGACGCACTCGGCGGGCTCCGCGACGTGCACCTGTGGCTGCCGCAGGTGTCCCCGCAGCTGTGGGACGAGCTTGCCGACCTGAGTGTGGAGGGGCCGGTGTCCCGCGCGGACGACCGCTCCGCCGAGCTCGTGCGGCACCCGCTGCTCGCATCCCTCGGCCGCGACGCCCGTGAGCTGCAGCGCACGCTGGCGATCGCCCGACCCCCGGCCCTCGAGGAACCGGTCACCGGGAAGGCAGTGTCCGGCGAGCCGGAAACCCTGCTGGACTGGTTGCAGCACGACCTGCGCGCGAACGAGGAGCCGGCTCTCGAGCTCCGGGCCGACCGCCTCCCGGCACCCCATGACCGGTCTGTCCAGGTCCACGCCTGCCATGGGTCGACCCGTCAGATCGACGTGCTCCGCGAGGTCCTGGTCGGACTCCTCGCCGACGACCCGACTCTCGAGCCCCGCGACATCCTCGTGATGTGTCCCGACATCGAGACCTACGCCCCGCTGATCCAGGCCGGGTTCGGCCTCGCCGACGTGTCGACCGCGGCCGCCGATGGCCAGCACGCCGGGCACCCGGCGCACTCGCTGCGGGTCCGGCTGGCCGACCGTGCGCTGTCCAGCACCAACCCGCTGCTTGCCGTCGCGGCCACGCTCGTCGACCTCGCGGGTGGACGCGTGACCGCGACCGACGTACTCGACCTGGCCTCGGCCGAACCGGTCCGCCGCCGCTTCGGGTTCACCGACGACGACCTCGCCCAGCTCGCGCTGTGGGTCGACCAGGCCGGGATCCGCTGGGGCATCGACGCCGCACACCGCGGCAGCTACGGCCTCGACCTCGCCGAGAACACCTGGGCCGCGGGCCTGGACCGGGTTCTGCTCGGAGTCACGATGGCTGAGGATGAGCACCGGTTCCTCGAGTCCGCGCTGCCGGTCGACGACGTGTCCAGCGGCGACATCGACCTGGCCGGGCGGTTGGCGGAGTACGTCGACCGCCTCGACGCATTCGTTCGTACGACGGACGCCGCCACCACCATCGACGAATGGATCCATGCCCTGTCGACGGCCGTCAGCCGGCTGACCGCCGTGGCGCCCCGTGACGCGTGGCAGGCCGCCCAGTTCGACCGCGAGCTCGCCCGCACCGAGGACGCGGCACGCCGTGTCTCGCCCGGGGGATCGGGCGGGGGATCGGCCGGCGGATCGGCCGGCGGATCGGCCGGGGGATCGGCCGGGGGACCAGCGGGGGGAACGCCGCTCGTGCTGGCGGACGTCCGCAACCTCCTCGCGCACCGGCTCGGCGGTCGACCGACCCGTGCGAACTTCCGCACCGGCACGCTGACCGTGTGCACGATGGTGCCGATGCGGTCGGTTCCGCACCGGGTCGTGTGCCTGGTCGGCCTGGACGACGGCGTGTTTCCCCGCACCAGCTCCATCGACGGGGACGACGTGCTCGCCCGTGACCCACTCACCGGCGAGCGGGACATCCGCAGCGAGGACCGGCAGCTGCTGCTCGACGCGGTGATGGCCGCCGACGAGACCCTGGTGATCACCTACACCGGAGCCAACGAGCACACCGGCGCCGAACGCCCGCCCGCCGTGCCACTCGGTGAGCTGTTCGACGCCCTGGACCGGACCGCGGAGCACCCGGTGCGCGAGCATGTGCTGGTCCGGCACCCGTTGCAGCCGTTCGACGTACGCAACCTGACACCGGGCGCGCTGACCGGTCCCGAGCCGTTCAGCTTCGACCGCGCGGCGCTGGCCGGTGCGGAGGCTGCACGCGGCCCGCGCGCCCGTCCGGGGCCGCTGGTGACCGGCCCGCTGCCGGCCCGGGAGCCCGGCGACGTGGCGCTCGCGGACCTGCAGACGTTCTTCGCCCACCCGGTACGCGCGTTCCTCCGCTCCCGGCTCGACGTGTCGGCACCGCTGGAGGCCGAGGAGACCCGCGACGCCATCCCGATCGATCTCGACGCGCTGGAGAAGTGGGGGCTCGGCGACCGGCTGCTCTCCGACCTGCTCGGCGGGCTGGATCCCGACGACTGCGTGCGCGCCGAGCGGCTGCGCGGACTGCTGCCGCCGGACCGGCTCGGTCTCCGCACGCTGCAGGAGGTCGGGTCGCTGGTCCAGCCACTCGTCACCCAGGCCCGGACCCTGCGCGAGGGCATCCCACGCACCCTCGACGTGGACCTCGACCTCGGCGACGGCCGACGGCTGACCGGCACCGTCGCGTCGGTCTTCGGCAACAAGATCGTGAGCGTCACCTACTCGAACCTCGCCGCCAAACACCGGATCAGGTCGTGGATCGACCTGCTCGCACTCAG
>DASSBE010000232.1:0-6494 GCA_035699065.1 Nocardioidaceae bacterium
GTCGCGTCGGCCGCGACGAAGGATCCGAGCGGGTGCTCGGTGAGGGTCCCACCGAGCTGTTCGAAGAGCTCCGCACGCGCGATGAACCGTGGCGCCACCACGACCGCGTCCACCGGATATTCGTCCTCGCCGGCCAGCACCACGGCCCGCAGGTCGCCCTCCTGATCGCGGAGGCGTTGGGCGACGCCGTTCACGACCCGGATGCCGAGGGCTTCGAGCTGCTCCCAGGTCTCGTCGCCCGGATCGGGCATCGTGTGGGTGAAGAGGGTGACGTCGTCACTGAGCTGCCGGAACAGCAGCGCCTGATGGACGCTGTTGGGGCTGGTGCCGAGCACGCCGATCCGCCGGCCGCGGACCTCCCACCCGTGGCAGTAGGGACAGTGCAGCACCGACCGTCCCCAGAGCTCCCAGACACCGGGTACGTCGGGGAGCTCGTCGGCCAAGCCGGTGGCGAGCAGCAGCCGTCGTGACCGAACCGTGTCGCCGTCGGCGAGATCGACCTCGAACGTGTCGTCGTGGCGACGCACCGCCACGGCGCGGCCGTGGAGGATCTCCGCTCCGTACTGCTCGGCCTCTCGCCTCCCGGCCGCGAGCAGCTCGTGCGGCGATATCCCTTCCCGGGCGAGCACGTTGTGCGCGCCGTCGGACCGAGCGTTCCGCGGTTCGCCGGCGTCCACGACGATGACCGTACGCAGGGAACGCGCGAGCGTCACGGCGGCGCTCAGCCCGGCCGAGCCTCCTCCGACGATCACGACATCGCGGGTCAGGTTGTTGCTCATGTGCTACCTCTCGTCCAGACGGTCCTCATGGACCGCCGGTTCAGTGGGTTGTTCGTCAGGGCGTTGCGCCACCCAGGCAGTGCGGCTGCTCCGCATCGTCAGCTGCCGGCGGAGCACCGCGTGCGGATCGTCGTCCACCAGCAGGTGGTCGAGGGTGTCGAGGTCGTCAGTGGACAACTGATCATCGAGGCCGGAGCGGATGTTGCTCAGGAGGCCGCGTGCGTATCGTTCGATGCTGGGGGAGGCCGGGTCCGCCTCGATCTCGAAGGTCCGCTGACCCGCGATCTCGAAGCCGGCACGCTCCAGGTGCGGACGCCAGTCCGGATGCGAGTTCCAGCCGGCACGTGCCATGGCCGCGTGGCATCGCTCCTCCAGACCGGGCCGGCCTTGCCCGACGTCCTCGGCCAGGAAGCGGGGCAGGTCGTCCATCTCGAGCACGACGAGCAACCCGCCCGGTTTCAGAGCGGTGAGCACGTCGCGAAGCACCCGGTCCGGGTCCGCGACGTGGTGCAGCGACAAGGCTGCCCAGGCGAGGTCCAGGGCTGTGACCTCCGGCCACGCGACATCCAGGTCCGCCTGCACGACGCGCACCCGATCAGCCAGCCCCTCCGCACGCGTCATCGCTTGCAGGCGCTCGAGCATCGGCGCGGAGCTGTCGATCGCCACGACGTCGGCGTCGGGGAAGCGGCGTGCGAGCGCCAAGGTCCCGGTCCCGGTTCCGGCACCCATATCGGCCGTCCTGTGAATGGGCCGCGCAGCATGCTGGGCAGCCCATTCCGTCACGTCGTCCAGGTGCGAGCCGAACACCTCTGCATCCAGATCGAGCAGATCGGCCTGTCCGTCCTCGTGGTCGTGCATGTGTCCTGTGCGGTGGTCACCGTGGTGCTGGTGCTGGTGCTGGTGCTGGTCCTGTTTCATGTCGTCCACGGTACAACCGCCTCGCGTCTGTGACATACACTCTTGCGCATGACGCAAGAACTCGCGCTGGACTCGGTAATCCGACAGCGAATCCGCGGCCTGCGACTGGCACGAGGGTGGTCGCTGGATGCGCTCGCGGCCCGCTGCTACCTGAGCCCTTCCACGTTGAGCCGCATCGAGACCGGGCATCGCAGGATCGCGCTCGACCAGCTGGTCCCCATCGCCCGCGCTCTCGGCACGACCCTCGACGAGCTCGTGGAGTCGGCAGACGACGAGGATGTCGTGATCCGGCCCCAGCCGGACCACGCCCGAGGAGTCACGACCTGGCTGTTGTCTCGTGAACGCACCCTGCACGGCGTGACCGTGGCAAAGATGCGGCTCACCGACGAGCGGCCGACCGGACCGGACCGGCTGAGTGTGCACCCCGGCCGCGAGTGGTTCACCGTGCTGTCCGGCACCATCACCCTTCAGCTGGGTGATCGAACCATCAAGGTCGAGGCAGGCGATGCGGCCGAGTTCTCCACCATGGTTCCGCACGCCCTGGGAGCTCAGGACGGCCCCGCGGAGATCCTCACCATCTTCGACCACGACGGGGAGCGAGCCCACCTGCACACTCCCGACGAGGCTCACCAGCCCTGACGTACCCGCCGTCTCTCACGACCACGGGTACGCTCGGAGCACGATGGAGGAGAACAAGGCGCGCCGCGTCGTCGACGCCCTGCGCGAACGTGGGACCAACGCTGAGATGGCACGGGTCGGGGTCTACCAGTTCGGGATCAGCATCAAGCTCTCCGACGGCCGGGAGGCGACCTGGGACTCGGATGACACGGCCGCCCTCGAAGCACAGGTGATGCGCAACGGCATGCTGGTCGGCTACGTCCCGGCGATCGAGGACTCCGGCAACTACTCCGAGGAACAGATCATCGACGCGATCCTCCGGACCGACTATGACAAGCCGATCGCCTCCCGGCGGTCGACGACGCCTCCGCCCGCTCCGCCGTTGCCCCGCAAGGGCGGGCTCTTCCGCCGGTTCATGGACGGGTTCCGCTACCACTGATCGCGGCGCCCCTCGAGGAGCGCAGGAACGGCCCGTGCGGCGCTACCGGTTCCCGGCGGCGAGATCCGAGAAGAGTCCGGTCAGCATGGAGGGCCAGAAAACAAGTGGGACGACCGCCACGATGGCGACGAACGCGATCAGTCCCAGCCACGGGCGACCTTTGACGGCGTGCAGCCACACACCTGCCGCCGCAGCCGGCACCACGAACAGCAGCGCGGTCGGCAACTGCAACCAGCACCACCACACCAACGCGACATAGATCAGCACGCCGGAGACGAGTCGCCGCAACCGCCGCCCGCGTCTGCTCGCCGAGCGGGACGGGCGTCGGTGTTGATTCGCCGCGACATCCTTGATCGGCAGATGGCAGGAGAGGCACATCGACGAGGTGGCGGCGACCGGCGCCCTGCACACCGGGCAGAGGAGCGCTTCCGGCACCGCTACGTCCCGCTTACCCTGCATGCTGGCCAGGCTATGTATCCGGTGCCTCGATTGTCCCCGAATCGGAAAACTGCGGGTCGTCGTCGCGAGTGAGGCTCGGCTCCTACGCCCCCTTCCGCTCTTCCCGCATCCGGTTCAGAATCGGGCCACGACGAAACGAGGAGGTCGATGATGGGCACCCTGCTCAACCCGTACCTGAGCTTTCGCGACAACGCGAGGCAAGCGATGGAGTTCTACCAGTCGGTGTTCGGTGGCGAGCTGACGCTCAACACGTTCGGTGAGTACCAGGCCAGCGAGGATCCAGCCGAACAGGACAAGGTCATGCACGCGATGCTCCAGACCCAAGGTGGCCTCGCGCTGATGGGCTCGGACACCCCGAACGGCATGGACTTCACGCCGGGCACCAACTTCTCGGTCTCGCTCAGCGGTGACGACGAGACCGAGCTGCGCGGCTACTGGGACAAGCTCTCCGACGGCGGCACGGTGACCATGCAGCTCGAGAAGGCACCCTGGGGCGACACGTTCGGGATGTGTGCGGACAAGTTCGGCGTCAGCTGGTTGGTGAATATCGCTCCCGCGAAGCAGTGAGCGGCACCGCGGCGGTCGGCACCCGGAGCGCGACGAGGGCGATGTCGTCGCGCGGCATCCCGTTCTGGAACTCCAGGACGTCAGCGACGACTCCGTCGGTCAGGGAGGTCGCCGAACCGGCGTGCGCGGTGACGCTCAGCCTGAGCCGGTCCTCGCCGAAGAACTCGTTGCCGCGTCGCCCTTCCGTGACTCCGTCGGTGTAGAGCAGGAGCGCGTCACCGTGGTCGAGCCGGAGGGCGGAGTCGGCGTACGTCGCCGACTCGAACACGCCCACCAGTGATCCGGGCTCGCCCCAACCGGTGGGCGGATGTCCTGCCCGGACCAGCAGCGGGGAAGGATGGCCGCCGAGGCTCATGGTGACGGTCCAGCCGTCGTTCGACTGCCGGAGCCGCAGCAACGCGACCGTGCAGTAGCGCTCGGTGTCGTGGCGAAGCACCGCGTCGTTCAGCTCATGGAGCATCTGGCTCGGGTCGCTGACCCGGACCGCGATGGCACGCAAGGTGTAGCGCGCCAGGGCCGTGACGACGGCGGCCTCGGCGCCCTTGCCGCACACGTCTCCCAGGGCGACCACCCAGTCGCCGGTGCCGATCTGGAACACGTCGTAGAAGTCGCCGCCGACCTCTGCGCCGGTGCCGGCCGGCCGGTACACGGCGGCGACCTCGAGGTCCGGGATCGCCGGTAGCGCGGGCGGGATCAGGGTCTGCTGGAGCGTCCGGGCCAGCGCCGTCGCACGTGCTTCGGACACCTCGGCCCGTTGCTTGGTGCGGAGCAGCTCGCGCTCGTACTCACGGCGCTCACTCGCGTCGAAGACGGCCACACGCACCGCGACGGGGTTGCCGTCGGGATCCCGGCCGAGGGCTGCGTTGAGCAGGACCGGGAGCCTGCGGCCGTCCGACGCGACGATCTCGAGCGCGATCTCACGAACGGTGCCCTGCATCCGCAACATCGGCGCGTAGTGGGTCTCGTGGTAGATCCGCCCGCCCGGGGTCAGCAGGTCGACGAAGCTGCGCACACCGACCAGGTCCTCACGGGAGTAACCGGTCCAGGTCAGGAACGTCGTGTTGACCTTGACGATGGAACCGTCCGGAGTGGTCGACAGGTAGCCGCACGGCGCCTGCTCGTAGAGCTTCTCCGGATCGTCGTCGAGGAGCGCGCGGTAGAACGCCTCGTTCGCCGCCTCACGACTCACCACCGGGACACCACTAGGAACGAACGAATTCGGCGATGGCGTCGATGGTCTCCGCAGGAGCGCTCAGGTTCGGGCAGTGTCCCGACGCGGTGAGCATCACCAGCGAGCTGTCGGGGAGATGGTCGTGGACATACCGGCCGACTGCCACCGGCGCGATCACGTCGTCGGTGCACTGCAGGACCAGCGTCGGCGTCGAGACCTTGGCGAGGTCCGCACGGTTGTCCGAGGTGAACGTCACGCGGGCGAAGGCCCTGGCTATCTCCGGGTCCGTGCGGCAGAAGCTGTCGGTCAGCTCGGCGCCCAGCTCGGGCCGGTCGCTGTTGCCCATGATCACCGGAGCCATCGCGCTCGACCAACCGAGGTAGTTGCTGTCCAACGACTCGAGCAGCTCGTCGATGTCCTCCGGCTCGAAACCTCCGACGTACGTCCCGTCGTTGATGTAGCGCGGAGAGGGCCCGATGAGCACCTGCTTGGCGAACAACCCGGGGGCGGCCAGGTCGGCGAGCAGCCCGATCATCGCCGAGACGGAGTGACCGACGAAGACGACGTCGCGCAGGTCGAGCTTCCGGCAGATTTCGAGCACGTCGTCGGCGTAGCCCTGCAGGGTGGAGTAGCGCTGCGGGTCGTAGGACGCGAGGTCCGAGCCGCCGGCTCCCACGTGGTCGAAGGTGACGACGCGGAAGTCGTCCTCGAACGCGGGAGCGACGAACCGCCACATGTTCTGGTCGCAGCCGAAGCCGTGCGCGAACAGCATCACCTGCCCGCCGGCTCGGCCGGACACCTTCACGTTGTTCCGCACCCTGACGTCCACCCTCCCAGGGTATCCGGCACGCACGGATCCGGGCCGTCGAGCGGGACCGTGGTTTGGCCCGGGCGCACCGGGATGTGAAACTTGTCCCGACCATCGAGCCACGGGCGGTCGGGAACAATCCGAGGGATGAGCAGATGCAGCTCGAGATAGACGTCCGGACCGAAGACGGGTCCGCCATCGTGACGCCACGGGGCGAGATCGATCTCGCGACTCAAGGCCAGCTCAAGAAGGCCATCGACGACATGGTCGTCGCCGGCGACGTGAACCTGGTCATCGACCTGGACGAGACGACCTTCCTGGACTCCACCGGCCTCGGGGTGCTGATCGGTGCCCGGCGCAAGGCGTACGCGTTCAAGGGGTCGTTCTGCATCGTCTGCAGCAACGAGGACCTGCTCCGGCTGTTCCGGATGACAAGCCTGGACAAGGTGTTCACGATCCACGAGTCGAGGGCCGCGGCGACCACGAGTACGTCGTAGCCGTCCTCGGCAGCTGCGGCTCCGGTCCGGAGCCTCGCGGGCTACCCGGACACCCGGGACAGCAGCGCGAGCGCGTCGTGAGGAGCGTAGCCCTTGGCGTCGTTGTCGAAGTAGACGAACACGTCCTGCCCGGCACCGGCCCAGTCGAGCACCTTCTGCGCCCAGCGGTCGAGAGCCTGCTCGCTGTAGCCGCTGGTGTAGAGCTCGACGTCGCCGTGCAGGCGCACGTACCTGAAGT
>DASSBE010000233.1:0-15767 GCA_035699065.1 Nocardioidaceae bacterium
CACGCCGAGGTGGTCGTCAGCGGCGACTACGAGGTCGGCATGCAGGACCAGGCCTTCCTGGGGCCGGAGTCCGGGATGGCGGTGCCCGCACCGGACGGCGGCGTCGACCTGTACGTCGCGACCCAGTGGCTGCACGTGGACCGCGGCCAGGTCGCCGATGCGCTGGGCCTCGACCCGGAGCTGGTCCGGATCACGCTGGCGGGTGTCGGCGGCGCGTTCGGCGCGCGCGAGGACCTGTCCATGCAGGTGCACGCCTGCATGCTGGCGATGCGGACGAACCGGCCGGTGAAGATGGTCTACTCCCGGGAGGAGTCCTTCTTCGGACACGTGCACCGGCACCCCGCACTGATGCGCTACGAGCACGGCGCCACCCGCGACGGGCGGCTGGTCTACGTGAAGGCCGAGATCGTCCTCGACGGCGGCGCCTACGCCTCCAGCACCCCGGCGGTGGTCGCGAACGCAGCCACCCTCGGCGCCGGCCCGTACGTCGTCCCGCACGTCGCGATCGACTGCTACGGCGCCTACACGAACAACCCGCCCTGCGGGGCCATGCGCGGGTTCGGCGCCGTCCAGGCCGCGTTCGGCTACGAGTCGCAGATGGACCGGCTCGCCGCGGAGCTGGGTCTGGACCCGGCCGAGCTGCGGATCCGCAACGGGCTGACCGAGGGAGACGCGGTCGCCACCGGACAGCTGCTGGACTCGGCCGCACCGGTCGCCGAGCTGGTGCGCCGGGTGCGGGACATGCCGCTCCCCGCAGCAGCGCCGGACGACCTCCGGTCGATGCCGGGCGGGGTCGCGAACACCACCCACGGCGAGGGCGTGGTCCGCGGCGTCGGCTACGGCATCGGGATCAAGAACATCTGCTTCTCCGAGGGCTTCGACGACTACTCGACGGCCCGGGTGGCGCTGGAGGTGATCGGCGGGGAACCGGTCGTCCTCGTGCACACGGCCGCCGTCGAGGTCGGGCAGGGACTGGTCACCTTGCAGGCGCAGATCGCCCGCACCGAGCTCGGCGTGGAACGGGTCTCGATCCACAACGCGGACACCCAGGTCGGCAGCGCCGGGTCCACCTCGGCGTCCCGGCAGAGCTATGTCACCGGTGGCGCGGTGCAGGCCGCGTGCCAGGAGGTCGCGTCCGTCGTACGCCGGCTGGCTGCCGCGCGCTCCGGACTGGACGCCGAGGACCTGGTGCTCGAGGGCGGGAAGGTCGTCTCGGCGGCCGGCGCTCCGGTGGCCGACCTGGTGGACCTGCTCGGCGAGGTGGTGGTCGAGCGGACCGTGGAGTGGCGGCACCGGCCGACCACCACGCTCGACCCGGAGACCGGGCAGGGGGACGCGCACGTGCAGTTCGCGTTCGCGGCGCACCGCGCGGTCGTCGACGTCGACGTGGAGCTCGGACTGGTCAAGGTGGTAGCGCTCGACTGCGCGCAGGACGTCGGGCACGCGATCAACCCGGTCGCCGTGCTTGGCCAGATCCACGGCGGCAGCGCGCAGGGCCTCGGGCTCGCGGTGATGGAGGAGATCCAGGTCCGCGACGGGCTGGTGCGCAACCCGTCGTTCACCGACTACCTGATCCCGACCGCGCTCGACATGCCGCCGATGCGGGTCGACGTGCTCGAGCTCGCGGACCCGCACGCGCCGTACGGCCTGCGCGGGGTCGGTGAGCCGCCGACGATCTCCTCGACGCCCGCGATCGTCGCGGCGATCCGCGCGGCGACCGGGCTGGTCCTGAACCGGGTGCCGGTCCGCCCCGAGCACCTCGTCGAAGGCGGTCTCGCTCCCCGTTGAACGTGGGCCTGTGCCCGTATCAGTCGAGCTCGCCGTGCTGGACGGCGCGGATCCGGTTCTCGATGGCATCGAGGCTTCGATACAGCGGCGACCCCTGAGTCTCCTGCTCCTGGTAGAAGTCGACGACCGAGTCGGGGTCGTCCTCACGGTGCTGCTGGGACAGCCATGACGTGTACGCCGGCGGCGTCCCCTCGTCGACCCGATGGATCGCGAAGGCGACCGGGGCTCGCACGCCCAGGCCGAGCTCCGCATCGCCCTGTGACCCCAGGGCGGCGAGCAGCTCACCGACGTCGCGTGCCTGGGTCCGGGCATCGGCTTCGCGAGCAGCGACAAACGAGGTGAGCACCGTCCGGACCTCGTCCGACGAGGACTCCCCGAACGCCCGATGCATTGCACCGTCGAGCGACTTGCCGGGCCCGACCTCGTCCAGCACACAGTCGAGCGCCACCGGCTTCGACAGGAACGCGCGCTCCTGGTCGTCCGACCACTCGTCGCTGTCCTCGATACTCAGGTCGGCCTGTGCGAGGCAGGACTCAAGCGCCGCGTTGTCCCGCTCGCGCTCGATTCCGGCCGGGCCGCCGCAGCCGGTCAGCAGCAGTGCCGTGATCGACAGCGCGGCACCTCGCTTCAAACGGGTAGACGCTCGGATGCCGACCACTCCTCGTCGTATGCTTCGTCGATCTCGCACAGTATGGGCCATTTTGCCCCGGGTCTACCAGCGCCCGTTGCGTCAGACCCAGGGTCCACATACTCAATCGAGGGTGGTTCCGGCCGGTCTCTCGCCGTAGTTCTCGCTCAGCTCCGCCTCGTCCCGCACGGTGGCGTAGTAGCCGCGGAACTCCTGCCCCGTCCCGTCGTCGACGACATGGACGTTGATGCCGCTCAACGGTGAGAGCCGGCTGGACCAGACGTCGGCGACGACCCCCTCGCCGATCGTGTCGACGTCGCAGCCGCGGCAGACGATCTCCGCCTTGATGCCCGGGACGTTGTCGGTGTCGTCGAGGTAGCCGGCCTCGACGGTGCTGACCCTCGGCAGCGCCCGCCACTGCCGGCCCAGGTCGGCGACGATCCGGGCGTTCTCGTCCTGTGCGGGCGGTGACTGCTCCTGGTCGGGCCAGAGCCCGCAGCCGCTGAGGAGGATGAATCCGAGAAGAATCGTCAGTGATGGTCGCAATGACATTCGGCTCCTTCCTGCTCGTCGTGAACGGGCGCACCGCCCTGCGGGATGAAGGATCGGTGTCGGGACGAAACGGTAACCCGGGCTCAGGCCGGTCACTGCGTGGGGAGGCCCAAGGTCAGGTAGGCGAAGCCGAGCCCGGTGCGGTAACCGCGCAGCCACCGGGTCCGGTGGTCGTCGGCCCGCTGCCGGATCCGGTCGGCGTCAGGATGACCCGGGTGGGCGACCAGCCACTCCTCCCAGTCCGCGAGGTAGCCGGACTCGAACGTGTCCCACTCCTCGACCGAGGCGGTCTCGACGAACAGCGGCCGGTAGCCCGCGCCGACGGCGAGCTCGACCAGTCCGGCAAGGTCGGCAAGCCGCGGCAGGTCGTCGGGCACGAGGCTCAGGTCCGCGTCCGCGGCGGGGGTGTTCCAGGTGCCCTCGCCGAGCACCAGCCGGCCTCCCGGTCGGACGCGCTCGCGCAACGCGCTCAGCGCCTGCGCGGTGTCGCCGAAGGCATGACTCGAACCGATGCACAGCACCACGTCCGCCGTACCCGATGCGTCCCCGGCGTCGGCCTGCAGCAGCTCGACCCGGTCGTCGAGCCCGCGCCGGGCCGCGTTGGCGCGTGCGCGTTCCAGGGCACGGCCGTCGGTGTCGACCCCCACGCCGGTCGCCGCCGGACAGGCCTCGAGCACCCGGAGCAGCAGCTCGCCCCAACCGCAGCCGACATCGAGTACGACGGACGGGGCGGATGCGGCCAGCCGGGACACGATCCGGCCCGCGCGCCGGTCCGAGAGCGGGGCGTTGAAGCTCAGGTGCTCGTAGTAGCCGGGGCCGTCGTCGGTGCTCAACGGGCAACCGGACTCAGAGCGGGATGTTGCCGTGGGCGCCTCGCAGGACGACGCCGGCCTCGGCGATCGCGCGGGCCAGCGCCGTTCGGGTGGCGGCCGGCTCCACGACCTCGTCCACCACGCCGATCTCCACGGCCTTGTCGACCCCGCCGGCGATCCGCTCGTGCTCGGCGGCGAGCTCGGCCTCTACCTGCGGTCGGATCTCGGGGGCCACCTCGAGCAGCTTGCGACGGTGCAGGATCCGGATCGCGGCGACCGCGCCCATCACCGCCACCTCGGCGCCCGGCCAGGCGAACACCTTGGTCGCCCCGAGGGAACGTGAGTTCATCGCGATGTAGGCTCCGCCGTACGTCTTGCGGGTGACCAGCGTGACCCGCGGGACCACCGACTCGCCGAACGCGTGCAGCAGCTTGGCGCCGCGGCGGACCACGCCGTCCCACTCCTGACCGACACCGGGCAGGTAGCCGGGCACGTCGACGAGCACGACCAGTGGGACGCCGAACGCGTCGCACATCCGGACGAACCGCGAGGCTTTCTCCGCCGACAACGAGTCCAGGCAGCCACCGAGCCGGAGCGGGTTGTTCGCGATCACGCCGACGGTGCGGCCGCCGAACCTGCCCAGGGCGGTGACGATGTTGGGTGCCCAGCGCGCGTGCAGCTCCTGCATCGTGCCCTCGTCGAGGACCGCCTCGACCAGCGGGTGCACGTCGTAGGCGCGCTTGCGCGACTCGGGCAGCATCTGCGCCAGGTCGACGTCCTTGACGGCGTCGAGCTCGAGGGTCGCCTGCGCCCCCAGCAGGGTAGCGAGCCCGCGGGCCCGGTCGAGCGCCTCCTGCTCGCTGTCGGTGAGGATGTGCACCACGCCGGAGCGGCGCCCGTGCGGCTCGGGGCCGCCGAGCCGCAGCATGTCGACGTCCTCGCCGGTGACCGAACGCACCACGTCGGGACCGGTCACGAAGATCCGGCCGTCCGGGCCGAGGATCACCACGTCGGTCAGCGCCGGGCCGTAGGCCGCCCCACCGGCGGCAGGTCCCAGGACCACCGAGATCTGCGGGATCTTGCCGGAGGCCTGCGTCATCACGTGGAAGATCAGGCCGACCGCGTGCAGCGAGAGCACGCCCTCGGCCAGCCGCGCCCCGCCGGAGTGCCACAGGCCGACGATCGGTGCCTGGTCGGCGAGCGCCCGCTCGTAGGCGTGCACCACGACCTTGCAGCCGACCTCGCCCATCGCGCCGCCCATCACGGTGGCGTCGGAGCAGAACGCGACCACGTGGGTGCCGTCGACCTTGCCCACGGCGGCGAGTATCCCGCTGCCGTCGTCCTCGGTGATCAGCTCACAGGTGCCCTCGTCGAAGAAGGCGGCGAGCCGGAAGTTCGGGTTGCGCGGGTCCTTGTCGCGGGGGAGCTTGGCGGGCTTGGCCGGAGCGGCTGCCGGTGCTGTGGTCATCAGATGGTCTCCTGCGTGGTCGGTCAGACGCTGCGGAAGGCGATGGCGACGTTGTGGCCGCCGAAGCCGAAGGAGTTGTTCAGGCCGGCGAGCGAGCCCTCAGGCAGGGTGCGCTGCTCGGAGGCGAGATCGAGGCCGGTGTCCTCCGGGTCGTCGAGGTTGATCGTCGGCGGGACGACCCGGTGCTTGAGGGCGAGGATGGTCGCGACCGACTCCAGGGCGCCGGCGGCACCGAGCAGGTGGCCGGTCATCGACTTGGTGGAGGTGACCACCACGCCGTCCGCCGCGCTGCCGAGCGCGTTGCGGATGGCGCCGGCCTCGGCGAGGTCGCCCTGCGGGGTGGAGGTGGCGTGCGCGTTGATGTGGCGTACTTCCTCCGGGGCCATGTCGGCCTCACGGAGCGCGATCTTCATCGCCCGGGTGGCACCCGCGCCGACCGGGTCGGGCTGGGCGATGTCGTGGGAGTCGGCGGTGATGCCGGCACCGGCGACCTCGGCGTACACCGTCGCGCCGCGGGCACGAGCGTGCTCCTCGGACTCGATCACCAGTGCTGCGGCGCCCTCACCGAGCACGAACCCGTCGCGTGCCTTGTCCCAGGGACGTGAGGCCCGCTCGGGGTCGTCGTTGCGCTTGGAGAGCGCCATCATCTGCCCGAACGCGGCCATCGGCAGCGGGTGCACGGCCGCCTCGGTGCCGCCGACCAGGACCACGTCGGCCCGGCCGAGACGGATCATGTCGATGCCCAGCGCGATCGACTCGTTGCCCGACGCGCAGGCCGAGACAGGTGTGTGCACGCCGGCCTTGGCGCCGATGGCCAGGCCGATGTTCGCGGCGGGACTGTTCGGCATCAGCATCGGGATGGCCAGTGGTGAGACCCGGCGCGGTCCCCTGAGGTTCAGCGAGTCGTAGTTGGTCAGCAGCGTCTGCACACCGCCGATGCCGGACGCCATCGCGACACCGAGCCGCTCCCGGTCGATGTCGGCGTCCTCGGCGGACAGGCCGGAGTCGGCCCACGCCTCGAGCGCGGCGACCATCGCCAGCTGGCCGGAGCGGTCCAGCCGGCGGGCCTTGACCCGCTCCAGCACGTCGGTGGGGTCCACGGCGGCCTCCGCGGCGATCTGGGTGGGCAGCTGCTCGGCCCAGTCGTGCTTGATGGTCCGGACCCCGGACTGACCGGCCAGCAGTGCGGCCCAGGTGCTGGCCACGTCTCCACCGACGGGGGACGTCGCACCGAGCCCCGTGACGACGACTCGAGTAACGCTCATCTGGTCTTTCACCTCATGTGGGTTCGCAGGTCGGGTTAGTGCGGTACGTCGGACGTGGCGCAGCGGCCACGTCCGGCGTACCGCTTCTGCTCGTCAGCCGTTCTGGGCACGCTCGATGAAGGCCACGGCGTCACCGACGGTCTTGAGGTTCTTGACCTCGTCGTCGGGGATCTTGACGTCGAACTTCTCCTCTGCGGCGACGACGACCTCGACCATCGACAGCGAGTCGACGTCCAGGTCGTCGGTGAACGACTTGTCCAGCTGCACGTCGTCAGCCGGGATGCCGGCGACCTCGTTCACGATCTCGGCAAGGTCGGCGCGGATTTCCTCGGTGGTGGCCATCTGGCTCCTCCTGGTTGGTGGGGTGGCGGGGGTCCTGCTGGCCGTGGCACGCGTGGTCGCGGCCCCGGACGTCTCTAGGGGATCTTCACGACCTGGGCGGCGTAGGCGAGCCCCGCGCCGAACGCGATCAGCAGCGCGGTGTCTCCGGTCTTGGCCTCGCCCTCGTCGATCATCCGGTCGAGCGCGAGCGGGATGGAGGCCGCGGAGGTGTTGCCCTGGTGCGCGATGTCGCGAGCGATCTTCACGTGCTCCGGCAGCTTCATGGAGCGGGCCATCGCGTCGATGATCCGCATGTTCGCCTGGTGTGGCACGAACACGTCGAGCTGGTCGGCCGTGATCCCGGACTTGTCGAGAGTGGCCTGCGCCATCTTGGCCATCTCGTAGGAGGCCCATCGGAACACGGCGCTGCCCTGCATGATCAGGTGCGGCATCTCCGGCTCGTCCTGGACCATCACGTCGCGCCAGTCCTCCTTCTGCCGGATCAGGTCGAACTGCTCACCGTCCGAGCCCCACACGACCGGGCCGATGCCGGCGTCCTCCGAAGGGCCGAGCACCGCGGCGCCTGCGCCGTCGGCGAAGATGAACGCGGTGCCGCGGTCGTTGAGGCTGGTGATGTCGGTCAGCCGCTCCACGCCGATCACCAGCACGTGCTTGGCGCTGCCGCCGCGGATCATGTCGGACCCGAGCGCCAGCCCGTGACAGAAGCCGGCGCACGCCGCGGAGATGTCGAAGGCGGGGGACTTGTCGGTGCCGAGCTCGTAGGCGATCGCGGTGGCGATGGCGGGGGTCTGCAGCATGTGCGAGACGGTGGCCACGATCACGCAGTCGACCTGCGCGGGCTCGATGCCGGCCCGGTCCAGGGCCTTGCGTGAGGCCGCGACCGACATCATCTGCACGGTCTCCTCGGGCGAGGCGAACCGGCGCTCCTTGATGCCCGAGCGCTGCTGGATCCACTCGTCGCTGGAGTCGATGGCCTCGACCAGCTCGGCGTTGGGCACGACCCTGGCCGGCCGGTACGAACCGATGCCGAGGATCGCTGCGTGGCTGCTGCCGGTCGCGGTGGACAGTGTCGTCATGCGTTTACCCCTTCGGGGTGAAGGCGGACCAGGGGCTGGCCGGGGGAGACCAGGTCGCCGTCCTCGACGAGCCACTCCACGATCGTCCCGCCGTACGGCGCCGTGACCGGTGTCTTGTCGCGGAGGCTCTCGACCGCGCCGATGGTGGTCTCCGGTCGGATCGAGCCGCCCTCAGGCAGGTCCGGTGCCTGGTGGAACGTGCCCTTCGCGGGGGCGACCAGCATCCGCCAGGTCGGGTTCCGGTCGATCTGCGAGGCGTCGCCGTGCTTGTCGCAGAACGCGCGGGCGTCGTCGAGCTGGTCGGGGTTCTTGAGCGCGAACGTCTCCACGCCCTTCATCTGGCGCTTGGCGATCCCGGTCAGGGTGCCGGCCGGCGGCATCTCCAGGACCCCGGTGACGCCGAGGTCGAGCATGGTGTCCATGCACAGGTCCCACCGGACCGGGTTGCTGGTCTGGGTGACGATCCGTTTGAGTACGTCGTGGCCGTCGTGCACGATCTGGCCGTCCCGGTTGGAGATGATCGGGGTCCGCGCGTCGTGGGTGGAGACCGACCGCGCGAGCCGGCCGAGCGTCTCGACCGCGGGTGCCATGTGCTGGGTGTGGAACGCGCCGGCGACCGAGAGCGGCATCAGCCGTGCCTTCGCCGGAGCGTCGTCGCCGAACGCCGCGATCTGCTCGAGCGTCCCGGCGGCGACGATCTGGCCGGGGCCGTTGTCGTTCGCCGGGGTCAGCCCGTGCTCCTCGAGCTTGGCGAGCACCTCGTCCCGGTCCCCGCCGAGGATCGCGGTCATCCCGGTCGGTGTGACGGCGGACGCTGCGGCCATCGCACGGCCGCGTTCGCGGACCAGCACCATCGCCTGCTCGGCGGTGATCACCCGGGCGCCGGCGGCCGCGGTGAGCTCGCCGACGCTGTGGCCGGCCACCGCGCCGACCCGGTTGAACGCGTCCGCGGGGTGCGGGAAGAGCTCGAGCGCGGCCAACAGGCCGGACGCGACGAGCAGGGGCTGGGCGATGGCGGTGTCCCGGATCGTGTCGGCGTCCGCCTCGGTCCCGTAGTGGAGGAGGTCGATCCCGCTCACCGCGGACAGCCAGTTCAGGCGGTCGGCGAACACGGGGTCTTCCAACCACGGGGAGAGGAAGCCGGGGGTCTGGGCACCTTGGCCGGGAGCGACGATGACGAGCACATCTCCACTGTGCCGGGATGCGGAGCCGGATCGCGCCAACAGCCCGAACGAAGATTGGGCCCGTGTCTTTGTAGGAACCCTACAAAGGGCGGGGGCCCGGCTCCGGCGGGTTGAGCCGGCCCAGGGTCAGCGCGAGCCGGTACGTGTACGCGTGCCGGGGGTCGCTGGGAGACAGGCCGGTGACGTCTGCGGCCCGCCGCAACCGGTACCGCACCGTGTTGGCGTGGATGAACATCGTCCGGGAGGTGGCCTCGATCGAGCCGCCCTGGTCGAGGAAGGTGCCGACCGTGTCGAGGATCGAGGAGCCGGCCTCGAGCAGCGGCGTGTAGATCTCGGTGACCAGCTGCCGCCGGGCATGGCCGTCGCCGGAGAGCGCCCGTTCCGGCAGCAGGTCGTCGCTGGTCACCGGGCGCGGCGCGTCCGGCCAGCCCGGCGCGGCGCGCAGGCCCGCGACCGCGGCCCGCGCGGAGATGTTGGCGTGCACCAGGTCGGGTACCACCGGGCCGATCACCACCGGTCCGTCCCCGAAGTGCTGGGCCACCGATGCCCCTGCCTTGTCAGGGTTCTCCACGCCCCCGAGTACGACGACCAGCCGGTCGCCCTGCACGGCGCACAGGGCGTCAAGGTGCATGTGTCGCGCGGACCGGCGCACCTCGTCGATCACGCTCTCCCGACCCTGACCGTTGGCGGCCGCGGGCGGGACCCGGCCCAGCACCACCGCGACGTCGCCCTCGGCCGCCCAGCCGAGCGCACTGGCCCGGGAGCGGACGGTCTCGTCGGCCTCTGCTCGCAGCACCGAGTCGACCACGAGAGCCTCGAGCCGGGCGTCCCACGCGCCGCGCATCTCGGCGGCCTTGGCGTAGACCTCCGCGGTGGCGAACGCGATCTCCCGGGCGTACCTGATGATCGCGTCCCGGACCGACGGCGCGTCCTCCTCGCCGACGGCGTCGACGACGTTCTCCTCGACCACCTCGATACTCATCTTCACCATCTCCACGGTTTGGTGGAGGCTCACAACACCGGTCAGGGCCCGCGGGGCGGCGCCGAACACCTCGGCGGTGACGGGGGAGCCCGGCTCCGGGTCCCGGTACCAGGTCACGAACGCGTTGATGCCGGCCTGCACGATCAGCCCGATCCAGGAGCGGTCCTCGGCAGAGAGCGACCGGAACCACGGCATCTCGCGTTCCATCCGGGACAGCGCGGCCGTGGTCAGGCTGCCCACCGACTTCTGCAGGCTGCGGGCGATCTGGGCCCGGGTCCGTCCGGCGGTCCGCGGATCCCCTGGCGTGGTCATGTCCTGAGCCTAGTTCCCGCCGACCCGCGTCCGTCGTACGGCGTGAGCGGCGCCCGTCGTACGCCCGAACAGGTCGTACGGAACCACCCCCGGAGATAACGAAACGGGGGAATCGCGGGCATTTTCGGGCGTAGGGGGCGAATTCTTCGGCGTGATCTGGTTAACATCGCGCCAACTACTCCGTGAGGAGCACGATGCCGAAGCCGGTCGAGGTCCAGTACCTCACCATCCACGGCCACAAGCGTGCGTTCATCAAGACCGGCTCCGGGCCGGCGCTCTTGCTGCTGCACGGGCTCGGGTGCGACCACACCACCTGGCTGCCGGTGGTGGCGGCGCTGGCACGGCGGTACACGGTGATCGCGCCGGACCTGCTGGGGCACGGGAAGTCGGCGAAGCCGCGGGCGGACTACAGCGTCGGCGGGTACGCCAACGGCATGCGGGACCTGCTGACCGTGCTCGGCATCGACAAGGTGACGGTGGTCGGGCACAGCTTCGGCGGCGGAGTGGCGATGCAGTTCGCGTACCAGTTTCCCGAGCGCACCGAGCGGATGATCCTGGTCGCTCCGGGCGGGCTGGGGCCCGAGGTGACGCCGGTGATCCGCGCGATCACGCTGCCGGGGTTCCACCCGCTGATGCACGTGGCGATGCTGCCGGGCATCCGGCAGGCGACCACGACGGTGATGCGCGGCCTGGCCGCGACCGGGCTGCCGCACACCCGGGACCTCGACGAGGTGGCCGCGATCTACGGCTCGTTCGCAGACAGGGGCGCCCGCACCGCGATCCGGCAGGTGGTGAGTGCGGTCGTGGACTGGCGGGGCCAGGTGGTCACGATGGCCGACCGTGCGTACCTCACCCATGCCATGCCGATGTGCGTCATCTGGGGCACCGAGGACGACGTGATCCCCGTCCGGCACGCCGGGATCGTGGCGGAGCTGGCGCCCGCGGCGACGGTCGAGGTGATCGCGAACGCCGGGCACTTCCCGCACAAGGACCATCCGCAGCGGTTCGTGAAGATCCTGAACGACTTCGTTCGCACGACGCAGCCGGCGGTCTACCACCGCGGTCGGTGGCGGACCCTGCTGCGGAACGGGGCGCCGACCCCGCTCGCGCCGACCCCGCTCGCGTCGGTCGATGACGAGGCGTCGGCGACCGCCTGAGCCGCGGTCGCAGCCCGGGGTGTTGGGCCGTGACGCCGCGGTCGCTGCCTGGGCGGTTGAGTGGGGCAAGATTCCGGTCGCTTCGCTCCCAGAATCTCGTTCCCACTCAACACGCTCGACGCGTACGCGGCCCTGGGGCCGCTACGCGTCGCCGCCCTCCTGCTTCACGTTCCTCACCGCGGTCGGGTCGTCGATCCGGTACTTGTCGAACGCCTCCTGCACCGTCTCGCGCTTGATCTCGCCCCGCTCGGCGAGCGCCTGCAGCGCCTGCACCACGACGGACTGCGCGTCCACGTGGAAGAACCGGCGCGCCGCGGGACGGGTGTCCGCGAAGCCGAAGCCGTCGGCGCCGAGCGCGTGGAAGTCGCCGGGCACCCACTTCGCGATCTGGTTCTGGACCGCGCGCATGTAGTCGCTGACCGCGATCACCGGGCCCTCGGCGTCCTTGAGCTTGTTGGTGACGTAGGGGACCCGGGCGTCCTCGGACGGGTGCAGCAGGTTCCACTCCTCGGCGGCCACCGCGTCGCGGGCGAGCTCGTTCCAGGAGGTCACCGACCAGGTGTCGGCGGCGACGCCCCAGTCCTCGGCCAGCAGCCGCTGCGCCTCGGTGATCCACGGGAACCCGACGCCGGAGGCGAGTAGCTGGACCCGCGGCGGGTTCGCAGAGCCGTTGGTCTGGATCTCCGGGGGTACGGCGAAGTGGTAGATGCCCTTGAGCAGACCCTCCACGTCGATGTTCTCGGGCTCCTTCGGCATCACCGTCGGCTCGTTGTACACCGTCAGGTAGTAGATGATGTCCTCGCCGTGCGGGTGCTCGTCGGTCGACCCGTACATCCGGCGCAGCCCGTCCTGCACGATGTGGCTGACCTCGTGCGCCATCGCCGGGTCGTAGTGCACGATCGCCGGGTTGGTCGCGGCCAGCAGCGGGGAGTGCCCGTCGGCGTGCTGGAGGCCCTCGCCGGTCAGCGTCGTGCGACCGGCCGTCGCGCCGACCAGGAAGCCGCGGGCGAGCTGGTCGGCCATCGCCCAGATGAAGTCGCCGGTCCGCTGGAACCCGAACATCGAGTAGAAGATGTAGAACGGGATCATGTGCTCGCCGTGCGTGGAGTACGCCGAGCCGACGGCCGTCGCCGACGACATCGCACCGGCCTCGGAGATGCCCTCGTGCAGCATCTGACCCTGGACGGACTCCTTGTACGCCAGCAGCAGCTTGCGGTCCACCGACTCGTAGGTCTGTCCGGCCGGGTTGTAGAGCTTGGCCGTCGGGAACATCGAGTCCATCCCGAACGTGCGGAACTCGTCCGGCGCGATCGGCACGATCCGCTTGCCGATCTCCGGGTCCTTCATCAGGTCCTTGAGCAGCCGCACCAGCGCCATCGTGGTCGCGATCGCCTGCTTGCCGGACCCCTGCTTCAGCTCGGCGTACATCTCGTCGCCCGGGAGCTTCAGCGGCTTCGCCCGTACCACCCGCTTGGGCAGCGAGCCGCCGAGCGCGCGGCGGCGCTCCATCATGTACTGGATCTCCGGGGAGTCCGGTCCGGGGTGGTAGAACGGCGCGATGTCGGCGCCGTCGATCTGCTCGTCGGTGATCGGCAGGTAGAGCCGGTCGCGGAACTTCTTCAGGTCGTCCTTGGTCAGCTTCTTCATCTGGTGGGTGGCGTTGCGACCCTCGAGGGCGTCGATCGTCCAGCCCTTGATGGTCTTGGCCAGGATCACCGTCGGCTGGCCGACGTGCTCGGTGGCCGCCTTGAACGCGGAGTACACCTTGCGGTAGTCGTGCCCGCCGCGGGGCAGCTTGACCAGGTCGTCGTCGGAGAGGTGCTCGACCATCTTCCGCAGCCGCGGGTCGCCGCCGAAGAAGTGCTCCCGGATGTAGTCGCCCTTCTCCACCGAGTAGGTCTGGTACTGGCCGTCGGGGGTCTTGTTCATCTGGTTCACCAGCACGCCGTCGACGTCCTGGGCCAGCAGGTCGTCCCACTCGCGACCCCAGACCACCTTGATCACGTTCCAGCCGGCGCCGCGGAAGATCGACTCCAGCTCCTGGATGATCTTGCCGTTGCCGCGGACCGGGCCGTCGAGCTGCTGCAGGTTGCAGTTGATCACGAAGGTGAGGTTGTCCAGCTCCTCGCGGGCGGCCAGGCCGATCGCGCCGAGCGACTCGGGCTCACCCATCTCGCCGTCACCGAGGAACGCCCACACGTGCTGCTGCGAGGTGTCCTTGATGCCACGGTTCTGCAGGTACTTGTTGAACCGGGCCTGGTACAGCGAGTTCATCGCGGTCAGGCCCATCGACACGGTCGGGAACTCCCAGAAGTCCGACATCAGCCGCGGGTGCGGGTAGGACGGCAGCCCCTTGCCGACACCGTGCTGCACCTCCTGCCGGAAGTGCGAGAGCTGCTCCTCGCTCAGCCTGCCCTCGAGGAAGGCGCGCGCGTAGATGCCCGGCGAGCCGTGGCCCTGGATGTAGATCTGGTCGCCGCCGCCGGGATGGTCCTTGCCGCGGAAGAAGTGGTTGAAGCCGACCTCGTACAGCGACGCCGACGACTGGTACGTCGCGATGTGGCCGCCGACCTCGAGGCCCTTGCGGTTCGCCGTGGAGACCATCACCGCGGCGTTCCAGCGGATGAACGCCCGGATCCGGCGCTCGAGGTGCTCGTCGCCGGGGAACCACGGCTCGAGGTCCGGCGGGATCGTGTTGATGTAGTCGGTGCTGCGCAGTGCCGGGACCCCGACCTGCCGCTCCCGCGCGCGTTCCAGCAGCTTCAGCATCACGTAGCGGGCGCGGGCCTTGCCGCGCTCGTCGAGAAGGGCGTCGAGCGACTCGAGCCACTCCTGGGTCTCGTCCGGGTCGATGTCCGGCAGCTGGGTGGGAAGGCCCTCATGGATCACCGACGGCGCTGCGGGGCGTTCGTTGTTATTCGCCACGATTCCTCTGCTCTCAATTCAGATGTACCTGCGAGGCGCCCGGGTTGCGAGACCCTCCCATTCATCGTGTCACGCCCGGCCCAATGGGGGAATTTACTGACCGGTAGCGGGCCGTCGGGCCTCAGCCCCTGTCCAGGCGGTGGTGCGGACGCTCCGGGAGTACGACGGTCACCGGGTCGCCCGGGCGCACCGGCCCCGTGTCCCGGGGCAGCGCCAGCAGGTCGTACCGCAGTGCGCGTCGCCCTCCACGCCGAGACCCTCGAGCAGGCGGATCTCGGCCCGCGGCGGCTCGGAGAAGCCGTGCCCGCGGCGACGTTCACGGAGGTGACCCGGCCCGCGATGTCACCCGCTCCGCGGAATCGCTGCTCACCGTCGCTCATGGCAGTAGCCTTTCACCACGTCGCGGGGTTGCGCGGGAGGGTGGACTTCCGGTGGACTACGCGACAGGAGCTCGGGCACGACCGGTGCGCGAGCCATGATTGTCTTGGAGGAGTCAGTTGAGCGCGACCGCGGGTGGCCCGGAAAGCACCGCCACCCAGAATGCCGGAAGCCGGTTGGGGTTCACGCCGGGAATGGTCGTCCAGGAGCTCGGGTGGGACGAGGACGTCGACGACGCGCTCCGTGTGCAGATCGAGGACACCATCGACGCCGACATGGTCGACGGGGACTACGGGAACGTGGTCGACTCCGTGCTCCTGTGGTGGCGCGACGAGGACGGTGACCTGGTGGACGCGTTGGTCGACTCGCTGACCGACCTGGTCGGCGGTGGGGTGATCTGGCTGCTCACGCCCAAGGTCGGCAGGCCCAACGCCGTGGACGCGGCCGACGTGGCCGAGGCCGCCCCGATCGCGGGACTGGCCACCACGACCACCGCCACCGTCAGCAAGGACTGGGCCGCCACCCGGCTGGTCGCCCCGAAGACCGCGCACTGACCCGACCGGTCGGGCGCCGCAGGAAGCTCCGGCACCGCGGGCGCCTGACAACGTGGTTCTGGGACCGCGATGGCTCCTGTGGAACTGGGTGTGTCACATTTGGTTGTGACTGTCGTCGCTGGCTCGGTCGGCACACTGCGTGGCATGTCGCACCCCAGTGACCTGACAGACGAGCAGTGGGCGCTGCCGGAACCGCTGCTGCCGGATCCCCGCCCTCGTCGACCTGCAACCGACGATCGTCAAACACAAGGACTCGATCCTCGCCGCGATCGAGCGCGGACTGTCTCGTCAATATCGTCCATGTGGACGATAACAACGCGAGTCTGCCCGAATCGGGTGTCGTT
>DASSBE010000234.1:0-13778 GCA_035699065.1 Nocardioidaceae bacterium
CATCTCGTTACCGGCCCAGCGTGTGGTGGTCACCGGCGGCGCCGGCTTCGTCGGATCCTGGATGTGCCAACGGTTGCTGGACCTCGGCGCCGACGTGGTCTGCATCGACAACTTCCTCACCGGGACACCGGCCAACCTGCGTGCCTTCGAGGGGCGCTCGGGTTTCGAGTTCATCGACTGCGACGTGAGCGACGGTCTCCGGGTCGAGGGAGAGGTGGACTGGGTGCTGCACCTGGCGTCGCCCGCCTCTCCGATCCACTACCTGCGCCTGCCCATCGAGACGATGAAGGCCGGCAGCATCGGCACCATGAACGCTCTCGACCTCGCGGAGCGCAAGCACGCCCGGTTCGTGATGGCCTCGACGTCGGAGGTGTACGGCGACCCGCTCGAGCATCCCCAGGCCGAGGACTACTGGGGAAACGTCAACCCGATCGGGCCGCGTAGTGTCTACGACGAGTCGAAACGGTTCGGCGAGGCCCTGACGACGGCCTACCGCACGCAGCGCGGTGTCGATACCGCGATCGTCCGGATCTTCAACACCTACGGCCCGCGGATGCGCTCCGACGACGGCCGCGCGATCCCCACGTTCATGTCGCAGGCACTCGCCGGAGAGCCGATCACCGTCGCCGGGGACGGGAAGCAGACCCGGTCCATCTGCTACGTCGAGGACACCGTCGACGGCATCATCATGCTGGCCGCCAGCGACGAGACCGGCCCGGTGAACATCGGCAACCGCGACGAGATGACCATGCTCGACCTCGCCGAACGGATCCGGGACCTGGTCCGCTCCCCCTCCCCGATCGAGTTCATGGACCTGCCGGCCGACGACCCGAAGGTTCGGTGCCCGGACACGACACGTGCCCTCGACCTCCTCGGCTGGTCACCGCGGGTGGATCCCGACGAGGGCCTGCACCGCACACTCGAGTGGTTCCTCAGCAACGCGCGCGAGTACGCCGCGTCATAACGCTCGCAGCCTCCGCCAGGACCTCCTCCACACCGATCTCGAGCAGCGCCGAGTCCGGTGCCGCGCCCCACGGGTCACCACCCGACGAGCCGTGCCAGAGCACCACGTGCGGGCCTGCGGCAGGGGGTCCCCACAGCCGTGGCGGCGTGGGACCGAACAGCACCACCGACGGTGCGCGGAAAGCGCTGGCCACGTGCGCGATGCCGGTGTCCCCGCAGACCACGAGCCGTGCCGAGGCCACC
Source organism: Nocardioidaceae bacterium (assembly GCA_035699065.1). GTDB lineage: Bacteria > Actinomycetota > Actinomycetes > Propionibacteriales > Nocardioidaceae > Nocardioides_C. The sequence continues at coordinate 1,207 of DASSBE010000234.1, forward strand.
ACCGCCGCGAGCTCCTCGAGGTCCGTGCGACCCGCCAGCACCGCCTCGCGCGGCAGTCCCGCCGCCCGGCGTACCTCCTCAGCCAGCCCTGCCTCTGCTGGGGACCCGGTGACCGCCACCGGCCAACCCTCACCAGCCGCCCACCGTGCTACCTCCGCGTACCGGTCCGCCGGCCAGCGCCGGGACGGGTACGCCGCACCCGGGTGCACCACCACCGCCCCCGACACCGTCGGGGGCGCGGGCGGCGCGGGCAGCACGAGGTCGTCCGGGTCGGCCCGCACGTCGAACGACGTCTCGACCAACCGGCACCAGCGTGCGACCTCGTGCTCCTCGGGGTCCCACACCGGACCGTCGACATCGAGCCCGGGAACCGCGAAGGCCGTCAACCGTCCCGGCGACGTCTCCAGCAGCAGCCGGTGGCTCTGCGGGCCCTTGCCGTGCAGGTTCACGGCCACGTCCGGGGCCGGACCGGACCAGTGGAGCGGCTCGAGCCCGGAGCTGTCGTGGACCCGGTCCGCGACGCCGGCGAGCCGGACCAGCGGCGCCAGAACCTTCGGGGTCGCGAGGACGATCTCGTGCGACGGCAGGGCACGACGCAGCGCCCGCAGCGCCGGTACCCCGGTGAGGAAGTCACCGAGGCCGAGCGCACGCAGGGCGAGGGCGACCGGTCGTCGGCTCAGGGCCAGGACCCCTCGACCGACGGGGTCACCACCAGCTCCCGCACCTCGCATCCCGGTGGCTGCTGCAGCGCGAACAGCACCGTGGCGGCGACGTCCTCGGGCGCGTTGAGCTTCAGGTCCGGTGGCGGCAGGTATTGCTCGTCGCGACCGTCGAAGAACGCGGTCTGCATCCCGCCCGGCACCAGCATCGTGACCCCGACCTCGCCGGCGGTCTCCGCGGCGAGTGCCCGGGTGAACCCGACCACCCCGAACTTCGAGGCGCAGTACGCCGTGGCGTCACTGAGCGCCCGCACCCCCAGGGTGGAGGCCACCGTCACCACGCGGCCGTGCCGACGTTTCAGGTCCGGGAGCGCGGCGCGCACGACGGCGACCGTCCCGAGCAGGTTCACGAGCACCACCCGGTCCCAGTCCTCGGCCGGCACGTCGTCGAGCTTGCCGCAGGCATCGGTGCCGGCGCAGGTCACCACGGCGTCGATGCCGCCCACCCGCTCGGACACGGCACGGACGGCCGACTCGGTGGCGATCCGGTCACTGAGGTCGACGATGTCCTGCTCCACGTCGGCCGTGGACTTGGCCCGGTCCAGCACCACCGGGCGGCCGCCGGCCTGCTCGACGGCCTGCACCACGGCAGCACCGAGCCCCGAGGCCCCTCCGGTCACGAGCACGTTTCCGATCGTCATCTCGTTCTCCCCTCCTGGGTCAGTTCTGGATGCCGGCGTCCGCGCGCTCGGAAGCACTGCGCACCAGCGCGGTCGTGGAGCGGCCCTTGAGGTAGGGCAGCACGACGGCCTGCCCGCCCCACTCCTCGAGGACGGCCGCCTCGGGCACGTCGGTGCCCGCGTAGTCACCGCCCTTGGCCCACACGTCGGGCCGGATCCTTCGCAGCACGTCGACCGGGGTGTCCTCCTCGAACACGACCACCGCGTCGACGTACTCCAGTGCCTCCAGCACTCGTGCCCGGTCCACGGCCGGGACCAGCGGCCGGGACGGGCCCTTGAGCCGGCGCACCGAGTCGTCGGAGTTCAGGCACACCACCAGGCAGTCACCGAGCTTCCGTGCCTCGCGCAGGGTGGCGACGTGCCCGGCGTGGAGCAGGTCGAAACAGCCGCCCGTGGCGACCACGACGCCGCCGCTCGCCGAGACCCGCCGGACCAGCTCCTCCGCGCCGATCACCGCACCGGCTCCGGGATGCGGGAATGCCTCGTCGGACGGGAAGACCGAGGCCGGTCCACCGGCGGCCACGTACTGCGCCGCCGCCCACACCGCGTCCTGGACCGCCTCGGTGGTGATGCTGCCGGCGGCGAGCCGCAAGGCGGCCGTCACCGAGAACATGTCGCCGGCGCCGCAGGGGTCGACGCAGTCCACCCGGGGTGCCGGGGTCACCGCCGGAGCACCGTCGCCGTAGGACAGCAGCGCCCCCCGCTCACCGAGGGTCACGGCGACCGCCTGTACCTGCCACGCCTGCTGCAGTCCGGCCGCCTGCCGGCCGATCGCCGCGAAGCCCGCGAGGCCGTCCGGTCCGGCACACGCGTGCCGCCGGGCGAACAGCGCGGCTTCGTCCTGGTTCGGAGTGACCAGGCGTACGCCGGCCACGGGGACCGCTCCACGCGGATGCGGGTCCCACACCACCGGGATCTTCGTCGGGAGGGCCGCCACCAGGGCCCGGAGGTCCTCCGCGGCGGCCACGCCGCGACCGTAGTCCGCGACCAGGACCGCACCGGCTCCGGCGAGCACCTCGGCTACCTCGGCGGGCGCCGGGCCGATCGTCCCGGGTGTGTCCCCGCTGTCGAGCCGGACCAGCGACTGCCCTCCGGCCCGGACCCGGCGCTTCTCCGGGGTCGTCCCGTCGAACGGCAGCCGGACCACCCGGACCCCGGCCGCCTCCAGCAACCGGGAGACCTCGCGGCCCGGACCGTCCTCGCCGAGGGCGGTCACCAGGACGACGTCGTGCCCCTGGCCGGCCGCCATCGCCGCGGCGAGTGCGGCGCCGCCCGGGCGAGGCCGTTCACGGAGGTGGTCGAGGACCGGCACCGGTGCGTCCGGGCTCAGCCGATCGGCCTCGCCGACCACGTCGACGTCCAGCAGCGCGTCGCCGACGACCACCAGCGGGGCGGTCACGATGCCTTCCGCGGGGCGGTCTCGGCCGGGACCCGGATCTCGTCGGGAATCACCCCGAGCGCCTTGTCCAGGCCTGCGCACAGGATGTGCAGCCCGACGAGGTGCAGCTCCTGCACGGTCGCGGTGAACCGGGCGTCGACCGACATCGCCTCGTCCGCGACCTCGGCCAACGGGTTGGGGCGAGGACCTGTGAAGGCCCACACCTGCAGGCCGAGCTTCCGGCCGCGTTCGGCGGCGCTGACGATGTTCGGGCTGGTCCCGCTCGTGGACATCAGCACCAGTACGTCGCCCTCACGACCGTGCGCCTCGACCTGCCGGGCGAACAGCTCCTCGGCCGGGTAGTCGTTGCAGATCGCGGTCAGGCTCGACGTCTCCGCGCTCAGACAGATCGCCGAGAACGGTCCCCGGTCGTCGCGGTAGCGGCCGACGAGCTCGGCGGTCAGGTGCTGCGCCTGCGCTGCGCTCCCGCCGTTCCCTGCCGCGAGCAGTCGCCCGCCGGCCTCGAGGGTCGCGGCGAGCCGGGTGCCCCAGTCGTGGGCGACGTCGACGCAGGGCGTGAAGTCCTCGACCGCACGGGTCAGCTCGGCGAGGTGGTCGTGCTCACACGGCGTGATCATCTTCATCGAGTCACTCCTGACGAGGGTCGAAGCTGTAGGGCCGCCACGGACTCGTAGACGCCCTCGGTGTCGGCGGCGACCTGCCGCCACTGGTAGGTCGCGGCTGCCCGGGCCCGTCCGGCGCGGCCGTAGGCGGCGCGTCGTTCCGGGTCGGCGAGAAGGTCGGCGACGGCGGCGGCGACCAGGTCGGGCCGGCGTGGCGGGACGAGCTCCCCGGTCACACCTGGGACCACGGTGTCCAGCAGGCCGCCGACCTTCGAGCCGACGACCGGCCGGCCGCAAGCCATCGCCTCGACCGGGACGATGCCGAACGGCTCGTACCAGGGCACGGCCACCACGACGTCCGCGGCGCACATCAGGGACGGGACCTCCGGACGGGCCACGCTGCCGTGGAAGGTCACCCGGTCCCCGACGCCGTGCTGCTCGGCGAGCATCTGCAGCCGCGCGACCTCGGGATCAGCTCCGAGCGCGTCCCGGGCCGGTCCGCCGGCGATGTCGAGCTGCACACCGGGCAGCTGTGCCAGGGCCTCGATCACGTTGCCGACGCCCTTGCGCTCGACGAGGCGCCCGATCACCAGCAGCCGCGGCGGCCCGGCGTCGCGGACCGGCTCCGGCTTGAACGTGGACACGTCGACCCCGCACGGGATGATGCTCGCCCGGTCGGGACGCAGCCCCATCGCGCGGAGCTCGGCCACCTCGTCGCTGCAGGTCGCGATCACCCGGTCCACGGTGCGGCACAGCTGCCGCTCGAGTGCGATCCGGGCGGGAGGGCTGGTGTCTCGGGCGCCCTGGTTCCGCCTCTTCACGGTCCCCAGCGCATGGAAGGTCTGCAGGACCGGCGTGCCGGACCGGCGAGCGGCCTCGGTGGCGGCCAGCCCGCTCATCCAGAAGTGTGCGTGCGCCACGTCGAACGGTTGGGCGCGCCAGCGATGACTGAGGTACTCCCCGAACGCCGGCATGTACTGCAGAAGCTCGTCCTTCGGCACGTCGGTGGGCGGCCCGGCCGGCACGTGCTCGACCAGGTATCCCTCCGGCGCGGCGACCTGCACCGGCTGGGAGGTGCCGTCCCGGCGGGTGAACACCGTCACCTCGTGCCCACGCTCGGCGAGTCCGCCGGCGAGCGCGGCCACGTGCACGTTCTGTCCACCGGCGTCCACGCCGCCGACGGCGGCCAACGGGTTCGCGTGCTCGGAGACCAGGGCGATTCTCATGTCACACCTCCTCGGCCGGCTGGCCTGTGTGGGCTGGTTGAGGCGAGCCGCACAGCTTCTCGACGGCCCTCAACACGTCTTCGGCGGTGACCGAGGTCAGGCAGGGGTGTCCCTCGAAGGGGCACCGGGTCACCCGGGTGTCCCGGCACACGGCGTCCTGGTCGCCGAGCAGGACCAGCGGGACCCGGTACGGCGCCCAGCGCTCGGCCGGCACCGTCGGGGCGAACAAGGAGACCACCGGAGTGGACACGGCCGCCGCCAGGTGCGCCGGGCCGGTGTTCCCGACCACGACGGCCGCGGCCCCGTCCAGGACGGCCGCGAGCTCGGGCCACGAGGTGCGGCCACCCAGGTCGGTCGCGGACGAGCCGGCCACCACCGCGGCGGTGAGGTCACGCTCGGCCGGGGCCCCGGTGACCAGCACCCCGTGCCCGCAGTCCTCCAGCAGCCGGGCTGCCTGCGTGAAGCGCTCAGCCGGCCAGGCGCGTGCGGGCACCGACGTCCCGGGATGCAGCACGACGTACGGCGCACCGGGCAGCAGCCCGGACACGTCCGGCAACGGCCGACGTACCCGCAGGGCGCCGTCGTCCGTGGCCGGCAACGCGAAACCCGCGGCGCAGGCCAGCGACAGGGCGCGCTCGGCCTCGGGCAGCATGTCGTCGACACGGTGCCGAAGGTCGAGCAGCGAACCGGGGTAGTCGTCGCTGATCGCACCGACCCACGGCACCCCGGCCATCCGCAGCAGCAGCGCGGTCGGCAGCGGCGACTGGTGGAAGGACGTGAGCGCCAGGGCCCGGTCGAACCGGCGCCCCGCGAGCAGCGCGGTCACGGAACGGATGTCGGCGGGGTCCACGGCGGCCGGTTCGGCATCGATCCACGGGCAGCGCCACTCGACAACCTCGTCGACTCCTTCGAGCATCCGCCCGGCGGCGGCGCCGTTCGGGCCGGCCAGGAGCACCAGCTCGTCGCAGCCGGCGGAGACCGCGCGCAGCGCCGGGCCCGCGAGGAGGACGTCGCCGGCGTTGTCGAGACGGACGGCGAGCACGCGGGTCACCAGTGACCCGCCAGGACGTGGTCCACCGCACCGGGCAGGTCCCGGCACACGTGCTCGGCCGCGGCGACCTCACCGGGACGCGTCTCCGCCGTGGGCACGAGGATGCCGCGGGCGCCGGCCGCCTGTGCGGCCTCCAGATCGCTGCCGATGTCGCCGACGACCACGCACCGGCCGGCCTCGACCCCCAGCGCTGCGCACGCGTCCTTGACCATGCCCGGAGCCGGCTTGCGGCAGGTGCAGCCCTCGTCGCGGCCGTGCGGGCAGACCTGCCAGGTGTCGAACGGACCGAGCAGCTCCTCGACCTGAGCGTTGACCGCGTCCACGTCGAGCTGGGTGATCCGCCCGGAGGCGACACCGGACTGGTTGGTGACCACACCGACCCGGACCCCGGCCCGTCGCAGTCGGTCGACCGTCGCGCGCGCACCGGTCACCGGTCGCACCAGCGTCGGGTCGCCGTTGTAGGGGACGTCGTGGACCAGAGTTCCGTCCCGGTCGAAGAGCACGAGCTCAGGCACGCCGCGCCACGGCTTCGCACGGCGATGCTGCCACAGTCCCCGGGCGCTGTGCCACGTTGCGGCGAACGGGATGGCGGCGCTGGTCAGCAGCATCCGGCGCACCTCGTCGCGGTCGCGTGGCCCCGGCAGGATGCGGGTCAGCACGAGGTCCGTGGTGCCGGCGGCCCACAGCGCAGCCGCCACGCCCGTCGTACGGCGGTGTTCGGTGGCGGCCGCAGCGACGGCGACGACCGCGCTCCCGGCCGTCAGCACATGCCGGTTGCGACGACCGTGCGGGGCGTGCACGCGTTCGCGCCAGTGCCGACCGTGCAGCCGGCGCATCAGGAAGTCGTCGGCGTTCCCGGCCTGCTGCCGCACGCTTGCCCAGTCGTCGCTGGGTCGAACCGGATGCGTGATCGTCCGCTCGCCCCGGGTGATCCTGCCCTGCGTCGAGGTGACCCGTAGCCCGAGGTCGGCGTCCTCACGGAACGCGCGGGGGAAGCGTTCGTCGAACCCGCCGACCGCGCTGAGCGCCGCGCGCCGGTAGCTCATGTCGGCGGTGATCCAGGTGGCGTCGGCCAGCCCGGCGGTGCCGCGCTCCCAGTCGGTGGGCCGCCGGTGCTCCGGCAGCGGCACCCGGACCAGACCCTGGCTGCCCGCGACCTCGGGGCCGGCGGCGGCGAGGTCCTCCAGCAGCCGGGCGTACCAGGCCTGGTCCGGCACCACGTCGTCGTCGAGGAAGCTGACCCACGGGGTCGACGTCGTGCGCCAACCCACGTTCCGGGCACGTGCCGGGCCGCCGCCGCCCGAGCGCACCGCCCGCAGGTCCGCCAGACCGAGGTCGTCGAAGTCGCCGAGGTCGTCACCGTCGCGACGGTCGTCGACGACCACGACCGGTGCGTCGAGACGGTGGGTGCCCGCGGCCAGCGCCTCGAGGAGCACGCGCAGGCTCGGGCGGCCGACGGTCGGCACGACGATCGAGGTGGCGGGCGGGTTCATCGGGCTCCCGTCGGCCGGCGGATCACGAAGGGGCCGATCGCCAGCAGGTCGACCGGGGCGGAGCCGAAGCACTCCAACGCGTCCCTGGGGTCGTCGACCATCGGCCGGCCGGCCGTGTTCAGGCTGGTGTTGATCACCACGGGCAGACCCGTGCGGGCGGCGAAGCCCTCCAGCATGCGTGTCACCAGCGGCTCGGCGGCCGGGTCGACGGTCTGCACGCGCGCGGTGCCGTCCACGTGCACGACGGCGGGGATCCGGTGCTGCCACGAAGGCGCGACGTCGTGCACGAACAGCATGTACGGCGACGGCAGGGGGCCGCGGGAGAAGATCTCGCGGGCGCGGTCCGCGAGCACCATCGGCGCCACCGGCCGGAACTGCTCACGCCCCTTGACGTCGTTGAGCCGTTCCAGGTTCTTCTCGTGGCCGGGGTGCGCCAGCAGCGAGCGGTGCCCGAGCGCACGGGGACCGAACTCGCTGCGGCCCTGGAACCACGCCACGATGCCGTTGTCGGCCAGGCATCGCGCGACCTCGTCGGCAACGTCGTCCGGCCGCTCGAACGGCACCCGCGCCGTGGTCAGCCAGGCCTCGATGTCGGCGTCGCTCCAGCCCCGGCCGAGGTCCGTGCCGGTCATCGGCCGGGTGACGTCACCCTCGGCGTGCGCCACGTGCAGGGCGCCGCCGAGCGCTGTGCCGGAGTCACCGGACGCTGGCTGGACCCACAGCTCGTCGTAGGGACCCTCGTCGAGGACCCGGGTGTTCGCGACACAGTTCAGCGCCACTCCCCCGGCCAGCGTGAGCGTGCGTGCGCCGGTGCGCCCGTGCAGCCAGCCGGCGAGATCGAGAAGCACCTCCTCGAGCCTCTTCTGCACGCTGGCGGCGAGGTCGGCATGGTCCTGGGTCCACGGCTCGTCCGGCCGGCGCTGCTTGACCAGGCTGGCCCAGTCCAGCGGATCGGTGTGGAAGCCGCCGTCACCGGTCGGGTAGACCGTGCGGCGGAGCTCGTCGCGGAAGCGTGGCTGGCCGTGCGAAGCCAGTGCCATCACCTTGTACTCGTCGCTGCTGCGCAGGAAGCCGAGGTGCTCGGTCACGTCCTCGTAGAGCAACCCCAGCGAGTGCGGGAGGGCCTGGGTGGCCAGCACCGCGAGATCCCCGTCGGCGTAGTGGCCGGCCAGGTGACTGGCCGACTCTCCGCGGCCGTCGAGGACCAGGACGTCGGCGTCCCGCTGCGGGGCGGCCAGGCCTGCGGATGCCGCATGGGCGACGTGGTGCGGGACGAACCGGACCGCCGCCGGGTCGAGCCCGGGCAGCGCGCTGGCCAGGAACCCGGGCGCCCGCTTGGCGTAGGTCTGGCGCAGGTGGTCCCACGGGTCGTCCAGACCCAGCTCGTCCGCGGGACGCGCGAGATCGGGGTCGTAGGAGTAGGCGACGGCGTCGAGGTCGGAGATGTCCAGCCCTGCCTCGTCCAGGCACCACCGCGCGGCCAACTCGGGCAGCTCCCACGCCGCGAAGGGCACCGGACGATGACCGTGCTTGCGCCGGGAGAAGCGTTCCTCCTCAGCCGCTGCCACGGTCTCGCCGCCCACGACCAGCGCCGCGGCCGGGTCATGGAACAACGCATTGATCCCGAGCACCTTCACACCGGACTCCGACACGTGTTTGCTTCCAAGGCCTTGGGCTCAAGCCCGTCCCGAAGCGGTTCCCACTTCTCTTGTCCACAAACGGTTCCCGGCGAGAACCGCTGCTCCCGGCATGAAAGGTCCGGGCCAGGGCACCGGTTCGCGTGCGCATCTCCGTTCTCGGCACCGGCTACCTCGGTGCGACGCATGCGGCCTGCTTGGCCGCCTGCGGCCACGAGGTCGTGGGTGTGGACACGAGCCCCGACCAGGTCGCCGGGCTGTCCACCGGCGTATCACCGTTCCACGAGCCGGGTCTGGACGACCTGCTGCGCACCGGTGTCGACTCGGGCGACCTGGTCTTCGCCACCGACTACCCCCGAGCCCGCGCCGCACAGGTGCACTTCCTCTGTGTCGGCACACCGCAGCGCGCCGGCAGCCACGCGGCAGACCTGTCCGCCCTGTGGTCGGCCGTGGACTCGCTCGGGCCGCTGCTGGACGCGCCGTGTCTGGTGGTCGGCAAGTCCACGGTCCCGGTCGGCACCGCGGTGCAGGTCCGGGACCGGCTCCGCGCGACCGCCCCGGCAGGGGACGCCGTCGAGGTGGCCTGGAACCCGGAGTTCCTGCGCGAGGGACACGCCGTGGACGACTCGTTGCGGCCCGACCGGCTGGTGTTCGGGGTGGAGAGCGACGAGGCGGACCAGGTCCTGCGCGACGTGTACGCCCCGATGCTGGCCCAGGGAGTGCGCGCGGTCCGCACCGACCTGGCGACGGCGGAGCTTGCCAAGGCCTCGGCCAACGTGATGCTGGCCGCCCGCATCTCGCTGGTGAACCTGCTGGCCGAGGTCTGCGAGGCCGCCGACGCCGACGTCGGCGACCTGACCGAGATCCTCGGCTACGACGAACGCATCGGCTCACGGTTCCTGACCCCCGGGGTCGGCTTCGGCGGCGGCTGCCTGCCCAAGGACACCCGGGCGTTCGTGGCGCGCGCCGAGGAGCTCGGGGTGAGCGACCCGGCGGCCGTGCTGCGGGAGGTCGACACGATCAACATGCGACAACGCGCCCGCACCGTGAACCTGGCGGTCGACATGGTCGGTGGCCATGCCGCGGGAAGCACGGTCGCCGTGCTCGGTGCCGCGTTCAAGGCCGACTCCGACGACGTGCGCGACTCCCCCGCCCTGGACGTGGCGACCACGTTGCACGCGCGCGGGGCCGGCGTACGCGTCCACGACCCCTGGGCCAACGCCAACGCGCACAAGGCGCGGCCACAGCTGAGCACCGCGGGCACCATCGAGGAGGCCTGCCGCGACGCCGACATCGTCCTGGTCCTCACCGACTGGGACGAGTTCCGGGCGATCGACCCGGTCGCTCTGCTCGACGTGGTCCGGCACCCTCGCGTCATCGACGGACGCCTGGTGCTGGACCCCGACAAGTGGCGTGCCGCGGGCTGGGACTTCCATGCACTGGGCCGGGGAGCGAGGTAGACGATGCGGATCCTGATGTGGCACGTGCACGGTTCCTGGACGACGTCGTTCGTCCAGGGCGACCACGACTACGTGCTGCCGGTGACGCCCGGGCGGGACTCCGACGGCCTCGGCCGCGCGCAGAGCTGGGACTGGCCGGCGAGCGTCGTCGAGCGCACCCCCGAGCAGCTGCGCGAGGAGGACTTCGACCTCGTCCTCCTGCAGCGGCCGCACGAGCTGGAGCTGGTCGAGCGGTGGACCGGTCGCCGGCCCGGCCGAGACGTGCCGGCGGTGTACGTCGAGCACAACACTCCCGGGGGCGAGGTACCCTTCACCCGGCACCCGCTCGCGGACCAGGCGGAGATCCCGATCATGCACGTCACCCACTTCAACCGGCTGTTCTGGGACTGCGGCACCGCCGCCACCGACGTGATCGAGCACGGCATCGTCGACCCGGGACACCTGTACTCCGGCGACTGGGCGCGCGCCGCCGTCGTCGTCAACGACCCGGTCCGGCGCTGGCGTGCCGTGGGCACCGACCTGTTGCCCGGCCTGGCGCAGGTCGCGGCGCTCGACGTCTTCGGGATGAAGGTGCACCAGCTCTCCGACGCGCTCGACATCCCCGGCGACCGGCTGTGGACCTTCGAGGACCTGCCGCAGGACCAGATGCACCGCGAGCTCGCCCGCCGGCGGGTCTACGTCCACACCGCGCGCTGGACCTCGCTCGGCCTGTCTCTGCTCGAGGCGATGCACCTCGGGATGCCGGTCGTCGCCCTCGCGACCACCGAGGCGGTGGCGGCGGTGCCCCCCGAGGCCGGGGTGGTGACCACCCGGCCGGAGGAGCTCACCGCGGCCGTGTGGCGGTTCATCCACGACCCGTCCGAGGCGCAGTCCGTGGGGGCGAAGGCCCGTGAGACGGCCCTCTCGCGCTACGGCCTCGGACGCTTCCTGGCCGACTGGGACGCACGCCTGCGGGCCTACGTGCCGGCCAGCACGACGGGTTGAGCGGCCTCCGTGTCGTTCCCGTCCATGTGGACGAGAACGACACCAGATCCGGCCGGAACCAGGTCATTGCCATCCACGTGGACGACAATGACACCTGCTCTCAGCGGCTGACGAGCTTGAAGAAGGTGCTGTCCTCACCGCTGGCCTTGTGTTCCTGGTAGAGGAATGCCAGGTCGTTCTCGTCGAACTTGGCGAACCAGTCGTCCCAGCTGACCCGCTCGAGCTCGTCGGCGCCCGCGCCGCCCGGGAAGTCGATGCGCAGGACGCCGGTGGCGTCACCGGACTCGGTGCCCTTGACGCTGGCGGGCTTGCCGTCGTGCTTCTCGACCCAGGCCCGGATCTCGTCGTGGTCGGTCGTGGTGTGGCTCTCGGATGCCATCGGAACTCCTTGTCGGATGGGGCTCAGGAACGGCTCTCGCGGGTCTTCTTGTCGTTGGCGTGCTCGATGGCGTCGACCAGCTCGTCCTTGTCCATCTTCGAGCGACCGCTGATGTCGAGCTTCTGGGCGACGTCGTAGAGATGGCTCTTGGACGCGTTCGCGTCGACACCACCGGCGGTCTCCCCGCCTTTGCGTGCCTTCGAACCGGACTTCTCGGCCTGCTGGTCCGAGGGCCCCTTGTGGTCCTTGCCCTCCCAGTGGTCGCCGACCTTCTCGAACTCGTGCTTCAACGCCGCATAGGCGGTCCGGTGCGCCCGCTCGCCCTCGCCGTACTCCTCGACGGCCGAGTCGTGCGCCTTGGACCAGGTCTCCTGGGCCTTCTTCGGTGACCGTTGCAGGGTCGAGGGCAGTTCGTCCTTGGCAGGCATGGGAAGCCTCCTCACGAGTCGGTTGCTCCTTCAGCGGTACCCGGCGCGGGCCCGGACCATGCGGGATGCCGCATTGCGGTTCACCTCCCGGGGTACGGCCTCTGCATGGCGGCTCTCCCGAACGTGGTGGTGATCGGCGCGATGAAGTGCGCGACGACCGGGACGCCCGTGCGCGGCGAGACCTCTCCCGGCTACACCTCCCCCGACCATGCCCTGGCACCCGGGCGGATGGCGCGGGTCCTGCCCGGCGCCCGGCTTCTCTACCTGGTGCGAGACCCGGTGGACCGCGCGGTGTCGCAGTACGAGCATCACGCCCGCGAGGGGGCGGAGCGCCGGACTCTCGCGGAGGCGGTCCTCGACCCGGACAGCCAGTACGTCTCGCGGGGGCGCTACCTGCAGCGCCTGGAGCCGTTCCTGCACCGGTTCTCCGGCGACCGGGTCCAGGTCGTGGTGCAGGAACGGCTGCGGGACTACCGCAGGCGGGAGTTGCGGCGGGTCTAGGCCCACGTCGGCG
>DASSBE010000235.1:0-13554 GCA_035699065.1 Nocardioidaceae bacterium
GCGGATGATCGGCCGCACCCCGGACAACATCACCGCGATCCGGCCGCTGCAGGACGGCGTGATCGCCGACTTCGACTCCACCGAGCAGATGCTCCGGTTCTTCATCCAGCAGGTGCACCGCCGCCGCTACTTCGCCAAGCCTCGCCTGGTGATCTGCGTGCCGAGCGGCATCACGGCCGTGGAGCAGCGCGCGGTGAAGGAGGCCGGCTACCAGGCCGGGGCCCGCCGGGTCTACATCGTCGAGGAGCCGATGGCCGCCGCGATCGGCGCGAACCTGCCCGTGCACGAGGCCACCGGGAACATGGTCGTCGACATCGGCGGGGGTACGACGGAGGTGGCGGTGATCTCGCTGGGCGGGATCGTCACGTCGCTGTCGATCCGCACCGCCGGCGACGACCTGGACCAGTCGATCATCGCGTGGATGAAGAAGGAGTACTCCCTGATGCTCGGGGAGCGCACCGCCGAGGAGATCAAGATGACCCTCGGCTCCGCGTTCCCGCTGCCGCAGGAGCCGGAGGCCGAGATCCGCGGCAGGGACATGATCTCCGGGCTGCCCAAGACGGTCGTGGTCTCCAGCGCCGAGGTCCGCCAGGCGCTCGAGGAGCCGCTGCACGCGATCATCGACGCGGTCCGCACCACCCTCGACCAGACCCCGCCCGAGCTGGCCGGCGACATCATGGACCGGGGCCTCGTGCTCACGGGCGGCGGCGCGCTGCTGCGTGGCCTCGACGAGCGGATCCGGCACGAGACCGGCATGCCGGTGCATATCGCCGAGGACCCGCTGCACTCGGTCGCCCTGGGCGCCGGCAAGTGCGTGGAGGAGTTCGAGGCGCTCCAGCAGGTGCTCGTGTCCGAGCCGCGCAGGTGACCTGAGATGGCCATCCGCGATCACCACAAGCGGCCGTCGAGGACGGTGCTCGTGCTGCTCCTGCTCGCCTGCTTCACGCTGATCACGCTCGACGTGAAGGGCGGCGACGACTCGCCGGTCGAGCCGCTCCGGTCCGCGGCCGGTGACCTGTTCGGCCCCGTGGAGGAGGCCACCGCGACCGTCGTACGCCCGTTCCAGGCGGTGCCCGGCTTCCTGTCCACCAACGGGTCGCTGCGCGAGGACCTCGAGCAGCTCGAGGCGGAGAACTCCTCGCTGCGCGGCCAGCTCGCCACCACCACGGTCGACCGCAACCGTGCCGCGGAGCTCGACGGGCTGCTGCGCAGCTCGTCCAGCACCGGCTACGCGCTCGTGCCCGCGCGCGTGATCGCGATGGGGCCGGCGCAGTCGTTCTCGCGGACCGTGACGATCGACGCCGGCACCAGCTCCGGCGTGCACGCCGACATGACCGTGCTCAACAACGACGGGCTGGTCGGCCGGGTGATCCGCGCCGACCACGGCACCGCCACCGTGCTGCTCATCGTCGACGCGGAGTCCGTGGTCGGCGGCCGGCTCGGCTCGAGCATGGAGGTCGGCTTCCTGCGCGGACGCGGCGATGTCGGGGAGCAGGGCCGGCTCGACCTCGACCTGGTCGACAACGCGGTGACCCCGGCCCAGGACGACATCCTGGTCACCTGGGGGTCGAAGAACGGCGCGCCCTACGTCTCCGGCGTCCCGATCGGGCGGGTGAAGTCTGTCTACAGCAGCCCGCGGCAGCTCTCGAAGCAGGCGGTGATCGAGCCGCTGGTGGACTTCTCCGCGCTGGATCTCGTCGGTGTCGTCGTCGACGCGGACGCCGTCAGCGACCGGACGATCCTCAAGGCCGACGGCTCCGAGCAGTCAGGAGGCAACTGATGGCCGCGGTCCGCGCCCTCGTCGTCACGCTGGTCGTGGTGCTCGCCGTCGTTCTGCAGGTGGGGCTCTTCCCCTACCTCGCCTACGACGGCGTCGTGCCCAACCTCGCCCTGCTCGTGGTCGTCGCAGCCGCGCTGGTCCGGGGACCGGAGTTCGCGGCCGTGCTGGGGTTCCTGTCCGGGCTGGCGATCGACCTCGCCCCGCCGGCCGACCACGTGGCGGGCCGCTGGGCGCTGGCCCTGGTCGTTGTCGGCTACCTGGCCGGACGGGTCCGCCACGACGCCCGGACCTCCGCGATCGCAGCGATCATCGCGGTGGCGGCGAGCTCGTTCGTGGGCACCTCCGTGTTCGCGCTGAGCGGACTGGTGCTGCAGGACCCGGCCGTCCCGGTCACCGAGGCGCTGGGCGTGGTCCCGGTCGCGGTGATCTACGACGTGCTGCTCACTCCGTTCGTGCTGCCGCTGATGATGCGCCTGTTCCGCCGGCTCGAGCCCCACCAGGTCGCGTACTGATGGCTCGCGGCACCCGCGGCGGCAAGGTCCGCGTCGCCAGCGACACCAAGGGACGTCTGCGCCTGATCGTGGTGCAGGCGCTCGTGCTGTCGCTGTTCGTCACCCTGTTCGCCCGGCTGTGGTACCTCCAGGTCCTCGGCGGCGAGGCCTACCAGGCGCAGGCCGCGGAACAGTCGGTCCGCGAGCTGGTCGTGCAGCCGGCCCGCGGCCTGATCGTCGACGACATGGGCCGTCCGCTGGTCGCCAACCGCAACTCGTGGGTGGTCACCGTCGACCGCACGCTGCTGAACAAGATGGACGACTCCGCCCAGGAACGGCTGCTGCGCCGGGTCGCCGCGATGGTCGACAAGCCCTACCAGGAGGTCCGCGACCGCACCCTGCTGTGCGGCGAGCCCGGCTCCCAGCAGGGAACGTGCTGGAACGGGTCGCCGTACCAGCCGGTCCCGGTCGCCGAGGACGTCAGCCAGCAGACCGCGGTCTCGATCCTCGAGCAGGGTGAGGACTTTCCGGCCGTGCTCGCGGAGTCGCAGAACGTTCGCGCCTACCCGCAGCCTTTCGGGATCAACGCGGCTCACCTACTCGGTTACCTGAGCCCGATCACCGAGGAGGAGCTCGACGAGGCCAAGGAGGAGGACGACACCTCCGTGCACGGAGCCTCGGTGGTCGGCCGCGCAGGGTTGGAGAAGCAGTACGACGAGTTCCTCCGCGGCTACCCCGGCTACAAACGGGTCGCCGTGGACTCGATGGGCCGGGTGCTCGGTGACTCGGGCGAGGTGGAGGGCCGCGCCGGCGACACGCTGGTGACCTCGATCGACGCTCGGGTGCAGGCCGTGGCGGAGCAGCAGCTCGAACAGACCATCAAGACCGCGCGGAAGACCTTCGACCCGGTGACCGGCAAGAACTACGTCGCCGACTCCGGCGCGGTGGTGGTCATGGATGCCACCAACGGCCGGATCGTGGCGATGGCGGGGCGTCCGACGTACGACCCCGGCGTGTGGGTCGGCGGGATCTCGTCGAAGGAGCTGAGCAGGCTCTACTCCGAGAAGGCCGGGACGCCGCTGCTGTTCCGCGCCACCCAGGGGCAGTTCGCGCCCGGGTCGACGTGGAAGCCGATCATGACCGCCGGCGCGCTCTCGAACGGGATGGGCCGCGACACCCGGCTGGACTGCTCGTCGTCGTTCCAGGTCGGAAACCGCGCGTTCAAGAACTACGAGTCCGCGGCCTACGGGATGATCGGGTTCGACAAGGCGATGCAGGTCTCCTGCAATACCTTCTTCTACCGGGTCGGCTACCACTTCTGGCAGAAGTTCGGCACCGACGTCGACGACGTGGACGCCAAGCAGCCGCTGGTGTCGATGGCCGAGATGTTCGGCTTCGGCAGCGAGACCGGCATCGACCTTCCCGGAGAGGCCAGCGGCCGGATCGCCGACCGGCACTGGAAGCTCGACTACTACAAGGCGAACAAGGACTACTACTGCAAGCTCGGCAAGAAGCCCGGCAACGACTTCCTGCACCGCTTCGCGCGCGAGTTCTGCATCGACGGCTACACCTACCGCGCCGGTGACGCGGTCAACTTCGCGATCGGCCAGGGCGACACGATCGTCACGCCGCTCCAGCTCGCCCGGGCGTACGCCGCGCTGTCGAACGGCGGCACGTTGTGGGAGCCGCGGATCGGCAAGGCCATCGTCAGCCCCGACGGCAAGGTGATCAAGAAGATCAAGCCGCAGAAGGCGTCGAGGGTCAAGGTCACCAAGAAGGATCTCGACTACATCGACACCGCGCTGCAGGGCACCTCGAAGACCGGCACCATGGCCTGGCGGTTCATCGACTTCCCGCTGGACAAGGTCAAGATCCGGTCCAAGACCGGCTCGGCCGAGGTCTACGGCAAGCAGAGCACGTCCTGGGTGGCCACCTACGACAAGCAGTACGTCGTGATCATGATGGTCTCCCAGGGCGGCACCGGCTCCGGCACGTCGGGACCGGCGGTGCGCAAGATCTGGGAGACGTTGTACGGCGTACGCGGCACCGACGTGCACAGGGACAAGGCCGCGCTGCCGAACGCCGACCCGCCGGAAGGCCTGCCGGTGTTCGCCGAGGACGGCGAGATCCTCCCGCCGATGGCCCGGCCCGAGCCGCAGAAGCAAGGGGTCAAGCGATGACCATCGCCCCCTCCTCCCGCGCACGCAGCATCCGGACCGAACCCCCCAGCCGCACCAAGGTCCCGCGGCTCGACTGGCTGCTGATGCTCGCGGTCGGCGGCCTGCTGGTGATGGGCAGCCTGCTGGTGTGGTCGGCGACGATCAACCGCGACGACCTGACCGGGGGAGACCCGAGCTCGTACCTGAAGAAGCAGCTGGTCAACATCGCCATCGGCGTCGTGCTCGGCGTGATGATCACCGCGACCGACCACCGGTGGGTCCGGATCCTCGCGCCGCTGGTCTACGTCGGCTCGGTGATCGGGCTGGCGCTCGTGCTCGTGATGGGGTCGACGATCAACGGCTCGCGTTCCTGGCTGATGGTGGGCGGCCTGTCTATCCAGCCGGCGGAGTTCGCCAAGCTGGCGGTGGTGATCGGGATGGCCCTGCTGGTCGCCGAGCGCACCGAGAACTCGCTGCGGCAGCGCCAGGTCCGGCACCTCGACGTGCTGGGCATGCTGGCGATCGCCGCGGTGCCCGCGGTGCTGATCCTGCTGCAGCCCGACCTCGGCACGATGCTGGTGCTCTCCGCGACGGTGTTCGGTGTCGTCGCGGTCTCCGGCGCCCCCCGCCGCTGGCTGGTCACCCTGGCCGGCGGGGCGGTGGCCGCGGCGGTGCTGGCGATCCAGCTCGGGGTCCTCGAGGACTACCAGCTCGACCGGTTCATGGCGTTCACCAACCCTGACCTGGACCCGCGTGGCGCCGGCTACAACACCACTCAGGCCCGGATCGCGATCGGCAACGGCGGCGTCTTCGGCCAGGGACTGTTCAACGGGTCGCAGACCAAGTCAGGGTTCGTGCCCGAGCAGCACACCGACTTCATCTTCACCGTGGCCGGTGAGGAGCTCGGCCTGCTCGGCTCCGCGGTCCTGATCGCGCTGCTCGGCGTGGTGCTGTGGCGGGCCCTCGCCATCGCCATGCACGCCGACGACCTGTTCGGCCGGCTCGCCGCCGGAGGCATCGCCTGCTGGTTCGGCTTCCAGGCGTTCCAGAACATCGGCATGTGCCTGGGCATCATGCCGGTGACCGGCGTACCCCTCCCGTTGGTCTCCTACGGCGGCTCGTCGATGTTCGCGACGCTGATGGCGATCGGTCTGCTGCAGAACATCCACCTGCGCACCGAACGCTCGATGGGCCTCGGTGTGGTGCGGTCCCGGCTGGTTCGCTCGCGGTTCTGACCGACTTGTCAGAAACGTGAGCGGCTATAGCCACACACGCGTCTGACAACTCTGGACGTAGGCGTGGTGACGGGCGCACGCTGGGAGCACGGGTGCGACCGATCGGAGACCGCCATGGACCTCGGCATGCTGTACCGCCGCACGATGGAGTGCTGGGCCGTCCGGGTGAACGCGGTGGGCGACGACCACTGGGACAACCCGACGCCGTGCACGGAGTGGACCGTGCGGGACGTGGTGAACCACGTGGTCGGCGAGGACCGGTGGACGGTCCCCCTGATGCGCGGGCGGACCATCGCCGACGTGGGCGACAGCCTGGACGGGGACCTGGTCGGTGACCATCCGATCGTCGCGGCCCTCGCGGCGGCGGCCGAAGCCGAGTCGACGGTCGTGGAGATGCTGCCGGTCGGCGGCAAGGTCAACCTGTCCTACGGCGAGGAGGACATGGGCGAGTACGTCCGCCAGCTCGCCGCCGACCACCTGGTCCACGCCTGGGACATCGCCGCGGCGACCGGGGGCGACACCCGGCTCGAGACCGCGCTGGTCGTCGAGGTGGCGCGCTGGTTCGCGGGGCGTGAGGAGGTGTACCGCTCGGCCGGCGCAATCGGTCCGCGTGCCTCGCTCACCGGCGACGCTCAGCACGACCTGCTCGCCGGCTTCGGGCGCAGCGCCGACTGGGGGCCGAACCACGCCGCGTTGGCCCGGTTCTCCGCAGCGTTCGGCCGTGGGGACGTCGAGGCGATCATGGGCCTGATGACCGACGACTGCGTCTTCGAGTCCACCGGTCCCGCGCCCGACGGTGTGCGGCACGAGGGGGCGTCCGACGTACGCCGGGTCTGGGCGGAACTGTTCGAGAAGACGACCGACGCTGCCTTCACCGAGGAGGAGTCGTTCGTCTGCGGGGACCGGGCGGTGCTGCGGTGGCGGTTCACCTGGACCGAGCCGGACGGGTCACCCGGCGGTGTCCGCGGCGCGGACGTGCTGCGGCTGCGTGGGGGGAAGGTCGCGGAGAAGCTGTCCTACGTCAAGGGCTGAGTGGCCGGCCAGGAAATCCGACGAGTCGGCCGGTTCCCGGCTCTAGGCTGGGCGGATGTGGTCGTCGTGGCGATGGTGCGCAGGCTGGCTGGCCTGTGCACTGCTCGTCTCCTGCTCGGCGGAGCAGGCAGCGCCGCCCCGCACACCGGACCTGGACGCCTCGATCACCCAGTTCCGCAACGACGAGGGCACCCGCAACCTGCGCGCCGGGGTGACCAACGGCAGCGACACCACGGTCACGGTCAGCCGCGCGACGCTCGACTGGGCTGGCTTCGCTCCGACCTCGGTCGACATCGACGACTGGGTCCTCGAGCCCGGCAGGACAGCCGGGTTCACCATGCAGTACGGCGACGCCCGGTGTGGCGCGGACCCGGACGCCGTGCCGTCGCTGGTCGTGCTGGTCGACGACGTCGAACTCCGGCTTCCGCTCGAGGTCCAGGACCCGCAGCTCCTCGTGCGGCTGCACGGGCATGAGTGCGCCCAGCAACGGCTCGATGCCGCCGCGTCGGTGACACTCGAGCTGGATGCCGAGCCGGTCACCCGCGCCGGTGAGGAGTACCTTCCCGGTGCGGTGCTGGTCCGGCGCAGGAGCGATGCCGCCGACGGGCTGCAGGTCGTCGACCTGGGGGGCAGCGTGCTGCTGCACCTGGACCCGCGGCAGGGGCCGGACGCGTTGCCCGTGCGCCTGTCCACGGGCCGCGACACGGTCCGGTTGCCGGTGCTGGCCGGGTCCGCGCACCGCTGTGACGCGCACGCGCTCGGCAACAGCTCGCAGACCTTCCTGCTCAGCGTCTACGTGCGACTGCGAGGCGACCCGGTGCAGCGGGTGATCACGGTGCCGGACAAGGAGAGCAAGGCGCGGCTGACCTCGCTCATCCTGCGGGACTGCCGCTGACGAGGGCGCAGTGCCGTGGCTGCAGGGATGCGCCGGACGCCACGGCCTGACAGGATTCACCGCATGACTGAGTCGCACCAGCCGGATCCCGTCATCGTCGACGCCGTGGAGCACGTGAGCAACCGATTCGGTGCTCAGGGCCTCGCCGACCTGATCACGCTCGCACGTGAGGAGCTCGCCGAGGCTGAGGCGGCCCTGCGGGAGCTGTCCGACCTGGAGAGCGGCCGCGACGGTTAGATCGGCCCGGGCATCCGTCGTACCCTTGGGGATCTCCAACCCCCTGCTCTGAGAGGTGCCCGCATGCCCAGCGCCACCGCCGAGTCCGTCTTTCCGCGACTCGAGCCGCTGCTGCCCTCGGTCCAGAAGCCGATCCAGTACGTCGGTGGCGAGCTGAACTCCACGGTCAAGGACTGGGGCACCGACACCGGTTCACCGACGGTGCGGTGGGCGCTGATGTACCCCGACGCCTACGAGGTGGGACTGCCCAACCAGGGCGTGCAGATCCTCTACGAGGTGCTCAACGAGCGCGACTGGATCGTCGCCGAGCGCACCTACTCGGTGTGGCCGGACATGGAGAAGACCATGCGCACCGGCGACGCGCACGGCCCGATCCCGCAGTTCACGGTCGACAACCACCGCCCGGTGCGCGCCTTCGACGTGTTCGGGATCTCCTTCGCCACCGAGCTCGGCTACACCAACATGCTCACCGCCCTCGACCTGGCGGGCATCCCGCTGCGCGCCGTCGACCGCACCGCCGAGGACCCGGTCGTGCTGGCCGGCGGACACTCGGCGTTCAACCCCGAACCGATCGCCGACTTCGTGGACGCCGCGGTCCTCGGTGACGGCGAGGAGATCGTGCTGGCGATCTCGGAGGTGATCCGGGAGTGGAAGGGCGAGGGCTGCCCCGGGCTGGGCGGACGCACCCCACGCGACGAGCTGCTCTACCGGCTCGCGGTCTCCGGTGGCGTGTACGTGCCGAAGTTCTACGACGTCGGCTACCTGCCCGACGGCCGGATCAACCGGGTGGTCCCGAACACCTCCGGGGTCCCGTGGCGGGTGCACAAGCACACGCTGATGGACCTCGACGCGTGGCCCTATCCGCGCAAGCCCCTGGTGCCGCTCGCGGAGACCGTGCACGAGCGGTTCTCGGTGGAGATCTTCCGCGGCTGCACCCGCGGCTGCCGGTTCTGCCAGGCCGGGATGATCACCCGGCCGGTGCGTGAGCGGTCGATCAAGACGATCGGTGACATGGTCGAGAACGGCATCCGCAGCTCTGGCTTCGAGGAGGTCGGGCTGCTCTCGCTGTCCAGCGCGGACCACACCGAGATCGGTGAGGTCGCCAAGGGCCTCGCCGACCGTTACGAGGGCTCCAACGTCTCCCTGTCGCTGCCGTCGACCCGGGTCGACGCGTTCAACATCACGTTGGCGAACGAGTTCTCCCGCAACGGCCGGCGTTCCGGACTGACCTTCGCCCCCGAGGGCGGCTCGGAACGGATGCGCAAGGTGATCAACAAGATGGTCACCGAGGAGGACCTGATCCGGACGGTCGCCACGGCGTACTCCCACGGCTGGCGCCAGGTGAAGCTCTACTTCATGTGCGGCCTGCCCACCGAGACCGACGAGGACGTCCTCGAGATCGGCGACCTTGCCAAGAAGGTGATCGCCAAGGGCCGTGAGGTCTCCGGCCGCAACGACATCCGGTGCACGGTGTCCATCGGGGGGTTCGTGCCGAAGCCGCACACCCCGTTCCAGTGGGCCGAGCAGCTCGACCACGAGACCACTGACGACCGGCTCAAGAGGCTGCGCGACATGGTGCGCGCCGACAAGCAGTACGGCAAGGCGATCGGTTTCCGCTACCACGACGGCCGGCCCGGCATCATCGAGGGCCTGCTGTCCCGCGGCGACCGCCGCGTGGGCCGGGTGATCGAGGCCGCCTGGCGGGACGGTGGCAGGTTCGACGGCTGGAGCGAGCACTTCTCCTACGACCGCTGGGTCGCCGCGTGTGAGCAGGGCCTGGCAGAGGTGCCCGTGGACCTGGACTGGTACACCGTCCGCCCGCGTGACTACTCCGAGGTGCTGCCCTGGGACCACCTCGACTCCGGGCTCGACAAGGACTGGTTGTGGGAGGACTGGCAGGATGCTCTGCTGGCGGGTGACCCGGACGCCGACAGTCGTGAGGTCGAGGACTGCCGCTGGACGCCCTGCTACGACTGCGGGGTCTGTCCGCAGATGGACACCGAGATCCAGATCGGCCCCACGGGCCAGAAGCTGCTTCCGCTCTCCGTGGTCTGAGTGCCTTCGCGGGTGCCTCCCGGCACCAGGTGCCGAGAGGGTACCCGGCAAGGACGGAAGGTCAGTCGGCGCGGGATCTCGCGCTGCGGGCCAGGTGGTCCTCGATGTACGACGGGCGGGCGACCGTGAGCCCGGCGATCAGCTGTGGCACGGCGAGGATCAGCAGGACGGTCAGCGGCACGGTCCACCCCCCGGTCACGTCGTACAGCACGCCGACGCCGAACGGGCCGATCGCCGCGATCACGTAGCCCACCGACTGGGTGAAGCCGGACAGCGCGGACGTGCCGGCGCTGGTGCGGGCACGCAGGCCGATCAGGGTGAGCACGAGCGGGAACACGGACGCGGCGGTGCCGATGAACACCGCCCAGACCCAGGCGCCCGCGACCGGGGCGAAGATCAGGCCGAGGTATCCGACCGGGTAGCAGGCCACCAGGCCGATGATCAGCCAGCTCTGGTTCTGCATCCGGGCGGCCTTCGAGGGGACCCAGAACGACAGCGGGATGCTCATCGCCGTGATCACGCCGAGTAGCAGCCCCGCGGTGGAGGCGGAGAACCCGGCGTCGCGATAGACCTGCGCGAACCAGCCGAAGATCGAGTACGCCTGCATCGACTGCAGGCCGAAGAAGGCCGCCATCGCCCACCCGAGCCGGGTCCGCGCCACGTCGGCCAGCCTGATCGTGTGCGGCGCGTCCTCCGGCTTCTTGTCATGGCGGACCAGGGCCACCCACGGCAGCGCGGCGACCAGCGCGGTCAGGGCCCAGATGAACAGGCCCCAGCGCCACCCCTCGCCGCCGAACTGGTGTGCGATCGGCACGGTGAGCACCGAGGCCGCAGTCAGCCCGATCGCCATCGAGGTGGTGTAGATCGAGGTGAGCAGACCGACCCGGCCGGGGAAGTGCAGCTTCACCAGCGAGGGCAGCAGCACGTTCGCGGTCGCCATGCCGGCCAGCGCCACGAGCGAGAGCAGCAGGAACAGCGGGACACTGTCGGTCCGGGCGCGGAGTCCGAGCCCCACCACGACCGCGCCGAGTGCGACCAGCGTGATCCGGTGCACCCCGATCACCCGGGCCAGTCCCGGCGCCAGCGCACCGAACAGCGCGAAGGCGAGCACCGGCAGGGTGGTCAGCACGCCGGCGACGGTCGGCGACATCCCGAGGCCCGCGGTCAGCTCGTCCAGCACCGGGCCGACGCTGACGGCGGCCGGTCGCAGGTTGAAGCCGAGCACGATGATGCCGACGACCACCAGGAGCTTCTCGGCACGGGTGTCCTGGTGCGCGTCGGGCTGGGTCACCAGGTAATGGTGCCGCCGATGGTTGTAAGCAGCAAAATCGACAGAGGCTGCTGTCCGGGTTCTGGCAGGATGCCACCGTGCTGAGCATCGACGTCTCCGAGCGGCGCCACAGGCTTGCCCGCCGCCACCACCTGCATCCCGGCAGCCGGACCAGCGAGCTCGTGCCCGCCGTCGACGCGATGGTGTGTCTTCACGCGACCGACCCGGCCACCGTCTTCCTCTCCTGCTGGGCGCGGGTGCGCGACGTCACGGTCGCGGACGTGGAGAAGGCGCTGTACGTCGACCGTTCCCTCGTCAAGCACCTGGCGATGAGGCGCACCCTGTTCGTGCTCGGACGCGACCTCCTCCCGGTCGTGCAGGCAGCCGCCAGCGCGCGCGTCGGCGAGGCGGAGTGCAAGCGACTTGTCCGCGACGTCGAGAAGGCCGGCCTGCACGAGGACGGCGCCGGGTGGCTGGAGCAGGCCTCTGCCGCGGTGCTCGATGCGCTGGCCGACGGCCGCGAGCCCAGGTCGGCGGAGCTCCGCACCGAGATCCCGCTGCTGGAGGGCGGTGTGACCTACGGCGCCGGCAAGCCGTGGGGCGGTCAGGTGCCGGTCGGCCCGCGGGTGCTGACCACGCTCTCGGCGAGCGGCCGGATCGTGCGGGCCTCCAACGACGGTGGCTGGACCACGTCCCGGCCGCGCTGGGCCACGTTCCGGGCGTGGTTGGGCAGCGACGTCGAGGTCGTCGACGAGGCGGCGGCACGAGCCGAGCTGGTCCGGCGGTGGCTGCACACGTTCGGACCCGGCACGTTGCAGGACCTGAAGTGGTGGCTCGGCTCGACGCTGGCCGCGGTGCGCCGGGCGCTGGCCGACGTCGAGGCGGTCGAGGTGGACCTGCACGGGTCGCCCGGCTACGTGCTGCCCGACGACCTGGAACCCGTCGAGCCGGTGGAGCCGTGGGCGGCGCTGCTTCCGGGCCTCGACCCCACCACGATGG
This sequence comes from Nocardioidaceae bacterium, assembly GCA_035699065.1. GTDB lineage: Bacteria > Actinomycetota > Actinomycetes > Propionibacteriales > Nocardioidaceae > Nocardioides_C. The sequence goes on from DASSBE010000235.1 coordinate 12,154, forward strand.
GCTGGTTCGACCGTGACTGGTACCTCGGTGCGCATCGCGCGCAGCTGTTCGACCGCAACGGCAACGCGGGCGCGACCGCCTGGTGGGACGGCCGGATCATCGGCGGCTGGCACCAGAGCGGCTCCGGCGAGGTCGTCGTGGACCTTCTCGAAGACCTCGGCGACCATGCCCGTCGTACCCTCGAGGCGGAAGCCGGCCGGCTCACCGACTGGCTGGCCGGCGTGCGTGTCGCGCACCGGTTCCCCTCACCGCTGTCGAAGCAGGCCGGGACCTGACCGACCGGTCCGCGCCCGGATAGGGTTGCCGCGTGCGTGAACAGCCCGAGCAACAAGCCCCGCCGGTCCAGCGGATGCGGATCCGGTACGCGAAACGGGGCCGGCTCCGGTTCACCAGCCACCGGGACTTCTCCCGCGCGTTCGAGCGGGCGATCGTCCGCGCCCGGGTGCCGATGGCGTACTCCTCGGGATTCAACCCGCATCCCCGGATCTCTTACGCCGGCGCGGCCCCGACCGGGTCCGCCAGCGAGGCGGAGTACCTCGAGATCGCGCTCGCCGAGGAGGTCGACCCGCGCCGGGTCGAGCAGGTCCTCGACGAGGCGCTCCCGGCCGGCCTCGACGTGCTCGAGGTCGTGGTCAGCGCCGGCGGGACACTCGCGGACCGGCTCGAGGTCAGCCGGTGGCGGCTCACGCTGCCCGGCGCGACCACGGCTGCGGCCGAGGAAGCGGTCCGTGCCTTCCTCGCCACCGAGGAGGTCCTCGTCGAACGGATGACCAAAAAGGGGTTGCGTCAGTTCAACTGTCGTGCCGCGGTCGTGTCGCTCGCGTCACAGCCCACCCCGGAAACCGGGGAAGAGTGTGCGATACTCGACGTGGTCTTACGTCACGGAACCCCGTCCGTGAGACCCGACGACGTCCTCGCCGGACTCCGTGAGGTCGCCGGGCTCGAGGTTGGCACCGCTCCTTTGCACGAGCGACTGGCCCAGGGCCCGCTCGACACACGGACCGGCACGGTGGGCGATCCGTTGGCACCCGACCGCGACGCAGTGTGACCCGTTGGTGAGAGCAACGCTCACGATCCAACTGCTGACCGCGGACTGTGCTCGCGTGGCCGCCCATGTGACGAAAACATCGGAGGGTGTCGCCGCAGCTCCAGACGAGACTGATAGTCACCGCCGACCCATGGCGACGATGGTCAGCCCTGGTGGAGCTCCGACCGCAGGCTTGCGTCGCGCCGGTTCGCCGGACGACGACTGACACGCTCCCGCGTGTATCCCGCCCGAGAGGGCGTTCCCGGGAGCCATAGGAGAGCACATGCTCGACGCTGAGAACCCCGGCGAGAACCAGACCGCCGAATCCACCGCCCCCGCCGAGGCGCCCGCCGCTGACGCGCCCCCCGCCGAGG
>DASSBE010000236.1:0-7004 GCA_035699065.1 Nocardioidaceae bacterium
CGTTGCGCCATTTAATTGACCTCCCCTTGATCCGAATTCAGCTAATCCCGTGGAAGGTTATTGGCTTTCTCGGCGAGATGCCAGTCAAATCGAATTACCTTGTCAATGCCGGTGAGATCCCGGGTGGTGACGGACGGAAAATGTGCAGAGCACAACAGGGTGATCCGGAATTCCGCGACCCACGAGAAGCAGTCGTTCCGAGCACTCGATACCATCTCAGTTCTATGACGCGGACTGTGATCACCTTCGGCACCTTTGACCTGTTCCATGTCGGACACCTGCGGGTGATCGAGAGGGCCGCGGCGCTCGGTGACCGGCTCGTGGTGGGGGTCTCGGCGGATGCGTTGAACGAGCGCAAGAAGGGCAGGGCGCCGGTCTTCTCGCAGGACGAGCGGCTCGCGATCGTCGCCGCCCTCAAACCGGTGGACGAGGTGTTCGTCGAGGAGAGCCTCGAGCTCAAGCGGCACTATATCGAGCAGTTCAAGGCCGACGTGCTGGTGATGGGTGACGACTGGGCCGGCAAGTTCGACGACCTCTCGGACGTCTGCGAGGTGCAGTACCTCGAACGCACCCCTTCCATCTCCACCACCGCCATCGTGGAGCACATCTCGGGCAGATGAGGCCTATTCCGGGCGCAGCAGCGGGAACAGGATCGTCTCCCTGATTCCTGTCCCGGTCAGCAGCATGATCAGCCGGTCGACACCCATTCCCATGCCCCCCGCAGGCGGCATTCCGAACTCGAGGGCGCGAAGGAAGTCCTCGTCGAGGTCCATCGCCTCCGGGTCGCCCGCGGCCGCCAGGAGCGACTGCTCCACGAGGCGCTGCCGCTGGATCACCGGGTCGTTGAGCTCGGAGTACGCCGGGGCGAGCTCGACGCCGTTGATGATCAGGTCCCATGCCTCGTTCAGTCCCGGAAGCGACCGGTGCGGCTTGGCGAGGGGCTTCACCGCTTCGGGATAGTCCTTGACGAACGTGGGCTGCAGCAGGGTGTCCTCGACCAGCTGCTCGTACAGCTCCACGGCGATCTCCGCGGCGCCCCACTGCGGCTGGAGGTCCACCTCGTGCTGTTCGGCGTACTTGCGCAGCGTCGCCGCGTCGGTCTCCGCGTCCACCTGCTCGCCGACGGCCTCGGAGACCAGGTCCAGGATGCCGGCCTCGCGCCACTCCCCCTCGAGGTCGATCTCGCTGCCGTCCCGGGCAGGTACGACGGTGCGGCCGATCTCGCGGGCCGCGTCGAGCACCAACGCCTTGGTCAGCTCCATCATGGTGTGGTAGTCGCCGTACGCCTCGTAGGCCTCGAGCATCGAGAACTCGGCGGCGTGCGTGGAGTCGAGCCCCTCGTTGCGGAAGGTGCGGCCGATCTCGTAGACCCGTTCGACTCCGCCGACGAGCGCACGCTTGAGGTCGAGCTCCAGCGCAATCCGCAGCAGCATGTCCTGGTCGAGCGCGTTCAGGTGCGTGCGGAAGGGACGTGCCGCCGCGCCGCCGTTGGTCAGCTGCAGCGTCGGCGTCTCGACCTCGAGGTAGCCGCGCCGGTCCAGGGTGGACCGCAGCGACTTCAGCACCGCCGCCTTGGTGCGCACCATCGCGCGTGCCTCCGGGCGCACGATCAGGTCGACGTAACGCAGCCGGACCCGCGCCTCCTCCGAGAGCGGGCTGTGCTCGTTCGGCAGTGGGCGCAGTGTCTTCGCGGCCATCCCCCAGCGCGTCGCCTGCACCGACAGCTCACCGCGGCGGCTGGTGATGACCTCACCGCGCACCGCGAGGTGGTCGCCGATGTCGACCAGTGACTTGAAGTCGTCGAGGGACTCCTCGCCCAGGTCGGCGAGAGAGAGCATCACCTGCAGCTCGGTGCCGTTGCCCTCGCGCAACCGTGCGAAGCACAGCTTGCCGGTGTTGCGCAGGAAGATCACCCGCCCGGTCACCGCGACCTGCTCCCCGGTGCGCGTGTCCGCCTCGAGCGTGCCGTCCGCGAGCAGCGGGTCGAACCTGTCACGGATCTCGGTCAGCGTGTGCGTGCGCTCGACGGTGAGCGGGTAGGCGCCGTACCCCTTCTCGATCAGCCGCGCGCGCTTGTCCCGGCGGACCCGCATCTGCTCGGGGAGGTCTTCCCCCACGGCTGCGGCGTCGGTGTCTCGCGGCTGGTCAGTCATGCGCAAAGCCTATCCACCGACTTGTCAGAAGCGTGTGCGGCTCTGGCCGCACAGGGGTCTGACAACTCAGTCAGGTTTGGTTGCGGGCGAAGACCAGCTCCAGGCCGAGCAGGGTGAGCCACGGCTCGTGCTCGGTGAAGGTGGCGCACTCGTCGACCACGAGCGGCGCGAGGCCGCCGGTGGCGATCACGTTCATGTCGGCTATCCCCAGCTTCAGCTCGGCGACCATCCGGGTGACGATTCCGTCGACCTGGCTCGCGAACCCGTAGAGAATTCCCGACTGCAAAGCTTCGACGGTGTTCTTGGCAATCACGGTTCGGGGTCGCAGCAATTCCACCTTCCGCAATTGTGCGCCGCGCCGGCCGAGTGCCTCGAGCGAGATCTCGATACCGGGCGCAATAGCTCCGCCGATGTATTCACCGCGGGTGCTCACCACGTCGAATGTCGTCGCGGTCCCGAAATCCACCACGATCGACGGCCCCTCGAACAAGTTCGCCGCCGCGAGCGCATTGATGATCCGGTCGGCGCCGACCTCACGCGGGTTGTCCATCAGGACAGGTACGCCGGTGCGGACACCCGGCTCCACGACCACGTGCGGGACGTCCCCGTAGTAGGTGCGCAGCATCTCGCGCCACTCGTGCAGCACCGACGGCACCGTGGCGCAGACGGCCACGCCGTGCAGCGTGTGGCTCACCGCGGAGTCACCGAGCAGGCTCTTGATCAGCACCGCCCACTCGTCCGCGGTGCGGCGCTCGTCGGTCGCGACCCGCCAGTGGTCCAGCACCGCGCCCTCGTCGACAAGGCCGACGGTGGTGTGGCTGTTGCCGATGTCCGCGCACAGGAGCATCAGGACCCCCGCTGCCCGGGTGCCGTGCCGCGCAGGTCCATGGCGAGGTCGAGGACCGGCGCGGAGTGGGTCAGCGCACCCACGGCCAGGAAGTCGACGCCCGTGGCGGCCACCTCCTTGGCCCGGTCCAGGCTGAGCCCGCCGGAGGCTTCGAGCTTCGCCCGACCGGCGTTGACGGCGACGGCGCGCGTCATCTGCTCGGTGGTCATGTTGTCGAGCAGGACCTGGTCGGCGCCGGCGTCGAGCAGCTCGCTGAGCTGGTCGAGCGTCGTGACCTCCACCTGGACCGGGAGGGAGGGGTAGCGCTCGCGTACCGCACGGTAGGCCGGCACCACTCCGCCGGCTGCCAGCACGTGGTTGTCCTTGACCAGTGCCTGGTCGGACAGGGTGGCCCGATGGTTCACGCCGCCGCCGCAGCGTACGGCGTACTTCTCGAGCGCACGGAAGCCCGGGAGGGTCTTGCGGGTGTCACGGACCCGTGCGCCGGTGCCCGCGAGCGCCTGCACCCAGGTGTCGGTCGTGGTCGCCACGCCGGAGAGGTGGCACAGGAAGTTCAGCGCCGTCCGTTCGGCCGTGAGCAGCAGGTGGACCGGGCCGTGCACGCTCAGCACGACGTCACCGCGGGAGACGTGGTCGCCGTCGGCCGCCTTGCGGGAGGTCTCGACCACATCGCCGGCCACGAAACGGAACACCAGCTCGGCCACGGCGAGGCCGGCGAGGACACCGTCTGCGCGTGCGGTCAGGTCCGCCCAGGCCGACGTCTCCGCGGGAATGGTGGCCGCGCTGGTCACGTCCTCTCCGGGGAGATCCTCGTCCACGGCGGCGACCACGTCGTCGTACACCTGCCGCGGGTCCAGCCCGGCGTCGGCCAGCTCGGCGAGGAGGCCCTCGGGGAGGTCGGCGAACATGGGGCCGGCGATGCTGCTCATCAGCGTGCTCCTGTGGCGGTGAGGGTTTCCCCGGCCGTAGGCGGCCCTGAACCGGGGTGGTAGTCCATCCGCAGCCGGCCGTCCGCGGTCATGGTGGTGTCGATGTGTCCGCCCCACGCGGCGTCGTCACGGTCCGGGAAGTCCTCACGCCAGTGCGAGCCGCGGGTCTCCGCGCGCAGGCTCGCGGCGCCGACGAGGGCGGCACTGACCGTGAGCAGGTTCGTGGTCTCCCACGCGGCCGTGTCCGGCTGCTCCGTGGTCTCCTGGATGATCGCGTCGAGCGAGCGCGCATTCTGCGCCAGGCCCTCGGCGGACCGGAGCACCCCCGCGTGCTCGGTCATCGCATGCTGGAGGATCGGGAGCATGGTCGGGTCGACCACCCCGGTGTCACGGGTCTCCGTCGCGGGCTGCTGGCGTTCGGGGAGCGCCTCGCGGAGGACCGCGGCGATCCGGCGTGAGAACACCAGTCCCTCGAGCAACGAGTTCGAGGCGAGCCGGTTGGCTCCGTGCACGCCCGAGCATGCAACCTCGCCGCACGCGAACAGACCGGGCACGCTGGAGCGGCCGTGGAGATCGGTGACCACGCCGCCGGAGGCGTAGTGACACGCCGGCGCGACGGGGATGAGCTCGGTGACCGGGTCGACACCGTGCTCGCGGCAGGTGGCGAGGATGGTCGGGAACCGCCGCTGCCAGGTGTCCTGGCCGAACGCCCGGGCATCGAGCCACACGTGCTCGGCGCCGGTCTCGCGCATCCGTCGCATGATCGCCTTGGCGACGACGTCGCGGGGCGCGAGGTCGGCGAGCTCGTGCCGGCCCTGCATGAAGCGGTCGCCGTGGTCGTCGACGAGGAAGGCGCCCTCTCCGCGCACCGCCTCGGAGATCAGCGGCTGCTGGCCTTTGGAGGAGGCGCCGAGCCACATCACGGTGGGGTGGAACTGGACGAACTCCATGTCGCGGAGCACCGCCCCCGCGCGCAGGGCCAGGGCCATCCCGTCGCCGGTGGACACCGGCGGGTTGGTGGTGGCGGAGAAGACCTGCCCCAGCCCGCCGCTGGCGAGGACGACGGCGCGGCACAGCACCGCCCCGACCCCGTCGTGCTGCCCCTCGCCCATCACGTGCAGGGTGACGCCGGCGACCCCGCCGGCGGCACCGCGGATCAGGTCGAGCACCAGCGCGTGCTCGGTGACGGTGATGTCGGGCGCCGCGCGGACGGCGGCAGCGAGCGCTCGCTGGATCTCCGCACCGGTGGCGTCACCGCCGGCGTGCGCGATCCGGTCCCGCAGATGCCCGCCCTCCCGGGTCAGCGAGAGCTCACCCGCGTCGGTGTGGTCGAACCGGGTGCCCAGTGAGATCAGCTCGCGCACCGCGTCCGGGCCTTCGGTGACCAGGACGCGGACCGCGTGCTCGTCACAGATCCCGGCACCGGCGACCAGGGTGTCGACCAGGTGCTGCTCCGGCGTGTCGCCCGGCCCGAGGGCGGCGGCGATCCCGCCCTGCGCCCAGCGGGTGGAGCCGGCGGACAGGCGGTCCTTGGTCACCACCATGACCGAGCCCGCCTGCCTGGCCTGCAGCGCGGCGGTGAGGCCCGCGATTCCCGAGCCGATCACCACGATGTCGGCGTACGTCGTCCAACCTGCGGGAGCGGCCGCGAGTCGCGACGGGAGGGGGATCACCTACGGAGGTTATCGAGCGACCAGGTCGCCGCGCACGAGCCCGGTGTCCGGAAGCGCTTGAGCGGGATCGTGACCGGTGCCGATGATGTTGTTCCCCGCGTCGACGAAGACGACGTGCGGCTCGTGCTCACGTGCCTCCGCCGTGTCCATCTGGCCGTACCCGATCAGGATCACCAGGTCACCGGGCTGCACCAGCCGGGCGGCCGCACCGTTGATGCCGATCACGCCGGATCCGCGCTCGCCGGCGATCGTGTAGGTCTGGAGCCGCGCCCCGTTGGTGACGTCGACGATGTGGACGAGCTCGCCGGGGAGCAGGTCGGCTGCGTCGAGCAGGTCCTCGTCGACGGTGACCGAGCCGACGTAGTGCAGGTCGGCCTGCGTCACCGTCGCCCGGTGGATCTTGCTGGTCATCATGGTGCGCAACATCAGCTGCCCCCCTGTTTCTTGTTCCCGAGTTGTAGTGCCATGTTGTCGATCAGCCGGGTGCTACCGACCCGCGCCGCGACCAGGAGCCGTGCCTCTCCCGCCTCGGGCGGCTCCCCGAGGTCGGGGCCGGTCAGCTCGAGGTAGTCCAGGTCGACGCCGTCGGTCCGGCGCAGCACGGCACGTGCGGCCTCCAGTGCGTGCGGCCCGCCGTACTCCGCCGCCTCGATCCCGGCCCGGAGCGCCTCGGACAACGTCACCGCGAGCTGCTTTTGTGCCTCGTCCAGGTAGCGGTTCCGCGAGGACAGCGCCAGGCCGCTGGGCTCGCGGACGATCTCCCCGCCGACCACCTCGATGCCGAGGCACAGGTCCGCCGCCATCCGCCGGATCAGCACCAGCTGCTGGTAGTCCTTGTCCCCGAACACGGCCAGGTCCGGTCGGACCAGGCCGAAGAGCTTCGCGACGACGGTGAGTACGCCGCGGAAGTGTGTAGGCCGGAAGCTGCCTTCGAGGAGCTTGCCGAGCGGTCCGGGGTCGATGCTGACCTGCGGTTCGCCGCCGGGGTACACCTCCTCGACCGAGGGAGCAAAGACCACGTCTACCCCTTCGGCGACGCAGACCTCCAGGTCGGCATCGAAGGTCCGTGGGTAGCGGGACAGGTCCTCGCCCGGCCCGAACTGCATCGGGTTGACGAAGATCGAGGCGACGACCGCGTCGGTGTCGCAGACCCGTCTCCGAGCGGTCCGCAGCAGCGAGGCATGTCCTTCGTGCAGCGCCCCCATGGTCGGGACCAGCGCGACCCGTCCGCCGGCGTCGCAGGTGCGTGCGAGCGCGGCCGCGAGCTGCGTCCGCGTCTCGACGACGACCGTCACGCGTGTCTCCGGGCCACGCTCTCGCGCGGCGCGGCGATGAGGGCGTCGTTGAGGACGCCGACGATCTTGGCCGCGCGGATCGGTAGCAGCCGACCGTCGAGCACCGC